>SOIH01000035.1 GCA_004376895.1 Anaerolineales bacterium | reverse complement strand
TTATCGTGAGGCCTTTCTCTGGATTAAAGCGGGTCTTAAAGTTACCGCAAGTATTTCCCTGATTTCATACTTCATCGCGGTTTTTCTGGGCTTAATAACCGGTCTGAGCCGGCTCTCCAGCAACGTATTCCTGAACAACCTGGCACGCCTTTATGTCGAGCTCATCCGCGGTGTGCCCATTATGGTGCTCATCTTCTTTATCGCCCTTGTAGGTGTGCCAGCCGTAGTTGATGGACTTAACAACCTCGGTCATTGGTTCGGGCAGCAGGGGATCACCCCTCTCGCCGTGGCATTAACTTCCTTTAGCAACAAATCGTTCCCCATGACGGTCCGCGCCACCGTTGCTCTGTCAGTGACGTACGGTGCGTTTATCGCCGAAATATTCCGTGCCGGCATTCAGTCCATTGGACGTGGACAGATGGAAGCTGCGCGCTCTCTCGGTATGAGTTACGGCCAGGCGATGTATCACATCATCCTCCCCCAGGCTATTCGCAATGTTCTACCAGCTCTCGGTAACGACTTCGTAGCCATGGTGAAGGATTCTTCGCTTGTATCCGTGTTAGCTGTGCGCGATATCACCCAGGTTTCCAGGCTATACGCTGGAAGCACCTTCCGCTTCCGCGAAGCCTATATGACACTTTCCGTAATGTACCTGACGATGACCGTGGCTCTATCCCTTTTGCTCCAGGCTTTTGAAAGGCGGCTTCGTAGAAATGACTAACGCTCAACACATCATCGTGGTCGAAAATCTCCACAAGCATTTCGATCAGGTACACGCCCTGAATGGCGTCAGCATAAAGGTTGAACGCGGCAAGGTCGTCGTGATCATCGGCCCCAGCGGATCGGGGAAATCGACCCTGCTGCGCTGCGTTAATCATCTGGAAGTTCCAACCAAGGGAGATGTCTGGATAGACGGCGAGCTGCTCACCACGGATCAGAAACACCTCAACGAAGTGCGCGCGGAGATCGGCCTGGTTTTCCAGCTTTTCAATCTTTTTCCTCACCTCACGGCGATTGAAAACGTCACCCTCGCGCAGAAGGTTGTGCGGAAACGATCCAAGTCGGAAGCTGCAGAGATTGCCATGAAGCAATTAGAAAGGGTGGGTATTCCGGAAAAGGCAGATGTATACCCTTCTCAACTCTCGGGCGGTCAGCAGCAGCGGGTAGCAATCGCACGCGCTCTGGCGATGGATCCCAAGATTATGCTCTTTGACGAGCCCACCAGCGCGCTCGACCCGGAGATGATTAAAGAGGTGCTAGACGTCATGCTCGATCTTGCAAAGGAAGGCATGACAATGTTAGTCGTTTCGCACGAAATGGGCTTTACCCGCGCCGCTGCAGATGAAATAGTCTTCATGGATGAGGGGCTCATCGTCGAGCACACAACTCCCCATGACCTTTTCACAAACCCGAAGGAAGAGCGAACGAAGCTCTTCCTCTCTCAGATTCTGCAACATTAATAAAGGTTGGTCAGGAGAAAGTTCAACGCATTTCGAGCTTGGAATCGGGAGCTGTTGTGCGGTTCCCTCACTTTCGTTAACATATATATCGCATTTGTCTACATCGGGATTCGACTGACACTGGCGCTGAAAAGCGGGGACATTTTTCACAATAACATAAGAAGGCCGCCCAATGGCGACCTTTCGTTTGTGCGCTGGGCGGGAGTTGAACCCGCACGCCTTTCGGCACATGGCCCTCAACCATGCCTGTCTGCCAATTCCAGCACCAGCGCGATTTTTGTTGGAACCGCGGTATTATAGCCCACACACCATGAATGTCAACTTTTTATATGCGGTCATTGGCGTAGCAATCTCAAATGTATGCACAAAGTGGCTTCAAGTTCTTATACGATGGATCTGACCCTGCTCCAGGGTTAGTTTAGTAAGGAGTAAGTTGCGATGCGAATAGTCCTTGATGCTATGGGAAGCGACACCCACCCTGGCCCGGAAGTACATGCCGCGCTCGAAGCTTATAAACTCTGGGGGGAACCGATCTTACTCGTCGGTCCCGAAGCCAAATTAAAGGCTCTCTTCGCTGATATTGGCGGTGACCCGAACGCAGTGGAGATCGTACACGCGCCCGAAGTTCTGCAGATGACGGACAAACCCGCTAAAGCCGCCCGTGGAAAAGCGGAAACTTCGATGGCTGTTGGTATGGATCTCATCAAAGAGGGAAAAGCCGATGCGTTCGTCACCGCAGGCAACACTGGCGGTGCGATGGCGACGGCCCTATTCCGGCTCGGTCGCATCCGAGGCATTAAACGTCCGGGCCTCGCTGGAGCATTTCCCGTGCAGGATGGCTATTCCGTGATGATCGACATCGGCGCGAATACTAATTGCCGACCGGAGTACTTGCTTCAATTCGCCTTGATGGGAGCGGTATATGTCTCTCAAGCATTCGATAAGAAATCCCCACGTATCGGTCTGCTCTCAAACGGTGAGGAACCCGGAAAAGGCAACATGCTTGTAAAGGACACCTACCCACTCCTGGAGGCCTCTGGCTTAGATTTCATCGGCAATGTCGAACCGAAGGAAATCTTCGCCGGAAAAGTTGATGTCGTAGTCTCTGATGGTTTCGACGGGAACGTGTTTATTAAAGCTATCGAGGCTGTAAGCAAATTTCTCGTCGAGATCATCCATGATCAAATCCGGTCCAGCGCCATCTCCTCGATCGGAGGCCTACTCGCTAAACCAGCCTTCGCACATGTGCGCAAGCTTCTCGATCCATCGGAATATGGCGCAGCACCACTTTTAGGTGTAAATGGACTCGTCTTTATCGGTCACGGGCGATCTGATACCAAGGCGCTTGTCAATGCGATTCGCGTTGCCCGTCAGGCGGTCGAAGGCGACGTATTAGCAGCCACGCAATCAGCGATCAGAGAACGATTGGCTGCGAAATAGGAGAACACCACTTGACCAACAGGCAAAACACCAACAACACCGTTGTGATCACCGGTATAGGCATGGTCACATGTCTGGGATCCGACAAAGAGACCTTCTGGAATTCCATCCTGCAAGGCCAGTCTGGGATACGGAAAATCACACAATTCGATTCCAGCGATCTGCCCTGCCAAATAGCGGGTGAAATCCCCGACTTTGATCCCTCTCAATATATGCCTGCGAAAGAAGCTCGTCGGATATCAAGAAGTTCCCAGATCGGTTTGACTGCTGCGATCAAAGCCATGGATGACGCAACCCTTCCCCAAGATAATGCGGAACCCGAACGTGTGGGGGTTTACTTTGGCACAGCCATAGGAGGGTGGGATCGAGGCATGGAAGGAGTCTATGCGCTTCGAGAGAAGGGACTATCCAAGGTTAACCCATTCGTGCTTCCATCCACTCTTGCGAATATGCCCGCATTCCATGTTGCCAAATACTTCGGGGCGCATGGACCTAACATCACAATCTCAACCGCCTGTGCCACCGGAACACAAACTGTCGGTGAGGCAGCACAGGCCATCCGAAACGGATGGGCAGATGTCATAATCGCTGGAGCCACAGATGCGCTCATTACGGACTATATTATCGGTGGTTTCTCCGCCATGCGTGCCATCCCCACAAGCTTCAACGACTCTCCGGAACAAGCTTCGCGGCCCTTCGATGAAAAGCGAGAGGGATTTGTGTATTCAGAGGGGTCTGCATGTCTAATTCTCGAGTCACTCGATCATGCAAAAAATCGTGGGGCAATGATTTACGCTGAGGTTGCTGGATATGCTTCATCAAGCGATGCCTTTCATATAGCAGCGCCCGATCCCGGAGGAGAGGGCGCAGTGAGAGCGATGAACCTAGCAATTCAGAACGCCGGAATTCACCCTGGGGAAATTGATTACATTAACGCCCACGGAACTTCCACTCCGGCAAATGACGCTACAGAAACCGCCGCAATTAAGAAACTCTTCGGTGACCATGCCTACCAGATCCCCATCTCCTCAACGAAATCAATGGTCGGGCACGCAATGGGCGCCTCGGGCGCGATCGAAGCGATCGCGTGTGCACTGACCCTACACAACAGCGCAATTCACCCAACAATCAATTACGAAACTCCGGATCCTGAATTGGATCTAGATTACGTACCCAACGAGTCAAGGCAGGTTAAGGTAAACACAATACTCTCCAACTCCTTTGGGCTTGGAGGGCAGAACGCCTGTCTCGTACTAAAACGCTGGGAGCATTAAATGCAGCTATATCGCAACGAACGTCTTATTAAGCGGAATAAATTCCTGGGGCGATTGATGATGTTCGGTGGGCTAGGAGCATCATTCGCCGCGGTGATCATCGTCTTCCTCCAACCAGAACTCCTCTCTCTCGCTTTTGGTTTAATGCTGGCGGGAGGTCTCTTCTCGCAACTCGGCACAGCCATACATAATCGATTCGGTCGCACTCCCCGAATAGACCAGGTCCTTGACGATTCGCTTAAGGGTCTGGGCGACAATTACGCCATGTTTCACTATTACCTGGGTACAAATCACGCTCTTTTCACACCTGCAGGCGTATTCGCGCTTTTGCCCAGAGATGAACAGGGCGAGGTTCGCTACGAATCGGACCAGTGGATTCACAAACGTGCCAAACGCAGATTCGGCCGGAGCCAAAAACTACTTAAAGATCTTGAACGAAATGCAGCACGTGAAACGAAGTCGATGAAGCAAGCGTTAACAAAAAAGCTTCCCGATCTTTCCGAAATACACGTAAACCCTCTCCTAGTATTCATCGCCAGCGGCACAACTATCAACTCAGATGGTTCACCCATCCCGGCGGCTCATCGCAAGAAACTCAAGTCATACATCAGGCGGCTAGAACGTCAGAAGTCATTTTCCGCCGAAGAAATTCTTCAACTGGTAAGTGCATTCAACATTATCCCTGAAGATATGGATTAGATTAATAAAAAAGAAACGGTAAACACCCGTTTCTTCATCAACATCTCGGAGGGGCCGACCGATGTATTGGCCCGTTCTCTATTCGTTTTCAAGATATGTAAGGGCACAGCGGCGACATACCCCTCTGCATAAGCCATCTCAAAGTGAATTGAAATTCGGGCCCACCCGTGCTGTGCGTCACCACGTTTAATAATCGAAAGGGGCTGCCCTTAGGGAACAGCCCCTTTTTCTATCTATGCTTTTTTTTATTCTCGGGAGCCTAGCTGCTTAGAAACTCGTCAAGTGCTTCTTTCGAGATCCGGAAAGCTTTCCCGATCTTCTTTGCTTTAATATCTCCGGCTTCAATCGCTGCGACCACGTCTTCTTCAGCAACCTTCAAGTACGCAGCAGCTTCGGAAGGAGTCATCACCGGTGGCGGTCCAGATGCGCTGGCGGGAACATCAGCACCTGATCCACTACTAGATTTCTTCAGGCTGTCTGTAATCGCGCTGCCGATGCCCATCCCCGCCCCGATTCCAGCCGTGAGCCCTGCACCACCAGACGGATTTTGCGCAGCATCGCGCATCGCATCTGCAGCTTGAAGCTGTGTGTAGGTTTCCATGTCGAGCATACCCATTGCCCGCAATTCTTCCGCGGATCTTTCGGATGGCTTCAAGCTCTCAATATAGAAGGACAGCAGAGACAATCCGATGGCTTTAAACTCATCTAACGTTTTAGCTTTTACGCCAATACCGAGCTCCTCGACCAGGCCGATGAGTTCAGGAACACTCGTCTCTTGCGCCGTCTCACCAAGAAGATCTTGAAGCTTGGAGAGCAGCATTGCGCGCAACCGTGCCTCGATATCTTTTGTGGTGTAGATTCCAGTTACACCAACGATTTGAGCTACAAACTGCTGAGGATCTGCAACTTTATAACTGTAAGTTCCAAACCCCTGCAGCAGAGCTACGCCGAGTCCCATACCGGGATTGCGCACCAGAATTGGCTGGGGGGTTCCCCATTTCTCATCCGCGAATTCACGTGTCGATACAAAAAACACTTCAGCCGTGAACGGCGAACGATCGTTGAAAGCCTTGCCGATCAGGTCGATCAACAAGGGAATGTTCGCAGTCGCTATCGTATGACGGCCCGGACCGAAAGTGTCGAGTGCTTTCCCGTCTCGGTAAAAAACCGCCATTTGAGATTCACGTACAATGACCTGACTGCCGATGCGAAAATCCCCGGCAGTATCTTCCGGGAATCGATGAACGATCTCACCATCCATCTCGCTTGGGTATTCGATAACATCAAATATGCGAGCCATCTTCTTTACTCCTCACTTCCAGTTGAGTCGACGTTAGTTAAAATTACTTCCTCTCTGCGGTCAAAAGTACTGATGGTCTCTTCACTGAGAGTGACCATGTGCCTAATGGCAGCGGGGAAGCCATCCGTCCCGAGTGACGCGCCGAGGTTGTCGATAGCATTGGAGACCTGATCGACTCCCTCAAGCAGAGCGACGTCATATTTATAGATCTGCTCTAGTTCCTTGCTGTTTATTTGGACGGCATCAAAAAGTCCTGAATAACCATAGGACGCGTTCCTAATCCGATTCACAAAAGCACGCAGCTTGATCGCCGCTTCTTCCAAGTCATCTACTTGTTCGAGTTGATTTTCTTTAATCAACCGCCGCTGAAGCTCTGATATTCGCTCCCATTGTTCTTCGAAACGCTGGGCTACGGTCAGTCGCAGCAATTTATCAGCTTCCCTACGGTTATCTCGCTCAACATACCCGACAAAACCGGCCAGGAAGTTCCGAATCTTACCAATAAGATTATCTCCTGCAGTGATTTTATCAAGGGGATCGTTCATAATTCTCTCCTCACTCTACATGCACAATACGATACACTAATCTAAGTAGATTATATCTTCATGCCACCTTTATCACAAACAGCTGACTGACGAAACGCTGACAATGATCCCTCCACTATGAAGTGAAACAAGTATAATTCACACATAGTAACTATGCATTGAATTGAAAGGAAGGGAACTCAATGGCTTTAATTGATGAATTGCTGCGAGTCGCAAAACCGCTCGGTGATTCTATTCGTATCGGCAAAGGTCCCGTGGTATCGGTGCGCGATTCCAAAGTAGTTGTAGAAAATATCGATAAAATTGTTCGAACGGCAGCACTCGGTGATCCTCGTGAGAAAGCGCTCGCTCAGTGGCTTATTCGGGCGTGTGCCCTCGAGATGGGTGTAATCCCCGCCTCTATCCATGATTTTTATCTGGCACGCGGCCAGGGCAAGACGCCTGATGATTTCACCGTCCCGGCGATTAACCTGCGCGCCCTGCCCTTTAATGCTGCAAGAACCGTCTTTAGATCCGCTGTAGCGACTGACTCATGCGCTATGATCTTTGAGATCGCTCGTTCAGAGATGGGGTACACCGACCAGCGCCCCGCGGAGTATGCAGCCAACATTCTCGCCGCGGCAATCGCCGAAGGTTATGAGGGCCCAGTTTTCATTCAGGGGGATCACTATCAAGTAAGCGCAAGCAAGTATGCAAAAGATCCGAACTCAGAGACTGATGCAATTCTCGAACTGTCGCGGGACTCGGTCGCGGCCGGTTTCTTCAACATCGATATCGATACCTCGACTCTCGTCGACCTGAGCAAGGAAACGATTCCTGAGCAGCAAGAAGTCAACTATACCTGCTGCGCCGAACTCGCAGCCGGTATTCGCAACTTAGAGCCGGAAGGCGTGACGATATCTCTGGGTGGTGAGATCGGCGAGGTCGGCGGGGTTAATAGCACCGAACCCGAGCTGCGAGCTTTCATGGAGGGGTACGACAAAGAGATGGAAGCAAGGCTTCCAGCCGCCGCGGACCTCTCCAAGATCAGCATCCAGACCGGCACATCACATGGCGGCGTCGTTTTACCGGATGGGTCCATCGCAGAAGTTAGTGTGGATTTCGACATATTGCAGCAACTATCAGCCGTTGCCAAGGAATATGGGATGGGCGGCGCGGTCCAGCACGGAGCTTCTACTCTACCAGAGGAGGCCTTCAGCCGTTTCGCCGAGGCGAACACGCTTGAAGTTCATCTTGCTACAGGCTTCCAAAATATGCTGTACGATGAACTCCCCTCAGATCTTCTCGAGGAGATCTTCGCCTACCTCCGCGATAATCACAGTAACGAACGCAAGGAAGGTCAGACCGACGATCAGTTCTATTACAAGACACGCAAGCGAGCCATTGGTCCCTTCAAGCAAGCGCTCTGGGACCTACCCGAAAGCACGATCCATACGATCGAGAAGAAATGGGAGGAGCAGTTCAAACTCCTCTTTGAACGCCTGAATGTCGGCGGGACGCGCGAGATGGTCCAGAGATATACAAAGGTAGTTCCAATTCAACCTGAAATCGAGTCTTACCTCGCCGAAAGTGGTGGAGTAGGAGATGTTAGTGACCTGGATGACTAAAGCGAAAAAGAATTCCTGATGTCGCTCCCGGGCCAACAAGTTCAAGCGGGGAGATACTCAGTTTTGCCTCGCTGCTTATCCTTCCTGCTGTGCGAGGAGCAGGTCCTTCTCATCCGGATTGCCGAGGGCCGCGGCCCTTGGTCTGGCCTTTTGAATGGGATTGGGGGTCATATCGAGCGGGGCGAAGATCCACGGGGCGCAGCTCTACGCGAGATCAAAGAGGAGACGGGGTTGATCCTGTCCCCTTCTTCTCTCTATCTTTCCGGTGTTGTCACTGTTGATGTTGGGAATTCGCCAGGGATCGGCCTATATATCTTTGTCGGCGAAATCGAAGTCTCGGAGACCCACAGTTCCTGCGAAGGAACGCCAGAATGGATTGACCTGGAAGACTTTGATAAGCAGACATTAGTGGAGGATTTGCCTGCGCTCCTGCCTCGCGCCATAAAGAGCTATCACAATAAACAACCCTATTGCGCCGTGACCACGTTCGCTGAAGATGGGAGTCCAAGTATCCACTTCAACCCGTGAAAACCACAGATAAACACAAATTCCCGCTATATGGCATCTTAGGCCTCGCCACAATGGGCATCGGTGAAATCCTGCTTGTCATGGACGTCTATTTCGCCGCCGTCTGGCTTACGCCGATTATGTGGACGGGCTATATCTTGGCCGCAGATGCATTCCTCTATCGCCGCCAAGGAAGTTCCTGGCTAACGACCCGACGAAGGGAGTTCCCCCTCGTCTTGCTGTTTTCGGTTGGTATCTGGCTGCTCTTTGAAGTTCTCAATTTTCACATTCAGAACTGGGCATACTTTTGTGTTCCAGACAACCCCATTATTCGTGATTTCGCTTATTTTTGGTCTTTCGCCACAATCATGCCCGGCGTATTCATCTCCTCGGAGATCATCTCTACTTTCAAGCCCACACGATTTCTGCGCCATCTCCAAATCAGGATCGATGAAGTATTCATTGGCGCCGGCTGGCTTTGGTTTCTATGCGGACTACTCATGGTTGTGATCCCATTATTGCTTCCCACACCGATCGCTTCCTATCTGTTTGGATCCATCTGGATCGGTTTTATCCTGTTGATCGATCCGATCAACGACCGGATGGGAGCGACATCGTTTCGAAGAATGCTGCGAGAACGGACATATTGGCCAATCCTATCCTTGCTCGCAGGTGGGCTAGTTTGCGGCTTCCTCTGGGAGGCTTGGAACTTTCAGGCGTTCCATTATGGGGGTGGGCATTGGATTTATTTGGTGCCTGAGCCACTCCGGATCTTCGGTTTACATTATGGGAAAATGCCTCTTCTAGGCCTGCTGGGGTTCCCGCCCTTCGCGCTTGAACTCTTCACGATGTATCATTTTCTGCGGAAAATTCTGGACGGTGACCGGCTACTTGGTGAACCTGTAGATGGTGAACTCTTCCTTGTAGAACGATAAAGGGCGATCAAAAAGACCGCCCGCAATTCAATCTTGAGTTCCCTCGCACAAAATCACATGCCCGGCCATTCATAAAAGACAAGTAAGGTTTTCCCGTACTGCCGTTGGTCAAACTCCACCAAAAACCTTAGCTCCATTTCTTCGTATTCATCCGGATCAATCTGGGCTATGACCCATGCATCTGGATTCAACCAGGCCACATTGTCATCTACCGCCCTAACTCCCTTAAGCCACATTCCCTTGTATTGCGGTGGTGCAACATAGATATAATCAAACGGGTCTATCATAGGCTTGTACCGCAGAAATTGGAAAGCGTCACGCTGCTCTACATCCGCCACTTCCTGCAGTCTCGTGTGCTCGAGGTTTTTGCGGATTGTTTCAATCGCCTTTCTGTTCTCATCGATAAAAACTACTCGAGCTGCACCTCTGCTTAGCGCTTCAATCCCAACACTTCCCGTACCGGCGAATAAATCTAAGAGCCTCGCCTCGCGAATATCAGCGCCAATGATATTGAATAGTGACTCTTTCACACGATCCCCTATAGGTCGTACATCTATACCTGGGACCATTTGCAGCTTACGCCCTTTCGCTTTTCCAGCGATCACTCTAATACCTGCCATTATCGTCTCAACAAGAGCGTTATCACCTCAATTGCATGGCTATGCGCAGTTCGCTGCAGTGCGAGCGGCTTCCATATTCATTCGTGGTGCGTGCACAGGGACCACACAGCCGGTGCCAAGCACAACTCCCCGGCTATTAAGAGACTTTAGAGCTTGTGCAGCCTCCTCCTGAACCTGGGTCGGGTCACCGCAAACCATCGTCATCCGTCGAATGCCGCCGCAAACCGCACCAGAAATCCGCAGCGCACCCTCCGCTAAGCTCGGGGGCACTTCGCGATCGTGCCAATTCACGACCTGCACAGGGTATTTTTCCGCAAGGTCGAACATGATCGCTTCGCCATGTAAGTGGAGCACATTTAGCCAAAATAGTTCCGCTGCTTCGAAAATCCGATGGTCAAAAACCTCACCAAACTTTCGATAATTCTCAGAATCGAATATTTGATATGAGCCATGCTGGATGGCGTAGAAAATGCCATCCACCCCGCGATCCTTCATAGCCTCAATAAAATTGACTGTAGATTGTGTGATGATCTCCAGTCCGGCGAGAACTTCTTCTGGTTCTTGGTGGAGATGTTCAAACAACATCTGCTGACCCGCGAGGTTTTTCGCTTGCGAAAGAGGGTTGAAGATCGTTTGGATGATCGGTTGAGTTTCTCCGAGTCTCTCCCGCAATAGCTCAAGACACTTCAGTTGCTTGCCGAGGCTCCCTTGCTCCGGGTCAAGCACTCTGAGTTCCCGCCAGTCCGCAGGCTTCTTGATCGCACGCCGCGTGTAATCCCTGGTCCCTTCAGGATTCCCATTCCACTTATCCTCGACCCCCCAGTCCAGCAAACAGAAAGAAGAAGCGGGGGTCACTTTAACAAAATCGTAGTCATATCGCGCCTGATAAAGCGCGGTGGATTCCGATAATCCCTCTGGCGTTTGATCATCAACAGGAAAATGACGCCATAACGCTAGCGGAGGGCGATCAGCTACATCTTTAGCTATCGCCGCCTCAAGTCTCTCGCGTTTTGAAACCATTTGGATTGTGTCCCCTATCTCATTTTCTAATGAACCGATACTATTTATAAATCCGCGAATGCGTGAAACATAGATTCACGGACTCTTGTCTTGCTGATTTTCAAACCCTTTCCCAAATTGATCTTCTGAACTCAGCGAAGCAGATCTGGTATCTCTTCGGGTCGGTCAGCTGTCATTACCCCTGCAGCCGTCAGAGCTTTAATTTTATCTTCTGCGGTGCCCTCTCCGCCCTCCACAATCGCACCTGCGTGGCCCATTCGCTTTCCAGGTGGTGCGGTCTTTCCGGCGATGAAAGCGACAACCTGCTTCGTCATATGGTCCCGTATGTATTCGGCAGCTAGCTCCTCATCTGTTCCGCCGATTTCGCCAATCAAAACAACCTTCTCGGTGTGAGGATCTGCCTCAAACAACTCCAAGGTATCGACGAACGACGTGCCGTTGATTGGATCCCCGCCGATGCCAACACAAGTTGAGACACCCATCTCGTTCTGCTTTAGGGCATGAAGGACTTCATACGTCAGTGTTCCAGATCTTGAGACGACGCCAATATTACCGGAAACTGCTATATCCCCAGGGATAATCCCGACTTTCGCAGCACCTGGTGAAAGCAGCCCCGGGCAATTCGGTCCGACCAAGCGGACGCCTATCTGATCGAGGTATCGCCTTACTTTCATCATATCCTGGACGGGGATACCTTCTGTAATGCATACAATTAAAGAAATCCCCGCATCGGCAGCCTCCAAGATGGCATCCGCTGAGAAACGTGATGGGACAAATATCGCGCTGGTATTCGCACCGGTAGCTTCAACCGCCGATTTCACCGTATCGAACACCGGAACCTTTCCCCCCAACACCCACTCCCCTCCCTTTTGGGGTGTAACTCCAGCGACGACATTCGTGCCGTGCTCAATCATTCGAGCAGTGTGGAACAAACCCTCTCGCCCGGTAATTCCTTGAACAAGCAGCTTTGTATTTTTATCGACTAAAATACTCATGATCCCTCCCCCGCCCTGGCCGCTGCAATCGCCTTCTCGGCGGCGTCTGCGAGCGAGACAGCAGTTTCCATGTCTGCATCTGCGAGCAGATGACGACCCTCTTCAGCATTCGTTCCAACCAAACGTACGATCATAGGAAGTTCTGATGGTGTTTTCTTTAACGCTGTCAGGATTCCCCGTGCTACCTCATCACCGCGCGTGATCCCACCGAAGATGTTAAAGAGAACTGCCTTCACCTTTGGATCACGTATGATGATTTGAATTGCAGCGGCTACTTTCTCAGCAGATGCACCACCCCCAATATCGAGGAAATTGGCAGGCGATCCACCATAAAGATTGATCACATCCATCGTTGCCATCGCCAAGCCGGCGCCGTTGACCATACATCCAATCTCTCCGTCCAGCTTTACGTATGAGAGCCCGTATTTGCGCGCCTCTCGCTCCTCCGAAGCCTCTTCGTCCAGGTCGCGCATTTCGGCGAGTTCAGGGTGCCGGAAGAGACCGTTGTCATCGAGCACCACCTTCCCATCCAAAGCCAGCAATCGCTTATCGGCGGTAATCACGAGAGGGTTGATCTCCGCTAAAGTTGCGTCTGATTGAATAAATGCCTGATAGAGTCCCTTCGTGATCGACATGAAATCGCGCCAATACTCATGGGGCATTTCGGTGCATGCAGCGAGATATCGTGCCTGGTAATCCTGGAGTCCGAGCAGCGGGTCGATCCAAACCCGTACGATCTTATCCGGATGCGTTTTCGCGACCTCCTCGATCTCTACGCCACCCTCAGCGGAGGCGATCATTACCGGACACCGCTTAGTGCGATCATTTGTAATTCCGAGGTAGATCTCCGTCTTAATATCGGCAGCTTCATCGATAAGCACTTTCCGAACTGGGAGACCCTTTATCTTCATCCCGAGGATCTGGGTAGCGGCCTCTTCTGCATCCTCAGGCGTGTTCACCAGACGGATGCCGCCTGCTTTCCCGCGTCCACCGACGAGAACTTGGGATTTTACGACGACTCTCCCACCGAGTTCCTCGGCGATCGATTTCGCCTCCGAGGCGTTCATCGTCATCTGCCCATGTGGGATAGGAATACCGTGCTCAGCAAACAATTGCTTCGATTGATATTCATGCAGCTTCATCCGCTCTCCTTACTCTTATAATCTTCACTTAACATGTAGGCTTCTAGCGGTCAGGTTCCTTTAAGGAAATGCAGGGATAAATCTCATTGCCCGGTGGTTACTACTGTCAATAACCCATACTTTCCCCTCTGGTCCAAGAGCTATGCCGCTGATCAGGCTAAACTGGTGCTCAGCCTGGCCGAATACGCCTCCCCACCCGAGCAGGAACTCACCCTCGTATGTGAAACATAACACCCGGAAACCCTCTGGATCGGTGGTGCAGATAATGTTTCCGGGACCAGCATCCAAGTAGGGCTTGTTATCCAGCGATTGCCCGTACCAAGCATCAACGCTCCATTCCTGTACGGCGTCGAATGATTGAGGGGAGATTTCTGCGAAGACCTGGATGCGCTGATTCCAGGTATCTGCGACGTATATTCGGTCATCGCTTCCAATCGTAATACCAACCGGTTCGTCTAATAATCCTGGAAGATACCCTGGACCGCCGAACTGGGTGACGAAGTTCCCTTCGCTGTCGAAGACTTTGACACGTTTATTACCAGTGTCAGCAACATACACTCGACCCTGACTATCAACGGCGACATCACGAGGTCCCCAGAACGAGTAGGGCTCATCCCCCAGCCCCTCCTGCCCAAACGAACCTAAGAAGGTGCCATCAGGTGAGAACCACTGAATTCGATGATTCCAGGTGTCAGCAACGTATACATTCCCATTCGGAGCGACGCCAAGGCCCCACGGTTCATTAAACGTCCCATCTTCTGCCCCTCCCGTTTGGGAATCACCGAAACCACCCCAAGTTGTCAAGATCTGTCCCTCGGGGCTAAACATCTGTATGCGGTGGTTAAGCGTATCCGCTACATAAAGCGTCCCATCTGGTCCTATCGTCATATCGCGAGGATGGAACAACTCTCCTGGAGACAATCCCTCTCCACCGATGACTAAATCTGCCCCAAGTTCAATGATGGAGTCAGCGTAAGGATCTTCAATTATCGGCGGGGTAAAGGATGCCGGGGTTACACCATAATCCCAAACTTGCGCGGCGATATCCTTGCGAATATACAATCGCATTCGATCCGAAGGAGTCCAGCGGGCAAGGCTCATGTCTCGCCCCACCCAAGTGGCGTACTCCGTAAAATCACGATCGAGCCAGATCTTCCAAACCGCCGATCTCAGGGTGCTATCCGTGAAGAATGGCTTGATATGCGCCCAAACACGCGAGAGATATTCCGTGGTGCCCATTGGGGACAAGGGCTCGCTGTCAGGCAATTGATCACGGCTTCTCTCCGCATCTATCGCTGACCATTTCAGATTCCAAAAATCCTGATTTGGCCACCACATGCGGATGTATTCGAAACTAAAGAAGCGGTCTGCCAGAAGGGGTTCAACGAGATGCCAGTTATTGTCTCCGACAAGAACTAGCGGGTAGTTTAGCAATTCTCTGGTTGGATTAGCCCCGTAGAAATACTGGCTGGTATAGTCCCGAAGGTACCAATTCAGAGGCCAAGAGACATCATCGTCAAAGGCTACTTGGATCCCCAAACCATCGGTTGTTCGGATGGAAAGGTCCTCGACTTGATCCATTACCGTCTTCACACCTGTTGCTGAATGGGCATAGACCAGATATTCGGTTGCATCATCGTAGTTAACAAATGCCGCCCGGAACCCAGTCCGAATTGTAAGCATAAAGAACACGCCCAGGAGAAATACACTCCCCATGCTAGCAATTATCCGGAATGAGATGCCCTCTGACAGCTGGCGAATCGCAATTGCAGCACCAATTGCGAATGCAATCGCAACGATGAAACCGGTTGTCGCTCGAAGCTGGTCGAGCTGACTCCCCTGGAACGGTGGCGTCTCCCCCAACACCCCCCCCATCGCTCTCAACAGAGCAAGAAGCATTAATAGGGTAAGCAGTAAGACCAGCCAACTGCGCTGTTTCTTGAAGTTCTGCCAGTTGATTCTTTCTAAAAACTGGCCTATCCCCCACCCTCCAAAAAGGATCATTGGCAGGGCAATGTGAACAGTCAGCCATGGCATCTTCTCACCGAAAAAGGAGTAAAGCATGAGTGAGGTGATCGTCATAAATCCGAGGAAGCCAATAACCGGGAAGGAAACCGCAAATCTACTTCCCGGATCTGGATCCTGATCATCTGGTCGCAAGCGGATCCAATACACGAAAGCCATGATCGAGCCAATCGCGGGAAGATATTCATAGATTGGAATCTGAACGAAGAGATAGTAATACCAAGGCTGTCCTCCGCGTTCGACGCCGTGCTGATCAAACCAATACCCTAAAGATCCCACGAGCCCTGAAGCGAGCCCGTCGTCGTTTGTGAAGAGAGTGGTGTAGAAGACAATGAAGATGCCGAAAAAAACACCAGCAGCGATTAGCCACTTCCGCCAATCCCACAGCGCACCGATAGCTGCGCTGATCAGTAACAGGGAGGCCACGAGAATGATGGTCCGGCCTAGAGACGAGAAACTGGAATAGTCTAGGGGGTCCCATCCCAGGAGATTCGCCGGCAGCGCAGCCAACTGGGGAAGTGTCACCGTACCCACGATGACCAGCAAATCGAGTTCAGGAAATTCTGTACGCAAGCGTTTACCGAACGCCAGTACCAATGTAACTGCCATGAGGGTTAAACCAAAAATTGCCAATACTAGACTAACCGCTCCGAGGGGAAAGCTGGACGCGGCACCTACACCCATTGATACCGCCCCTTCTATCGTCGGTTCAAGTGCGTTTGTAATTTCTCCTGATGAACCCCACTCACCGAACAAGATACCCACTGCTAAGCCCCCCCCCATCGCAGTAGTTATAAGACCGGCAAAGAATCCTATCTTTTGGATGCTTTGCTTCCACGTCATGCGCAGCATACGCACGGCAAAGAACCCACCGAGAAACCCCAGGAGTTGTGCAGTGTAGATGAACGCTGTTTCTTTCGTTGTGAAGTGCAGTGCAAGTGAGGCGGCTAATAAGTAAAGCCATTTCGCTTCACGGTCTTCAAAGTAACGGAAAACCGCGTAAAACATCAACAGAGCCATTGGAACAACGAGCGCTTCGTTGCGAACGTAGCGATCGTAGTAGAGCATATAGGGAGAAAAGACCATCATCGCCGTCGCAGCGAGCGTCCCCCAGCGCCCGAGCCACTTACGGAACAAGATAACTAATCCAATCGCGATCACACCGAAGAACGCGGCTGGAATTCGCGCCGAAGCATCGGATACACCGAAAAGAAAATACGAGAGGGATACGACGTGCATCTGAAAAGTGCCGTGCATAAGTGGATCATGAGAAAATCCACGCCCTTCCGCTAGATACCATGAGAACTGGGTATGCAGGCTCTCGTCATGGCTCATTACCCGTGTTTCAAGATCGTAAAATCGCGAAAACACTGCCACGCAGAGCAGGAGGATATACACCGCTACTTCAAGATCAATCCTCAAATTGCGCTTGAGGGTACGGTCCAGCCAGCTCTGTTCTTCGTTTGATGAGATCGCTTCTTCCGTCATAGATTCTCCCTCGCCGGAAATGGGCGATAAACGATAAACCTTCGACACACAGATACATTACTCAATGCACTTAGTTCTGCTTCAGGAATTAATAAGTCGGTACAGCAGCTTGACTTCTTCCCCCTTCAATTCCCTCCATTCTCCTGGCTTGAGATCGCCAATTTCAAGATCTGCAAACCGGATTCTTACTAATCTCTTAACTCTCAAACCAAGGCTTTTCGCAGTCTCGCGAATCTGCCGCTTGTGACCTTCGGTGAGGATCACATGCACCCAAGGCTCCTTCGAATTTTCAACCCACACCTCTGCTGGACGCGTTCGAAAACCGTCCTCCAAAACAACACCCCGTCTCCAGGAATTTAATTGCTTCTGGTCTGGTTTCTTATTTAGGAGAACACGATATTCCTTCTCATGTTGATAGCGGGGATGTGTTAATCGATTCGTAAGCTCTCCGTCATCGGTCATCAAGATCAATCCCTCGCTTTCGAGATCGAGCCGCCCAACTGGGAATATACGGCGATTCACCTGAATTAAATCGCTTACAGTTGCTCGTCCGCCTTGTGATCGAAGACTAGAAAGTACGCCGCGTGGTTTATTTAGCAAGATATACAAAAATCCTGATTGCAGTTGGATGATTTCGCCATCGACACGAATCTCCACTTTATCAGGATTAACCTTCATTCCGAGAGAAGCCTTACCGCCGTTCACGGTCACCCGGCCATCGCGGATCAACTCATCAGACTTTCTGCGGGAGGCCACACCCGCTTGGGCCAAGACCTTTTGCAGACGAATTGACTCACCCACTCGCAGCATCCTCAGTATCAGTAAGCCCGTTTCCATTCGCATCCACCTCGCCTACTTCACTTTCGAGGTTAAGCGGAGGGAGCTCTGCTATGGAGGTTAGACCGAAATGGTTGAGAAAATCAGAGGTTGTAGCATAGATAAACGGACGCCCTGGACCATCTGTCCTTCCAACCTCGTCGACTAACCCATGCCTCAGAAGCGTCCTCATTACGCTGTCTGAGTTAACCCCTCGTACCGCGTCGATTTGCGGTCGGGTGACAGGTTCCTGATATGCGACAATCGCCAGGACTTCTAATGCCGCCCGACTCAACCGAGAGGTCTCTTCCAGGTCAAGAAAACGTTGGACATCTGCGGATATTTCCGGAGCGGTGATAAGCTGAACACTTCGGGATGCACGCTGAAGACGAATTCCTCGGTTGATGAATACCTTATCGAGATCTTCCAGCGACTTTTCGATCTCACGCACAGAAGAATTTAACGCGTTCGCGATCTGAGGGATCGGAATCAACTCAGGCGATACAAAAAGCAGCGCCTCGATCCTTGCAGCAAGGTCGAGGGCAGAACCATTCGGGTTCGCTTCTTTCTCCTGCGTGCTATAATCGGCCGCGATTTCCGCATCCGAGGATGAATGATTTGAATCACTCACAAAGACTTACCCATCGCACACTCGCGCTTGCTTCCATTCTGGCCAGCCTGTTTCTTGCTACTCTCGCCTGCCAGGTAGATGTCGGAGGCCCTGAACCACCTTTTCCACCCATCACTGCCAACGACCAGGCTGCCAATGAAGTTACGAATTTGTGGCAATCTGCATTAGAAAGTGCGCTTGACTCTGGTGAGGTCATGCTCATTCTCGATGAAAGCCAACTCAATGCCTTTGTCGCCAAGAGGCTCGCCGCGGAAGATTCTCTCCTACAAGAGCCGCAGGTCTTTCTAAGGCAGAACGCCATCCAGGTCTACGGGTACGTTATCCAAGGAATTTTCCGGGCAAATATCCACCTCTCCATATCGCCAATACTCGATCAAGAGGGTAGAATCACATTTGAACTTACTTTAGCTTCCGTTGGTCCGATTCCCGTTCCGGAAGCGGTCAAAAATACGATTTCCGCCATTCTCACAGAGGCTTTCACCGGAACCTTAGGTTCGCTTGCTACTGGGATACGTGTTTCATCTCTAGTGATCAACGATGGGCAACTTGCGATCGTTGGTGAACTCCGTTAGGCTGACGGAGGACGATTATACCAGCCGCCTTTTTCAACGACAATGAGCCAGACACTGCGTAGTCAATTCGTACAACTCACCGCGTCACTCATCTTGATCCTGAGTTCTTGCGCTCGACCGCAGGCAACCGCAGGAATGATTCAAGTTCTCATACGAGTGGACGATTCTATCAAAACTATTGAAGTACATTCTGGCGCAAGTGTTCAGCAAGCACTTTACTCCGGTGGTGTGATCCTTGGTTCCTTAGATCGAGTGAACCCTCCGGGATACACCGTCCTATCAGACGGCACTGAAATCGATATTACACGAGTGCTCGAGAGTTTCGAGATTGAGGAAATAATTATCCCTTTTGATCGCCAAACTGTCCGGAACGAAGCCTTGCCCGAAGGCGAGTCACGCCTTCTACAACCAGGTCAGAACGGCTTACAAGAAATCACATATCGGATATTAATCGAAGCAGACGTAGAAGTCTCCAGGGCACCGGTCAAGAATGTCATTATTACAGAGCCAGTGCCTGAAATAATCATGATCGGTACTCAAAGCACGCATTCACCGGTCGCGATTGATGGCAGCCTGGTGTATATCACGAGTGGGAATGTATGGGTCATCGAAGGCAGCAGTGGCAGCCGGCGCCCGCTCGTCGTTACCGGCGATCTAGATGGACGTATCCTAGAGATCTCCCCCGATGGACAATGGTTACTTTTTACCCGCGAAACCCCCGAGGAGGAATCGATAAACGGGCTCTGGGTCGCCTCGATGAATGACTCTGAGTTTGAAATAGTCGACTTGGGTGTCCGAAACATAATCCATTTCGCGGATTGGGTGCCTGAGAAACCTTCTTTTACCGTTACCTATTCAACTTCTGAACCCAGCCTTGCTTCGCCCGGCTGGCAAGCCAATAATGACCTGATGACGATTGCCTTTACAAGCGCAGGTCGTGCCCTCCGACCCCGCACAGTTATTGAATCCAATGCCGGAGGTCAGTATGGTTGGTGGGGAACGAACTATGTCTGGGGATACGACAGTGACCACCTTGCATATGTCCGTGCAGACAGCTATGGTCTTGTAGACCTTGAGAAAAAGGAGCTTGTCCCACTGCAGGATATCATCCCCTTTCAAACACTTGGGGACTGGGCCTGGGTTCCCGGACTCGTTTGGGGACGGGACAATCAGACGATATATTTTGTGGCTCATGATGAGCCTCTAGGCTTAGAAAGCCCCCAAGCATCTCCCGCATTCAATGTCGAAGCTCGCACAATGGGGAGCAATCTGAAGCTTACACTTGCCGATCGAACCGGGATGTTTGCTTACCCAACTGTTTCTCAAGTTCTCAGTTCACACACCGCCGAGATCTCGTACCGCGTAGCTTTCCTACAGGCCATCACGCCGCTAGAGAGTCAGGAGAGCACCTACCGTATAGCGGTCATGGATCGCGATGGCAGCAATTTACGCTACTTGTTCCCGCCATCCGGCGATCCCGGACTAGAACCATCTCTTCCCGGCCCGGTTTGGTCGCCCGGCGGGGATCGAATTGCCGTAATTTATAAAGGGGATCTCTGGATCGTTGATGTCGATACCGGAGCTGGCCAGCAATTGACCGCTGATGGTCAAACGCAGATCATGGATTGGGCACCCTAGGAACTCATTATAATGAACCGAGACAAATGTTTTATCTAAATCATGCAAGGAGGCGACTTTGAGAATTCTAATAACTGGAGGCGCGGGCTTCGTCGGATCTCATCTCTGCGACCGTCTATTAAAGGATAATCACGAAGTCGTCGTTGTTGACAACCTCGTTACGGGGGACATCGCGAATATCAGCCATCTCGCTGGGCGAGATGATTTCTCGTTCATCAAATACGATGTATCTAACTTCATCTTCATTCCAGGAAAAGTCGATGCCGTGATGCACCTGGCTTCTCCTGCGAGCCCGAATCCCGCTTCTCCTTATGGCTATCCGCAATTGCCCATTCAGACTCTTAAGGTCGGGTCCCTGGGAACGCACAATGCGCTTGGCGTTGCCCGTGTTCATGATGCCACCTTCCTCCTCGCTTCCACATCTGAGATATACGGAGATCCCCAGGAGCACCCGCAGAAGGAGAGCTATTGTGGGCACGTAGATATCGTTGGGCCACGATCGGTATACGACGAAGCAAAGCGCTTTGCCGAATCGATCACGATGGCCTACCACCGATACCACGATCTCAACACACACATCGCTCGGATCTTCAATACCTTTGGACCCAGAATGCGCTTGGATGACGGACGAGCAATTCCAAATTTCATCGTACAGGCGCTCAAAGGGAAACCTCTCACCATCTACGGCGATGGTTCTCAGACCCGCAGCTTCTGCTATATCGATGATCTGGTAGAAGGTCTTTACCTTCTCCTGCAATCGGAAGAGAACTACCCTGTCAACCTGGGAAACCCGCAGGAGATGTCGATTCTCGTACTCGCTGAAGAAATTAACCGCATCGTCGGCAACAAAGCCGGCATTCGGAAAGTTCCTGATGGTCGCGCTCCCTCCGATCCCCAACAACGCCAACCGGATATCACCCGCGCTAAGACAATCTTGAACTGGGAACCTGAAGTCGATCTTGAAACGGGTCTTAAACTCACTATCGAGGATTTCGAGAAACGTCTATGAGCGGGTTCTCGCCACGCACACGGCGTGAAATCAACCGCTTTCTTAAATTCTCCGTCGTTGGCATCATCGGTGCGGTTGTTGATTTTGGATCTTTTAACTTACTCGCCAATATGCTCGGGGTTGCCAGTATTGTGGCCAGTGTAATTTCATTCTCGGCAGCCGTCACCAGTAACTTCCTCTGGAATCGCTACTGGACTTATCCCGATTCGAGATCAAAGCCGGTCAGCCAACAGGTCATCCAATTCACATCGGTCAACCTCGTCGGCCTCGTCATCCGTACTCCGATCTTTGCCTTCTCAGAAGCACCCTTGATTCAATATTCAGAGAATCTCCTCCCACTTGTCCAATCGATCCTGCCGGAGAGTATTGCTTCTCTCGGTTTTCTCAACGCGATCGTTCTTGGCCGCAATCTCGCTTTAGCCCTGGCCGTGATCGTCGTGCTTTTTTGGAACTTCTTTATTAACCGCATCTGGACATACTCCGACGCGGAATGACCCTTTCAGGCTCACAGCGTTGGAGGGATGTTTCCCGATGTGTATAATCAGTAGTGAAGATAGTTCCCTTGTCCACCAGATTTTAAGGGTTATGCACAATCGCACATTCTATTTTCATTTTTCATCGCAATTGGTATGGAAAGTGCACAAACAACACTGGAGAAGTTAATGACGCGTGATTCTAGAAAGAAACCCATACCAATTTACACAACCCTGGGGGACTGGTCTGCTCTGCTCGTATTCCCTCACATATTCGACCCTACTGGTGAGTGGATTGGATGGGTATCCCCTGACCGCAAAGTGTTCGATGTGGATGGCGTTTTCGTCGGCCGGCTATCGGATGAGCCTCGAATTCTCAGAAGGCGCATCATAGAAGGAGATCTCCTACGGCGGGAGGTCCCCCCTCACCCCGGCCGGATTCGACCACCCGCTACCGTCCCTCTACCCCCGATGATGGCTGAACTCCCTTTTGAAATAATCGATGTGCTCGAAGATGAACCTGAACGCCTTCACACAACGGATACCGGCGAATTCAAGGAAGATTTGGATTGAGCGATCCTTTGAAATCTCCTCTCGGCTCAAAAACTGTTCAATCCTCACGGGTAACGCTAAGCCAATTGATGCTGCCGGTTCAAGCTAACCTTCGCGGTGATGTGCACGGCGGCTGGATTATGAAGCTCGTCGATGAAGCCGGTGCGCTCGCAGCTATGCGGCATGCACAATGCCGTGTCGTCACTATCGCCATAGATCAGATGGCATTTCATAAACCAATTCGAATCGGTGACCTGGTGATCCTGAATGCGGAGGTGACCTATGTAGGAAACACATCCATGGAAACCAGAGTTCAGGTCCTTGCCGAAAATCCCATCAGCGGAGAGAGAACCTACACCAACACTGCCTACCTGGTTTACGTCGCCCTGGACGAACAAGGGCATCCGACCCCGATCTCCAAGCTCATTGCCGAAACCGACGCTGAAAAAAAGCGAATGTCTGAGGGTGAGAAGCGACAGGCGTACCGGCTCTCTCAACGAAAGAGTTCCGAGGAGCCGCAGCTTTGACAAGGAAGATTGAAACCCTAACCGACCTTCTGGCTCAAGCAGGAGCGAAACGATTCCTCGAGACTCCACCGCCAGAAGATATGGGGCTGGCGGAACACCTTCCCTTCCCCTTCCTGGCAATCGTGGCCCAACAGGAGATGAAATTAGCGTTGCTGCTGGCGCTTATTAATCCCAATATTGGTGGTGTTCTGCTTGTTGGCCCTCGTGGGACTGGTAAGACAACCGCGGTCAGGAGCCTGTCAGACTTACTCCCTGAGGTCTCAAGAAGTCGTTGCCCATACGGTTGTCTTCCAGAAGACATCACTACGGGCGGTATGGACGCGGTATGCGCGGACTGCGCTCGACGCTTCGCCGAGGGCGATCCACTCACCTACATGGATCGGGTGCGGTTAATAGAACTCCCTCTAAACGCTCGACTTGAGGATGTTGTTGGGGGAATCGATGAACGTGCTGCTGTGCAAAAACGCCTGCGCCTAAACCGCGGTATTCTCGCTCGAGCGGATAAAAATATCTTATATGTCGATGAAGTTAATTTACTTGATGACGACCTTGTTAACGCCGTCCTCGACGCTTCTGCACAAGGGATCTACACACTCCATCGCGGAACGCTCAGCGCCACCTACCGCGCCCGGTTTGTATTAATCGGGTCGATGAATCCAGAAGAAGGCCGCCTGCGTCCACAGATCCTCGATCGTTTCGGCTTGCGCCTGGTTGTACGTGGTTTGGATAATCCCAAAGAACGCCTAGAGGCGTATCGCCGATCCATCGCTCATCGCAGTAATCCCCGTCAAGTGATCGCTGATTATGAAGAGGTCATCATGCAAGTCTGCGAGGAACTGCAATCTGCAAGGGCAGCTCTTCCAAATGTTGAACTTACGAAAGAGGCGCAAGAGTTCGGGCTTCATTTAATCGAAGACTTAGGGATCCATTCGCTTCGAGCCGAGATTACCCTCTTTGAAGCTACTCGAGCTCATGCCGTGGCAGACGGACGGGAAAAGGCTGAAGCAAACGATGTGGAGAAAATCGCCAAGATGGCACTGCGGTTGCGCAGATCCGGCTTTATCGATGACTACCTTTCTTCTCAAATCGATGAGGAGAAAGAGATAAACCGTTTACTTACCAGGCACTCGAAAGCCGGTCCGTCGAAGGTAAAGAAACCAAAGCGGTCGAAGCCAAAATCGAAGAAACCTTAATCCCATAATCCAAGGAATCAAAAACGGGCCGGGAAAGCCGGCCCGATTAAATAAACTTAACAGATGATCCGGACTTACTTCATTTTCTCATCGATATATGTGACTGCTTCACCAACGCTGGTAATCTTCTGCGCATCTTCGTCGGAGATTTCACCACCGAATTTCTCCTCGAAGGCCATGATTAACTCAACCAAATCCAGAGAGTCGGCTTCGAGATCCTCACGGAATTTCGCCTCGGGTACGACCTTTCCAGCATCCACTCCTAAGAGCTCGACAATGATGTTCCTGACATCCTCAAAGGTTTCCGCCATAGTTCGCCTCCTTTTATTCCGTTACGGCCCGTTGCATTGTAATCGAGGCACCGATGGTGCTGCAAGTTGACATGTGCCTCTTACACTTGCTATGATGGCATTCTCACTGCATGGAACACCTGTCTATGAGTAAAGTTACGCCAACTTCAAACAGAAAATCGGATCACATCCTCATCAACCTTAACGAGGAAGTTCAATCCAGTTTGAGAACCGGTCTTGAGCGCTATCATTTTGTCCACAACGCAATCCCCGAGATCGATCTTTCGGAGATTGATTTGCAGGCGACTTTCATGGCGAAGCGCTTAGACGCGCCCCTATTGATTTCATCGATGACCGGAGGGACAAAACAAGCAGATAAAATCAATGTTTCCCTGGCCGAGGCTGCGCAGGAAAAAGGGATAGCGATGGGGGCAGGCTCCCAACGCGCTGTGATCGAAGAACCTGCACTCGCAGCAGGGATGAATCTACGACAGTACGCCCCCGACATCCTCCTCTTTGCGAATCTCGGAGCAGTTCAATTAAATTACGGGTACGGCATCCATGAGTGTGAGCGAGCGGTCGAGATGCTAGAGGCAGATGCGCTCATTTTGCACCTAAACCCGCTGCAGGAGGCCTTGCAACCGGAGGGAGACACTCGTTTCGCTGGCCTTCTAGAAAAGATCAGCGATATTTGTCGAAAATTACCGGTGCCCGTTATCGTCAAAGAGGTCGGATGGGGACTTTCAAAAGAGGCTGCAGTGCGCTTGGTGGAAACAGGCGTCGCAGCGATCGATGTCGCCGGGGCTGGTGGAACTTCGTGGTCTCAAGTCGAGATGCATCGCACAAAGTCACCCGAGAGGGCTGCAATCGCAGCCGCATTTATCGACTGGGGAATTCCTACAGCTGATGCGATTATTGAGGTTCGTGAAGCACTTCCAGATATTCCATTAATCGCTTCAGGTGGATTGAGAAGCGGGATCGAAGTTGCAAAGTGTCTTGCGCTTGGCGCCGACCTCGGCGGCATGGCCGGACCGCTGCTCAAGGCAGCGATCAAATCCACCGAGGCAGTAATTGCGCATATCGAACAGATCGAAGCTCAGATTAGATTAAGTATGTTCGCTACTGGAGCACCTGAGATCCCGGCTCTGCGTTCCGCCAAGATGTGGAAGGAACCCAGCGCATGAGTACCAGGCCAGGCGCGTATATCGAGACGATGCAAGCAAGAATCGAAGCACATTTAAAGGCCTCGCTCTCCAGCCTGGAAGCCAAAAGTACAGCTCTCCTCGTTCAAATGGTAAGCTACCATCTTGGTTGGATTACCCCTGATGCAAGCCGAGGAAAACGTCTACGACCTTTGCTATCGCTTCTATGCTGCGATGCCGCTGGCGGCAATTGGCAATCTGCCCTCCCCGCTGCCGTTGCAATCGAGTGGATTCATAACTTCTCTCTCCTACATGACGATATCGAAGATAGAAGTGAAACACGTAGAGGGCGTGAGACGGTTTGGAAACGTTGGGGTATCGCTCAAGCGACGAACACCGGAGACGCGCTATTCGCATTAGCCCACCTTCTGACATACGAACTGGAGGGGCAAGGGCACGACTCGGCGACCACCCTCTCTATCCAGAAACAACTTGACAAGGCATGTCTGCATTTAACAATCGGTCAGCATCTCGATCTGAAATTCGAAGAAATTGACGTAGTAACTGAGGATGAATATCTAGAGATGATCGAAGGGAAGACGGCCGCGCTGATTGCTGCGAGTTGCGAAATTGGCGCTCTCGCCGCCCATAGTGAACCATCGAAAGTCGCACTTTATCAGCAATTCGGCCATGATCTGGGAATGTCATTCCAGATACATGATGATTTGCTGGGGATTTGGGGGACACCAGATGTCACAGGAAAACCCAGCGGCGACGACCTGCGCGTCCGCAAGAAGACTTTACCGATCATCTTTGCAATCAACCATTCGGACGATTTCCAGGAATTATGGGGTTCTGATGAAATCAACGATAATCGGGTAACGAGGATGATAACCTCTCTCAATCGATCCGGAGCGCGAGAGTATGCGGAGGAGGCGACCCAGCGCTGGACAGATTCAGCGCTCGAGGCGCTCAACTTAAGTGAGCCGACCGAACCGGCCGCGTCGGAGCTGGCACGCCTTACGCAGAAGCTTCTGAGCCGAGAGCATTAAATCCTGTTGAGTCAGGCAAAACCTTACATGGTGCTTACAACTACACTGGTTTTGCTCTGTTAACAATTGCGGCGCATGTCTCTCATGCTATAATCCGAAACATATAAATTATGCCAAGAACAACACGTCAGCTCGGGGAAAACGACCAAGGCGAGGGCGATGGCCTAGACCGTTTACAGCCGGGCACTACACTCGAAGATCGATATCTTATCCTGGGTATGCTGGGCGCCGGCGGGATGAGTTCTGTGTACAAAGGGCGCGACCTTCATTTCCCCAACGTAACCAAGCTTGTCGCCATAAAAGAGATGGTGAACCTTATCGCCGATAAATCGTTGCATGAAATGGTAGTGAAAAATTTTGAGCGTGAGGCTGATCTTCTCGCGACCCTCTCCCACCCGGCAGCTCCCGCAATCTACGATAACTTCTCACATAAGAGACGGTCCTACCTGGTTATGGAATTTATCGACGGTGATGATCTCGAAGCGATTCTTGCCGAAACCAACGACTTCTTGCCGGAGGATCAAGTCATCGGTTGGGCGATCGAACTCTGCGATGTTCTCTCATATTTACACAATATCCAGCCCGAACCGATCATCTTCCGAGATATTAAACCTTCGAATGTAATGATCGATCACCACAGCCATGTGCGTTTGATCGATTTCGGCATCGCCCGCAATTTTCAACCCGGTGAAAAAGGGACGATGATCGGCACCGAGGGATACTCACCACCAGAGCAATACCGCGGTGAAGCCTCTCCAGCTGGTGACGTCTACGCCCTCGGAGCAACGCTGCACCACCTTCTCACAAAACGAGATCCGCGCGTTGAAGCGCCATTTTCTTTCGCTGAGAGACCGGCGCGGTCGATCAATCCCCTTATCTCACCTGAAATAGAGGCCGTGATCTCTACTGCCATCGCGTATGATCCCAAGGATCGCTACCCATCCGCCATGATCATGAAGGAAGCCTTGATCTCAGCCGCAAAGCGCACCGGTCTGCTGAGCCAGCCCAGCATCGCCGCAGTGATCGCTCAGAGCGATAAGGTCAAGGAGATATGGTCTTTTAAATGCGAGGATGAGATTCGCGGCTCCCCTATAGTCTACGAGGGTTCAGTCTATCTGGGCTGCTATGACAATAACCTTTATGCATTAGATAAACAGACAGGCGAATTCCAATGGAAATATGCCACGGAGGGCGGCATCACCGGACGGCCCGCAGCCGAGGATGGAGTCATCTTCATTGGCTCCGAGGATGGTCGTCTCTACGCACTGACCACAAATCGGGGTAGTCTGGTCTGGACGTATTACGCTGAAGGTCCAATCCGCTCCTCTCCCACCCTATCTGAAGGGCATATTTTCGTCGGCTCCGATGACAGACAGCTTCATGTAGTAAACCAGGTGAATGGCCGCCGTGCATGGCGCGTTGAAGCGAACGATGCGATCTGGTCCACACCATTTGTCCAAGATGAACTCGTCTATTTCGGTTGTGAGAGCGGCGATTTCTACTGCTATAACTTTAAAGGGGAGTTGAAGTGGAGAAAGAAAGCGAAGAGAGGCATCACATCCTCTGCAATCATCGTTGATGAAATTGTCTACTATGGATCTCGGGATTGGACCATGTATGCAATTGATTCAGAAAACGGCTGGCAGATTTGGCGTTTTCGAATGCGGGGAGCAACAATCTCATCCCCAACCTTCTCCGATGGCCTGCTTTTCATAGGTTGCGGGGATAATCATATCTACTGCGTTGATGCAAAGCACGCACGTGAGATTTGGCGCTACGAAACGGATCACCAGGTTACAGGCTCGCCGGTTGCACATGATGGATCAATCTATTGCGGATCAGTCGACGGCTCCGTATACTGCCTGGATCATAAGACAGGCCGGCTCCGCTGGCGGTTTCATTCAGACGGGCCAATCACAGGAACACCCTTTATCTCCGATAACGTCATTTACATCGGTTCAACTGATCACAAGATGTACGCTCTAATCGCGTAGGTAACCTAATAGAAACTTCAATGAGATATCAATAAATGACCTTTTTGAAAACTTTATTTTCCCGCCTTTTTGGCTCATCTCCCCCTCAGACTGGAACCGGCTTCCGGATGACCGGTAAAGGATCCGCGGGGAGCCGCGCTTATAGCTCCGCTCCCGACGATCGAATCATCGTTGGTGCAAGCCAGTCAGCTGGCCTCGAGCGAAGTCATAATGAGGATGCACAACTGGTCATCAAAGGGGATTCTGCCGGGGCTGAACCGCTTCCTGAGTTCGGCCTGTTCATGGTTGCTGACGGGATGGGCGGACATCGAGCCGGAGAGGTCGCCAGCAACGTTTCCATTCGCTCCGTTGCTCGAAAATTGATGGAAGAGACAGTCCTTCATATGCTCGATTTAGATAACTCTACCGAGATGCTCCCGCTACAAGAACTCCTACATACTGCTTTGGAGGAAGCGAACTCCGCTGTTGTGGAACAAGTTCCCGGAGGTGGAACGACAATGACTGCGGCGTTGCTGCTTGGATCAAAATTGACGATCGGGCATGTCGGTGACAGCCGCGCCTACGCCATCAATGATGGTCAAATCGAAATCCTAACTAGGGATCACTCGTTGGTTGAGCGCCTCAAGGAACTCGGTCAGCTCACCGCTGAGGAAGCCGAATCGCATCCCCAACGAAATGTTCTGTACCGTGCAATCGGTCAG
The DNA here is from genome assembly GCA_004376895.1 of Anaerolineales bacterium. Lineage (GTDB taxonomy): Bacteria > Chloroflexota > Anaerolineae > Anaerolineales > E44-bin32 > E44-bin32. The sequence goes on along the minus strand of SOIH01000035.1, from coordinate 18,252 downwards.
GGGGCAAATCTTGAAATTGATGTTTTCACCACCGCCGCACCGAAGGGGGGGCATCTACTTCTCTGCTCGGATGGTCTTTGGGGCGTGGTACCCGATCCCCAGATTAAGCATGTCGTGAACGATGCACCTCATCCACAAATCGCCTGCGAGCAACTCGTCCAAGCCGCGAACTTCGCCGGTGGTCCCGATAACATCTCCGTTGTTATCGTTCGTTTTCCATCTGATTAGAGGAACAAGGTGCCAGTGGAGAAGGATTACTATACCCTCCTCAAAGTGCCAAGGAATGCGACATCGGAACAAATCCGACGCGCCTTTCGCGAAGCCGCCCACCAACTCCACCCGGATAAGAACATCCAGCTTGGTGAGACGGAGCTCTTCCTAGAAGTAAGCAAGGCATATGAAACCCTCATCGACCCAGATCTACGCGCAGCTTATGATGAAGATTTAGCCGCTGCGGATGTTGCCTACGCAGCGGCTTCACCATTCCACTGCAACATTCTCAACAGCCGTAATAGCTTGCTTGAGATCGGTGAACCACAAGTTCACTACATCCTTCTTGATGTCTTCCCCAATGAAGATTTACCGGAGATCAGGCCTCCCATTAACCTCAGCATCGTGATCGACCGTTCAACCTCGATGAGTGGCAAGCGGATGGACCAAGTACGATCGGCGGTATTGGCAATCCTTCAAGATCTACAACCCGAGGACAACACTTCCGTCACCGCTTTCAGCGATCGTGCTGAAGTTATTGTTTCGCCAGATCAGGCCAAAGTCTTAGCTACCGCCCGAGCTCGTTTGAGCCTCATGCATGCCGGTGGCGGCACAGAGATCGCCCAAGGCTTGACGACTGGCTTGGATGAGATCCACCAAACATTCACAAATGAGGGCGTCAACCATCTGGTCCTTCTCACAGACGGGAGAACATATGGGGATGAAGAGCTCTGTCTTGAGCTTGCAGATCAAGCTGCCGCGGCAGGTATCACCATCAACTGCGTTGGAATCGGCTCCGATTGGAGTGATCGTCTGTTAGACGAAATCGCAAGTCGAACAGGTGGACATGTCATTTTTTTAAACACCCCACGGGCTGTAACAGACTTGCTGCATTCAATTTACGACAACTTGAGCCAGATCGTCGTCAAAAATTTACAAATCGATGGATCGCTAGGTCAGCAGGTTGATTTGCGTTCGACTTATCGTCTCCTTCCTGAGCCAATGCCGCTCGGTGACAGCTTCCCAATGACACTTGGTCATCTCCCGAGGCATGGTTCGGTCCGCCTTCTGCTAGAACTTGTTGTCCATCCACTTGCGGGCGCAAGCGAGATCCCGCTTGCTCACCTCAACCTCAGCGGGGACCTGCTTGCTGCAGATTCCGAGAAAAAGACACTTCCCTTAGATATCAGCTTGCCGGTCTCAAGCGAAGCCGACCCTCAACCTCCGCCACAGGAGATTTCTTCCGCATTGAATATGCTCGCTTTATACAAAATGCAGGAAAAAGCGCGCCATGAGGTTGAGCTCGGTCAAGCAGCACAAGCCGCAAGGAGATTGGAGAACCTGGCCACACAACTTCTCGCTGCAGGCGAACGCGATCTCGCAAAAGCCGCGCTCAATGAGGCAGTTCAACTCTCCCGCTCCCGGCGCTTCTCGACAGAAGGCGAAAAAACGTTAAAATACGGTACGCGAGCTTTACTATTACTTCCACCTTTGAGTGAGTCATGATCGAATGCCCATCATGTAATCACCACGAATTCGTCGGCACCCTGTTCTGCAGCGAGTGCGGTACTCGACTGGTCCACGCTTCCCCAATCCCAACGATGTCAATATCACCCGACAAAATCAGCAAGGAAGCAAATGCGACCAAACCATCTCCTCCAGCAGGACCCGACCTCTCGACCGGTTCGCTGTTGGGGTTACGCGTTGTTTCCTCGGGTGACGTCATCTCCCTACTCGGGCGGGACAATTTCACACTAGGCCGATCGATTGAAGGCCAAGCGGTCATTCCTGATGTCGACCTGGCAAAATTCGACGCCTATGATCAGGGTATCTCTAGAATGCACGCCGAACTGAGGGTTGAGAAAGATGGAGTATTCGTGATTGATCTAGACAGTGCAAATGGGACAATCGTGAACGGTAAGCGCATCAAGGGGCAAGTGACTTCGCCAATTTATCATGGTGATATTATCCAGCTGGGTCGCTTAAGACTGCAAATCATATCGCAGCAGACAAAAGGGTCAAGGTAGCCTATGTCTTATACAATTCTGCTCCATATATCTGGTGAGGAAGCGGTTCTTGGTGAGATCGAGGATTTGCCAGGACCGCAAGATACGTCGCTTACAGTTAATAATCCCCGACGCAAGGATGACAAAGATTTATCCTTTTTACACGAGACTGTCACTAGCGTCGTGTGGCCGATGCATCGAATCTTTTTCATCGAGATCCTCCCCACCAAAGAAGACGAAGACCTCATCGGTTTCGTCCGGGAATAAAATGACGGAATCCTCACCTCGCCGACGCAAGATTCTTGTTGTCGACGATGAACCGCGGATGATTCACTTCATCCGTTTGAATCTTGAGCATGATGGCTTCGAAGTCTACGAAGCCACTTCGGGGACTCAGGCGCTAGACCAGATGCGAGATCTGTTGCCGGACCTGATTCTATTAGATGTGATGATGCCGGACCTTGATGGCTTCGAAACGCTGCGACTTATTCGGGATATCTCCACAGTGCCTGTAATTATGCTCACCGCTAAGGGTGAGGAGGAAGATCGTGTACGAGGTTTGGAGCTTGGCGCCGATGATTACATAACCAAACCTTTCAGCCCGCGTGAGTTGGTAAGTCGTGTGCGAGCTGTTTTGCGCCGCACCGAAATGGTCGGGCAACCTGTTCACGATGTCATCCAGGTAGATAACCGGCTCAAGATCGACTTCGACCGCCGTGAGATTTGGGTAGACGATGAGCTCGTTAAACTCCGCCCGACTGAATTTCGCCTTCTATACCATCTTGTGAAGAATGCAGGATACGTTGTCCCCCATGAGCAGCTGCTTGCCAAAGTCTGGGGCTATGAGTACCGTGATGAAACGCATTACCTCCGTCTGTATATAAATTATTTACGCCAGAAGCTCGAACTCGACCCATCGAATCCTGAATACTTCATCACCGAACGTGGAGTAGGCTACCGATTTGTCGATTACAAGCGCGACTTGGTTAATCGCGAGAACTCCTGAACCCTTCCCTCCCCGGGCTGTTTAGATGTTGATCCTTAATATCCGATAAGAACGCACTTGTCCCGTTCAAGTTTTGAATTAGCCATTGTTCCAACCATTTATAAAATCGATGTGAGAGTCCACTGAAAATGGATCCTTCCACAAGTATTCGCCTGGGTGGGCAACAGTTAGCTCCTTGTCCAACGAGGTCACCTCGATTAGAATCTGGATATTAATTAGCCGAATTAGAGAGGAAGACAATTGGCCCGTCAACGCATACTCTTGGTAGACGATCACGAAGTTGTCCGTTTAGGTTTGAAAGCGCTGCTTGAGAAACATCCAAGCTTCGAGGTGGTCGCTGAAGCGGTTGGCCCTCGTGATGCAATCGAAAAAACGAAATCGTACAAGCCGGATGTCGTCGTGATGGATATTCGCTTGAAGGGTGGCTCTGGTATCGAAGCCTGTCAGGACATCACAGAAAACCACCCCGATACCAAAGTCATCATGCTCACATCCTATGCCGAGGACGAGATGCTCTTCTCAGCCATCCGTGCAGGGGCTGCTGGTTATGTCTTAAAGCAGATTGGTGGGGACGATCTTGTTAGAGCGATCGAGGCGATTGGACGAGGTGAAGCTTTACTCGATCCAGCCGTTACTCAGAGAGTGTTCCAGGAAGTCCGGAAAGCAGCGCGTGAGGAGGAAGCATCGGCTTTTGCAGAACTCACCCAGCAAGAGATGCACGTATTGCAGCTTGTCTCCGAGGGGAGGACAAATCGTCAGATCGCCGAGATGCTCTTTCTTGGAGAGGGAACAGTTCGAAATTACGTCAGCAGCATCCTTTCTAAACTAAATGTCCGAAACCGGGCGGAAGCTGCAGCCTATGCCGTTGAGCATAATTTGAAAGACTACCTTTAATCCATCTTTAGTCAGAACCTCCTCCAGAAGGTATGGGTGACCAAGCCTGAGGCCGCCCTGCTCTATCTGATGAGTAAACCAGGGTTTCCACAACCAAAGGGCGCATGTGCGCCCTTGTTCGTTTTCATGAGGGATCATAGGTCATCAGCCAGATAATGTTGGGGGATGATACGGATCCATCATTTATTATCATCTGTAACAGAAGTTTTGCGCGGTTAGAACAGCTTTCTATCGGTTTTGGAGAAGTGCCTTGATTAGAAATAAGGCGGCTTTAAAGTCGATGGGAGATTTATTGTCAGGCTGCGGATGCTTTTTCTGTGTATGTGCCGGAAGTTCTGCTCCCGTTATTCCGAATTTTTTAGGTGTCAGATGGGGAAAAAACATGCCAAACATGGCTACACGAACTTATCGCGCATGCACTTCAGCTTTTCCCGTGTTTGGTTGATTCAATGACTTATGGATTGGTCGTGATTCCAACCCGAATAATCGAATTTGTGGACCGCATCATAGGCAAGACCATCAATCCAATCTTGAACATTCTCTTCAAGCTGCGTGAGAATCGCCATTCTTCCCGCAATCGCAGTTACTTTGTTCCCCGCTTCAATGCAGATTTCTTCGAGCAAGGCACTTTCTTCAATCTCCAAATGATAGGCGATCTCATTTACCTTATATCTCATCTCATAGCCGCATATTTGCCTAAATGCTTCAGGATCTTCCGAAGAGAGTAGCTTTGGTAAAGCGATGCCGAATTCAGCCATGGCATCAACGAGGTCCTGGCGTACATCTAAGCCTTCTTTACCCAGGCCAGCCTTTATAACTCGTATGACATCTAGAATCTCACGCAACACGCTGAGAGAGGATGTGCCAGCAAGAATCAATTCTTCAAGAAGCTTGAAAAACGGCTTGGGTTCTCCACGCTCGATACAATCCATGATGAGCGTCTCCGCCTCTAAGCGAACGTAAGTTCTCTCTGCGAAGTTGATTAACTCATCCAGAGGATCCTTCACGCCGATCTCCTTCCGTCACCATGATCACCGCAGGGGCAAAGGTGATAAAGGTAATCCCACGTATAAATACCGGCGTCGTGACCATCTCGCCAAACCAACTTAACTGCATAGTTGCCTACTTGTTCGATTCCTTCAAGGATCGTCGTGTTCTCATCGCGAAAGGTCAGTTCCAGCATGTCTTCTTTCTCAGCACCCTGATCTTGATCATGACTAGCGCGGCAATCTGCACAAGGACAGGCTGCACGAAGCATGCCGAAGGGATATTCGCTTTTGTGACCATCCTCCCATTCGATCCGCAATATCGCTTCATTACGGGAGGCCGAGACGCGCTTTGGTTTGCTCTTCACTTGTTCCATCCTTGAGCGGGCAAATATTAGCTCATGAACACTAACGGGGCAAATCGTCTTCTAATCGATTGTTCGCAAATAGATGCTAACTGCCCACCCAGTTTTTTCCAGGTTATAGGGGTTAACCAAGAACCACCATTCATAACCATCCTTTTCCACAGGGCCCTCTCGCAATTCAAAGACTTCACTCTCAACTGCTAAGAACACAATTTTGGAATCCAGCCCAGTATTGTCACGCAACCGGAGACCGTCCCCTTCCGTACCATAGACTTCGACGAGTCTCCCCTGCGAGAGCGAGCCATCCGCTTCCGGAGAAAGTGTAGGCGTAGGGGTATCCGCAGGTTCGACAGTTTCTGTCGGCGGCGGGATGGTTATGGAAGCTGTTGGCGCAGTGATTAGAACTAATATCGGTGTCGCTGGGGACACCGCTGCACGAGCTTGACGAGTGAAATATCCGAGCGCAACCAACACAAGTAAGGCGATTGCGCCCAATAAGATACCGAGTACGGCCCATAGCCAGTTTGACTTCAGAACTCCAGGGAAAGAAGGTCTTTTCTTCATCAGTGGAGTAAGAAGAAAGCTAGAGCGAGCATGAGATATAGCGCCACCAGGATTGCCCCTTCAAGCCAATTTGCCTCACCGTCTTCAGCCACCAGTACCGCGATTAAAACACCTCCTATGAGCGCGATCAATTCGAACTTGTTAAACACCAGGGTAAGCGGGTTCCCAAGCGCTAGGCTGAGAAACACCAAAAAAGGTACGACGAAAAGAGCAATTTGCAGGCTCGAGCCAATGGCGATTTCCACTGAGAGACCGATGCGGTCCTTCATGGCAACACCTACAGCCACCATGTGCTCTGCGACATTGCCGATAATCGGAACGATGATCACACCCATGAAGAACTCGGAAAGTCCGTAACTTTCAATAGCCACTTCAACATGTTTGACAAGAATCTCACTCAACCAGACAATCCCAATGGCAGAAACAAGCAGGACAATAATCCCCGTACGAATCGACCAGGTCTGGCGATGCACGACCAATTCAGCCGATGGACGCGTTAAAGGACCATCTTCTAATCGGAAACCATAGATTAATCCAAGGCCATACAGCACCATCATCAGGCCAGCTACACCGAGGCTGAGGATCTCCACATCGAAATCATCAATAATTCCCTGCCCGGATTGAGCGAACAGCGAGGGGATTGCCAGTGCTGTAATAGCCAGCAGAAGTAAAAGACCGTCGCTGCTCGCCTTGTCACGATTGAATTTTTGTCTTCCGTTTTTTAATCCTCCTAAGAGCATACTGAGGCCGAGAACGAGAAGGAGATTGCCAATAATTGATCCTGTTATCGAAGCTTTAACCAGTTCCAACAGCCCTTCGCGGATTGCCACGATGGTGATGATTAATTCCGCTGCATTGCCAAAAGTCGCGTTGAGCAAACCGCCTAACCTCGGTCCTGCGTGCACAGCGATGGCCTCTGTCGCCTCCCCTATTAACCCGGCTACAGGGATCATCGCCACCGCGGATGTAATGAGAACCCACACGGGCGAAGCATCCATCGCGTTTAAAATTACTGCAACCACTGCAAGTGGCAACATCAAATTCAAAGGGTTCTCTAGGATAGGTCTAATTTTTTACAGCATCCATCCCTCATTCATCGGATATACTGGCAAAGAGATCGGGATCTACATCGCTTGGGACGAGAACTTTGAGAGCTTTCTTTTGAACGCTGAACTCAAGGGGAGAGTCGAGAACTTTTGGTTCGCCGTCACACTGCATAGGCAGACCATCCTCCAATTCAAAGACCGCTTCGCTAGCTTGAAAGTTGTATACTCCTTCTGCATCCACATGACGACCCATGAAAATCTGTGCCACCCGCACAAGGACATCGCGAAGTTTTCCACTCTCAATGAACCAGAAATCCAGCAAGCCGTCGTCAACCTTGGCACCCGGTGCTAAGTCCACCAAACCACCGGCATATGCAGGAATATTGGAAGCGACAGCAACCAGATAACGTCCCTCAAATTCATCCTCGTCTGTCCGAACCTTTATGTCCACCCCTTCCCACCCGATAGTATTCCACAAAGCCAGTGTTGCGTAATGGACTGGTGCAAACGCCTTCTCCCAGCGCTCCCGTGGTTCGATGCTGTTAACAACATTAGCATCTAGCCCGACACCAGCCCATAGCAGGAATGCCTGACCGTTGCACTCTCCGACGTCCACGAGACGGACATCTCCAGCGGCTAATCTCTCAGCCGCCTGCTCCAGCGCAAAGACGTGAATCCAATCAAGACGAGGAAGACCGAGTTCCTGCGCCCATACATTTGCAGTTCCCGCCGGTAGAACCCCCAGGGCGGTTTCCGACCCCGCAAGCGCGGATGCAGCCTGACCGACAGAGCCATCACCACCGACTACAAATACAGCATCACAGCGCTGCGCAACAGCCTCCTTTGCGACTTCGGTCAGCCCTTTCTTCGGCTCCCCTGTTACGATCTGTGCATCCCAACCCGCAGCCGAGAGAACGCGCAGCGCGCGCTCAAGAAGCGGGCCAGCGGGAAACCTACCAGCAGCAGGGTTATAGAGCAGCCAAGCACATCGGTTTGTCATAAGATTACTCCGGTCCATTATAGCGCCGATTATTATTCTCTCCTTCATTGCCGCGAATACTTGTAAGGATTACAATCGAATGGTCGTGCCCCTTTGATTTATTTGGGTCGAATCCCGGACGTCGACTGTGCCCAAATAGATGCCATCCAGTTCAGGCAGGCGGGGCACTTGGAGAAGTAAGCAATATGGCACAGGACCTATTGGGTGGACGGTACGGGCTGATTGAAAAAATCGGCTCCGGAGGTATGGCAGATATTTACCGCGCATTAGACCACCAACTCCAGCGCGAGGTTGCAGTGAAAATCTTACGCGATCCGCTTGCCCAGGATCAATCGTTCCAAGAGAGCTTCCTGCATGAAGCCCGCGCAGCTGCGAATCTCTCCCATCCTAATATTGTCACAATTTTTGACTTCGGCCGTGACGAGGGAACGCTTTACATTGTGATGGAATACATCGCGGGGACCGATTTAAAGACTCTCATCCGCCGCAGGAAACACCTGAACCCGCTCGAAGCTGTTGAACTAATGAAAAAGATCTCTGACGGTGTTGGCTATGCACACCGAGCAGGACTCGTTCACTGTGATCTAAAACCACAAAACATCATGGTTACACCTGACAATAAGGTGAAAATTACCGACTTCGGCGTCTCACGTGCACTCGCAACGATCCAACCCGATGAACATTCAGACATTGTTTGGGGAAGCCCTCAGTACTTCTCTCCGGAGCAAGCCTCAGGGGGGGCGCCTTCGCCTGCTAGCGATGTTTATTCACTCGGGGCAATCCTCTACGAAATGATTACCGGCCAACCTCCATTCGTAGCGGATACCGCAGCCGATCTCGCCCAACTTCACCTGACCGCCGAGCCAATACCTCCTCGTTCGATCGAGGCCAGCATCCCCGAACCCCTGCAGCAGATTGTCTTAAAGGTTCTCGCGAAGGAGCCCTCCGCTCGCTATCGCACCGCAGATCAACTTGGACGGATCCTCACGAATTTCAACCTGAATGCGATACCAGAAGAACGCTCATCCACAGATGGTGAATTGGACAACCCTGATCTCGAACAGGAAAAGCCCAAACCACTTCAAAAAACAGCGGTAACATCGGAGATGGATTGGATCTTGGTGGCTCTCGGTTTAGTGGCCTTTCTAACGATTGGCGGCTTAATCCCTCTCTGGCTTTGGGTATGCCTGCTATACCCTTCCTGCCCAATTAATCCCGGGTAATCCAACATACTGGTCGCCCCCTATCGGCCGCGGTATAATTCGGACGAACGTTCTAAAAATTAGTCTACATAACCAAAGCTATCTATTAGCTTTGGGAGGTAAATGTGAATTCACCCCGAGGCAGAAACTCTCTCGTACTTTTTATATTGTTACTCACAATCGTAGCGGTTCTTTTCTACTCCCGCAGCGAGGCGACCCAACCTGAAAGACTAGCTTTTAACGAGGTCGCGGCAAAGATTCAATCCGGCGCAATCGTCCGTATCGTAGTCGATGAAAACGAATTGGAATTGATCTACCGGGATGGTACCAATGCGTTCTCTCGCAAGGAACCTACAAAGACGACGGTTGAGCAGTTAAAAGATCTGGGCGTCACCGAGTCATCTTTGGCTCCCCCGTTTCTTATGCTCGAGATCAAAGAACCCAGCGATCTGGGAGCCATTCTCAGCCTGATTACCTATATCCTTCCCGCATTGCTTGTCGTGGGCTTGATCTGGTTCATGATGCGTCAGGCGCAAGGTACGAATAACCAGGCACTCTCCTTTGGGAAGAGTCGCGCGCGTATGTTTACCGGCGACCAGCCCACCGTTACATTTGAAGATGTTGCCGGCATTGAAGAGGCGAAAGAGGAACTTGAGGAGATTGTCGAGTTCCTTCAAGAACCCGAAAAATTTATTGCACTTGGTGCTCGCATTCCAAAAGGCGTGCTTTTAATCGGTGCTCCGGGGACGGGAAAAACGCTGCTTGCGAAGGCAGTATCAGGGGAAGCGGGTGTGCCCTTCTTCTCCATTTCGGGCTCCGAGTTCGTCGAAATGTTCGTCGGCGTCGGCGCCAGCCGGGTGCGCGATCTTTTCGATCAAGCAAAGCGCCACGCCCCCTGCATCGTTTTTGTCGATGAGATCGACGCTGTAGGCCGTCAGCGCGGCGCCGGTCTCGGCGGCAGCCATGATGAGCGAGAGCAAACACTCAACCAGATGCTCGTCGAGATGGATGGTTTCGATACGGATACGAATGTGATCGTCATGGCCGCGACGAATAGACCTGATATCCTTGACCCTGCTCTCCTTCGACCCGGCCGCTTCGACCGTCGGGTTACCCTCGACCAGCCAGATATGCGCGGACGTGAGGCAATCCTGAAGGTCCACTCAAGAGGTAAGCCCCTCGAGGAGACCGTGGATCTCTCGGTTATCGCTAAAGCAACCCCAGGGTTTGTCGGCGCCGATATTGAGAATCTCGTCAATGAAGCCGCTATCCTAGCCGCTCGTCGAGACAAAAAGACAATCGGGCAAAATGAATTCGAAGAATCGATTGAGCGCGTTATCGCCGGTCCTGAGCGAAAGAGCCGTCTCATAAGTCAGGAAGAGAAATTAATCGTCGCCTACCACGAAGCGGGTCACGCCGTCGTAAGCCACGTCATCCCCGAATCAGATCGCGTTCATAAAGTGAGTATCGTAGCTCGGGGAATGATGGGCGGCTTTACGCTTGCCCTCCCTGAGGAGGACCGGACACTGATTTCCCGCAACAAGATTCTCGCGGATATGGCCTATGCCCTCGGTGGTCGTGCGGCTGAGGAGTTGGTCTTTAATGATATTACCTCCGGCGCATCGAGCGATCTCGAACGGGTGACGAAGATGGCACGCTCGATGGTCACTCGGCTCGGGATGAGCGATGAGCTCGGACCGATGGTATATGGGCAAAAGGAGGAGTTGGTTTTCCTCGGTCGAGAGATCTCAGAACAGCGAGACTACTCTGAGCGTATCGCTGAGAAGATAGATACCGAGGTTCGTGGCTTGGTCCGAGATGCCTACGCTCGCGCTAAAGAGATCCTGACTGAATATCGAACTTCGCTCGATACCATCGCCGAATATCTCGTCGAAGAGGAAACTATCGATCGAGAGACTTTCGAGAAAATTTTCGGCCAACCCGTTAAGGAGAAAAATAGCGGAACCCCTCTCCTTGCGGGTGCGTGAAATTTCTAATCTCTTACATAACCAACGCCCGGGCTATGATTGCCCGGGCGTTTCGCATTCTGGCCTCCAACTAGAAGCCGGTTGTTTACTTTACTCTTCCGCCCCCTGCTTCTCGCGATCTTGACGCACGAGCTCCCGCCGCAGAACCTTTCCGATGGTTGTCTTGGGCAGTTCGTCCCGGAATTCCACGTGTGTGGGAACTTTAAAAGCAGCCATGTGCTCTTTGCACCACGCTTTTACTTCGTCGACAGTCAGCGTTTCACCCGGCTTGAGAACCACCCACGCTTTTACGGTCTCTCCACGATAAGCATCGGGGATGCCGGCGACTCCGACTTCCAGGACCTTGGGATTCTCGGCGATGACCTCCTCTACTTCCCTGGGCCAAACCTGGTAACCGCTGGGCTTGATGAGCTCCTTCTTACGATCCACAATAAAGAAATAGCCATCCTCGTCCATATAGGCGATGTCGCCGGTGTAGAGCCAGCCGTCTCGTAATGCGTTTGTCGTCTCCGTGGGCATATTTAGATAGCCCTTCATTACCTGGGGGCCCTTCATCACTAGCTCCCCGATCTCGCCTGTTTCAAGCACAGTAACTTCATCATCCAGAGAGATGATGCGGGCGTCCACATCCGGGAAGGGGATGCCGATCGATCCCTCTTTGCTCATGCCGAACACCGGGTTGCAGTGAGTCGCTGTTGGGGCCTCGGAAAGACCATAGCCTTCAACGAGCCTCCCTCCCGTCAGTTCTTCAAAGGTGGTCTGCGTCTCTCTCATGAGCGGGGCGGAACCGGAGATGCACGCCTTGATCGAGCTTACGTCCACTTTGCCCGCCTTCACGTCGGGGTGATTGTTGATCGCGTTGTACATCGCCGGAACACCGGGGTAAATCGTCGGACGATACTTGGAGATCGAACCGAGGACATCTCCCATATCCCGCGGGTTTGGGACCATCACTAGGCTGGAGGCGGCAGCGATGCCGAAGCTCATGCCGGCGACCATGCCATAGACGTGGAACATCGGGATCGCCATCAAGACAATCTCGGCTCCCTCCTGGACGGATGGCAACCAGGATTTAATCTGGAGCGTGTTCGCGACGAGGTTCCCGTGCGTCGCGATTGCTGCCTTCGAAATGCCGGTCGTGCCGCCGCTGTACTGGTAGAGAGCGTCATCATTTTGTCCAATTGTTATCTGCGGTCGGTCAGAGGGTGAGTATTCCTTAAGGATGTCCTGCAGCCACAAATCCCCTTCCCCCAATTCAACTCGATGCCCGTCTTTTTTCTCCTTGGTCAGAGTGAAAAGGAATCGGAGCAGCCCGGGCAGATATTCTTTAATGTTCGTGACGATCAACTTCTTAATGGGAGTATTCGGTTGAACCTCTTTGATCATGGGATAGAAGTTGCTCATGACGAGCATGATCTCCGTTCCCGAATCTTTCATCTGATGTTCAATCTCACGCGCGGTGTAGAGGGGATTCGTTGCGACGACAATACCACCCGCTTTGAGTATCGCGTAGAATGCCATAACGAACTGCGGCGAGTTGGGCATGAAGATGCCGACTGGTGTTCCTTTTTTTACGCCCATAGCAGCAAGTGCGCCAGCAAGACGATTAGCTAATTCGTCCATCTCGGCATAGGTAATCACCGAACCCTTAAATATCGCGCAAGCCTGATCAGGATACTTTACAGCAGCATTCTCTAAAAAATGATAGAGCGGCACTTCTTGGTACTCAATGGACTTCGGAACTTCAGATTCATAGTGCTTAAACCAGGGTCGCTCTTTCATGTCTGCATTCTCCTTTATGAATGGTTAGACGAAGAAATCTCCCTTCTTTTATACAATGGAATAAGGGCTATGCAAAGCGGGAGTGATATAATTCACCATCTTCGCCGCGCCTAAACGGCGAAGAAAATGCACAAAACCCATCCATTAATGACGGCTATGCGCAATGATGTCCGGCGCACACCAATTCAATAACTAGATTTTATTCAGGAGGCTTTGCATCAATGAACCCGCTGAACGTACCTGGCACAAAGGCGAAGAAACTCTTAGAACGAGACCATGCTGTAATCTCCCCCTCCTACCCAAGGGCTTATCCTTTTGCAATGGACCATGGAAAGGGATCCGAAGTCTGGGATATTGATGGGAATCGTTTCATCGACTTCGCCTCTGGAATCGCTGTGTGCTCAACCGGTCATAGCCATCCGAAAGTCGTTGAATCGATCAAAAAACAGGTAGACAAGTTCATCCACATCTCCTCCGATTTCTACCACCCCGTATGGGTAGAATTCTCTGAAAAAATAGCCTCTACCGCTCCTTTTGAGGAACCCGCCAAAGTTTTTCTGGGAAATTCCGGTACGGAAGCTGTCGAAGCTGCAATTAAACTCGCCCGATCCCATACAGGCCGACAGCACTTCATAGGTTTTTTCGGCGCGTTTCACGGACGGACTATGGGGTCACTAGCCTTCACATCCAGCAAGACACAATATCGGGAAAATTTTAGCCCGATGATGAGCGGTGTGACCCACGTCCCGTATCCAGACTCCTACCGACCTATCCTCGTTCAATCTAAAGACGAAGATTATGGCGAAGCTGTCGTGCGCTACATCGAAGAGGTCATACTCGCTCGAACAGTTCCACCCCAAGAGACGGCTGCGATCATGATCGAACCCATCCTTGGTGAAGGCGGGTACGTTGTCCCTCCCGCGGGATTCTTCCCTGCCCTAAGAAGATTGTGCGACAAGCATGGCATACTCCTCATCGCTGATGAAGTCCAATCGGGTATCGGTCGCACCGGGAAGTGGTGGGCGATCGAACATTGGGGAGTGGAGCCCGACATTGTTTGCTTCGCGAAAGGAATTGCGTCAGGCATGCCGCTGGGCGGCATTCTCGCGCGGGCCAGCGTCATGGATTGGCCAATAGGAGCGCACGGGAATACCTACGGCGGCAATCCCGTCTCATGCAGTGCTGGCTTAGCGACCCTGGAGTTGATTGAAGGCGGCTTTATGAAGAACGCAGCGGAGGTGGGGGAATACGCCCTGGATGCGCTATCTGAAATCATGACCCGCCATACATCCATTGGTCAAGTGCGCGGTAAAGGCTTGATGATCGGAATTGAATTTGTTAAGGACCGCGAGAGCAAAATACCCGCGGCTGATCTTCGCGATCGCATTGTTGAAAAGGCGTTCCATAACGGGTTGATCACACTAGGCAGTGGTAAGAACTCTGTCCGTATTGCCCCTCCTTTGAACATCTCACAGGATCTTATCAACGAAGGACTCCAGATGCTCGAAGAGGCAATCACATCCGCCGAAGCCGAAGCGTAAGAGCAGCGAATGCTTCCTGATTTCCGAATCCGCCAGCGTGATTATCTACTAAGAATCAGCCGAGCGATCACTGAAGAGCTGGATCTAGATCGCGTCCTGGCTGAAATCGTCCGTTTCTCGGCCGAGATACTTGGCGGCAGTGCAGGCCTCATCGCATTGCGTGATGCGGGAGGCACCTGGCGGGTCGCCTCGACCTTCGGGATTAACCCGGATTTCGTGCGCTATCTCGATCCACTACTTTCGGATATCCCAGACCACGGCGACCCTGCTCGCTTTGAGCTTCCTGAGGTCAATAGACGCCTGCAACGGATAACACAGGCCGCATCTATGGGTCTACTCACCGGCGTAGGGTTACCGATGAACGTTAAGGGGGAGACCGTCGGGGTTATCTTCATCTTCAGATCCTATCGCGGCCAATTCTCTGCCGATGATCGTAAACTCCTTAGCGCATTCGCCTCACAAGCGGCTATTGCTGTTCACAATGCGATGCTCTTCACTGAAATTGCTCAACAGCACCATCATCTGGATGCCATCCTGGAGTCTGCCGCAGATGGTATTTTCATCCTCGACCCATCATACCGTTTCACCCGCTTCAATCGGGCTTGTTCGAGTTTAATGGGCTATGAGGCTGATAGCGTTATCGGTAAACAACACATAGAGATCATCCGCTGGCTCAGCCGAGAACCAGGGACTTCCCTTGAGGATACAGAAGCCGGCGGTTGGCCTCTAAGCGCACAGGCGACACTCTACGTAGAAGGCGACCTGATCACAAAGGGCGGCGGCGCAGTAAGCGTAGGTATCACTTACGCGCCCGCTTTTGATGAAGCCGGGGAACTTATAAGTATTGTCGCCACCGTGCGCGATATTACGAAATTTCGCGAGGCAGAGGAATTAAAGAGCACATTTATCTCCATCATCAGCCACGAGCTACGCACTCCGGTCGCGCTGATCAAGGGTTATGTAGGCACGCTCCGTAGAGAGGATGCACGCTGGGACTCCGAGGTCGTGGAAGATAGCTTAGCAGTTATCGAGGAGGAAGCCGACCATCTTACAGGTCTGATAGATGACTTGTTAGACGCCTCCCGCCTGCAGGCAGGCGCGCTTAAGTTGGATCGGTCGCAGATTGCCATCGACCACCTCGCACAGCAGATGGCAAACCGCTTTAAGACACAATCGGCCGATCATGATTTCAAGATAAATTTCCCTTCTGAATTTCCCATTGTCTACGCCGATGAGACTCGCATGATGCAGGTGATGGGAAACTTGCTTTCCAACGCAATGAAATACTCTCCGGATGGAGGGAAAGTCACCATATCCGGGACAACTAAACAGAACGAAATTGTTATTTGTGTGCAAGATGAAGGTCCAGGAATCGCCGTTGAGGATGTGCCCAGAATTTTCAATCTATTTTATCGCTCGACTGAAACCAACCGGAAGATCAAAGGAGCAGGTTTGGGGCTCTTCCTCGCGAAAGCTGTAATCGAAGCCCACGAAGGTCGAATCTGGGTGGATGACCGCGTAAAGGATGGAGCATGTATCTGTTTCTCACTACCAATATTAAAGGACACCGAGGCAGAAGAATAATATGGTAATAAATACCACTCAAATACCCTGCCCCAATTGCAGGTCACCTATCCAGGCTCAGATCCAGCAACTGATCGACGTCGGTCAGAATCCGGGTGCGAAGGCGCAACTTCTTTCCGGATCACTCAATCATATCCAGTGCGGCGTTTGTGGTTTCGATGGCGCTGTCGCAGTGCCAATCGTTTATCATGATCCGCAGCATGAGCTTTTGCTGACCTATGTCCCCATAGAAGCGAGCATGCCGAAGAACGAGCAGGAACGCATCATCGGACAGATGATTAAGCGTGTGTCCGATCGGCTCCCTCCTGAGGAGCGTAAAGGGTACCTCTTTCAATCGCAAACAATCCTGACGATGCAAGGTCTGGTCGAACGAGTTTTGGAAGCAGAAGGGATATCGAAGGAAGAAATCGACGCGCAGCGGGCCACCATGCGTCTCTTTGAGAAAGTGCTCACACTGCCGGAAGAGCAAATCGAGACCTTCGTTAAGGAACACGACGCCGAGCTAGATGGGACATTTTTCCAGATTGCCAGCCTCGCTCTTCAGTCGACTGGCGACAGGAAGGCACAAGAAGCGATGGGCGCCAGGCTGGAGAAAATCATCGAGTTCAGCTCTTTCGGGAAGAAACTTAAAGCTCAGGAAGAAGCACTGAAGGAAGCGACGGAAAGCCTGCAAGCTCTGGCCGAGCAGGGATTAACGCACGAGACACTTCTCGATCTGTTGGTAGAAGCGCCAGATGAAAACCGTGTCGTGGCATTGGTCAATCTCACCCGCCCCGCACTGGATTACAGTTTCTTCCAACTCATCACCGAAAGGATTGATCAGGCGCAGAGCGAGGAGAAGGAACACCTTACTTCTTTACGGCAGCAAATCCTCGAAATTACAGAAGAGTTGGATCGGATTCAAGAGGCTCGAGCGGCACAGTCCGCTGCTCTCTTGAAGACTCTGCTCGACGCAGACGACCTCGATCAGGCTCTACTGCAAGCCCTCCCGATGATCGACGATCTATTCCTGGGGATACTTCATGCTAATTTGCAGGATGCGGAAAAACGGAAGGATGAGGACCTCACTAAACGTCTGTCAGCGATCGAACAGCGTATTCGTTCTCTCGCTCAAGAATCGATGCCGGAGGGTCTCAAGCTCGCTCAACGCTTACTGGAAATCGAGGATGAAGAAGGAGCGATTAAACTGCTTGAGGAAAGTAAAAAGGCAATCGATAACGATCTGCTGAATGCCCTGGTCTCTACCGTCCAACAGCTGGAAGCCGGACAGGAGAAGGATGCCGCTGCTCGAATTCAAAAGGTATATAAACACGCGTTGAAGCTCTCAATGCAAGAGAAGATGAAACCCTCTTGATGGTGAATATTAGCTTGATGAAGTGACTACCCCAATAGAACAACTATAGACAGATACTGAGTGACGAGAGATAGGGTGAGCCGGCGGCCCACCCTATCTTCTTTTGTTCTTTACCTTCGAACCATCAGCAAAGGATAAAACACACGAGTAATAGGCGTTTGGTTCACCATGTAGCACGCCATCATGATCATGCATTCTCTGCGTCTAAGGACGAGAATCCACTCCCAGGCCGACCCTTGCACTTAACAAATCCAGAAGCGCACCAGTGGGTGTGCCCTTTTTTCATATTCGGTAATTTGCGATACGTTTTTTAGAAAGCTATGCCGGTTTGAATACGCTGGTTGGTTTCTTCTGAATGAAGAGTCGTTTCGCAATAAAGATTACTTTTAGTGGTTTCACGCAGGTCCTCACTTCTCACGAATCTGGCATATTAGCCCTTTGAGATAGCGGCCCTCCGGGAAGTAGACTCGAACTGGATGGTCGCTCGCCTGTGAAAGCCATCCCACGATGACCGCGTCAACCCCGGCATCTAATGCAGCATCGGCGACAATCTTCTGGAAAAGTTGAGGGGTTACGCCACCCGAGCAGGAGAACGTCAGTAGATAACCGCCTACCCGCAGCAGTTTAAACGCCAGGAGATTCACATCCTTATATCCACGCGCAGCCCGGTCCACCTGAGCCGATGTTGCCGCAAACTTCGGTGGGTCTAAAATCACCGCATCGA
>SOIH01000099.1 GCA_004376895.1 Anaerolineales bacterium | reverse complement strand
ATAAAAGTTCCGAACAGCCAGAAGCGCATCAGGTTGAGTAGCTTGGTTTTATCTTCGGACATCTCCTTGCTCCTTTTTTCAATCCATCGCTGTCTGATGAGGCACAATGGGTCAATATCTCCGACCCAGAACCCCAGAGTACGCCAATACTCTAGCCCTTTGATGCAAGTTTTGTGCCCTGCTGTAGAAAACACAAACGAAGCGTTAAAGATGCGCATCCCGTTATCCAACGACCCGTCAAGTGAGCTGCAAAACAGCGTAGTCGAATGTCAGGTATGCTCTATCTCTCCTCACGATGCCCTATTGGCCGTTTATCTGAACACCCGCGAAAGCTTATCGAGCCGGTTCATCTCCTCATTAGAAAGTTTGAATTTCATCACCCCTGCGCTTTCCTCTGCCTGCTTCGCTTTCGAGGCCCCAGGAATGGCGACGACTGCTTCCCCTTGGAAATGGATCAACCAGTTTAACGCGATCTGAGCCGGTGTGGCATCGTGCTTGATGGAAACTTCTTCTAGAGCTTGGATCAGTGGACGACTTCGCTCGATTCCGCGTCGCAACTGCATCCTCCGACCAAAAGGTGTCTGATTGAGGATTTCTGGATTTTTATGGAACTTGCCGGTTAACAAGCCCGACGCAAGCGGCGACCAAGCTGTGATGGTCACCCCCAATTCCTTTGCTGCAGCCAACACACCGTTGGTTTCGATCTTCCGATGGAGTAGGCTGTACTGCACCTGGTTTACCGCCAACGGCAGCCCGCGTTTTTGCAGTGCCATTTGGGCGCGTCGCATTTGCTCAGCGTTGAAGTTGCTCACACCAACCGAACGGATCTTGCCCACCTGCACGAGATCTGCCATGGCATCCATCTCCGCCTCTGGAGGAGAAAAACCCCAGGGTTGATGCACCATATAGAGGTCGATGGAATATCCATCCAGGAAGTGGAGGCGGTCACTGATAGTGCGGGGGATATTACGCGCTGTCCTGAGCATCGGTAACCACTTGGTGGCAACGATGACTTCATCATCTTTTTTCTCAGCAGCTCGCAAAGCGTTAGCCAGTCCCCGCTCCGAGCGTCCGCGACCGTAAATCTCCGCGGTATCGAACCAATTGATCCCGCCATCTAGAGCAGTTTTTATAATCCCATTCATTTTCTCCTGGGAGATTTCGGGGAACATCATCCCGAATATACCTTCACCGCCAGCGAACTGCATTACGCCCAATCCGATGGGCGTGACTTCTATTTCAGTTTGACCGAGGCGTCGTTTATTTATAGGTTCACTCAACATCATACACTTCCTCCACAGCGCAGATTCTTCATCGTCGATCTACCTTTCCTTCCGATATTCCAATCGTGGATTATGCGCGCTTAGATTGGTGAGGCAGTAAGAAAATCAGAGGAACCCCGAGGAGCATGATGATCGCACTATACTGAAAACCTAGCCGTAGGCCGACCAAATCCCCCACCCTACCCAAAATGACAACTACCACAGCGCGGATGATAAACCCCATGGCCATGTATACACCGTTCGCCAGGGCGCGATTCTCCAGATAACTCTCCTGCACCCACGCCATGATTACCGGTGTTGGTGACAGTGCAAAAAAGCCTAGTGCTGGCAGCAGCAGTGCCTGTGTCAATCCACTCGTACGCAGGAAAGCGAGCGCGAGGATGGGTGTAGCGACCATCGAGATTAGAAGAATCACCTTGCGTCCTACCCTATCGCTGATAGACCCGCCGACAATCGCACCCACAACAGCGGCCGCCTCTAAAATTGTCAAAGCCGCTCCCGCTAGCCAGAATCCCACCCCTTCGTCAACGAGAAAGATAGGTAGGTATGTGGTAAGTGAGGCGCTCATGAAAGAACGCGCGACAAGAACTCCCGAAAGAGGCAGCATCATTGGTCTCATGGCGCGCAGCGCAGCTCGCCATGGAAGAGCCTTTGCTTCACCTGGATCACGCCCAGGAACCGCCCTGAGTCGAAGATAAAGAATTCCAGAGACGACCCACCCACCGATCATTAACCAGGTCAATCCACCCAGAGACAAATACGCAATAGCGGTGACCAACAGTATGGGACCTACGGTCCGCCCAAACTCACCGCCCACCATCCAGAAACCCATCCCCCGGCCCAAACTCGACCCGGAAACCCTGCCCGCCATAACAGGACCGACCGCATGCAAGCCGGCCGAGCTGAGCCCGGCGATGAGCAGGAAAATAGCCAGAACAGAATAACTCGGCGCGATTCCCAGCAGGCTCATCATGGTGCCTGTTATTGCTGGTGCCAGGATCATGAAATAACGCATGCTGAGGCTGTCAGCCAGATGGCCGATAACAGGTTGCAAGATGGAAGGGCCTTGCATGAAGAGCGAGAGCAAACCCGCTTCGGTTTTTAATAAGGAGAATTTTTCAATCAAGATAGGCAGAAGGGGAGCCAAAAACGCGGTGTAGGTGTCGTGGACGGCGTGACCGCCCGAAAGTGTGACCACCGGGCCGGTCTGGAAAGGCTCTAACTCTAATTCATCATCAGCAATATCGGCATCATCTGCCCTATCCAAAATTTGGTTTACTTCGGTCACAGAGTCTCCCAGGCACGAAAAGGGATTTTACCATCTACCCAGGATATAAGAATACTGTGAGCCTAGGGCTATGAGAGCCATTACGAGCAGTAACTTGGGGAGCGTACAGATGCCGACCTGGGAAAAGATCGTATTGGACAACTGCCGCGCAGCGTTCTGGAGAGTCGGTGTCGTCGTCTGTCTCGACGTGTCTCCAACCCTGAAGCGTTGCGTCAGGATGCGAAGCGGAGAGAGTCTGTTCTGTTACGGTGTGGATGTTGGATGAGGAGGCCAGGCGATTGCCACCCACTCCGAGTACCCGTGCTTCTCTGCAGTATAGATCCTCGCGTGGGATGGCTCCACACACCCCGGTTCATCTGTAAGGATGGCGGGGGGAGCCCAGAACTGAAGCGGCGTGAAGCGCAGCTGGCCATCCTTGCATAGCCAGCCCTCGATCAGGTATCCACGGTTATCGTCTAAACTCATCGGTATCAGATCCCAATTGACCATGACCTCGTCGCCGAGGCGGCTGGCGCGCACATTGCGAGGTGCCCAGTAGAACTCCGTGTATGGAAGCAGCGTGCGTATCTGGACCACACTTGATACGTCGTACGTGAGTTCCAGGAACTCTGTTTTCACCCAGCAGTAGTCCATATAGGTCCAGGGATCCACGTAGACCCAGGTGCCTTCCTGGTTGCGGCCCAGGACTGTAACGCGATTGCCCGGGAAGAGACCCCATTCATATAGATAGGCAGAGCCGGGACCATAGCGGCAGTTTGCCTGGACGCTGACTCTACCACGGAGCTCCGGCGTGGCGGTGGGTGAAGGTGTGATACTTGGCGTGTATGTGACTGTGGGCGTAAGCGTGATGGTAGACGTAAAAGCCGGGGTGTTTGTATATGTCGGTGAAAGTGTATCCGTCGCCGTGGGCGTTGTAGTCGGGGTCGGGGTTTTGGTGGGTGTTTGTGAAGGGGTGAATGTTGGTGTAATCATCGCCGTCGGTGCGAGTGTGGACCTGTGCGCCCATATTAAACCACCACCAAAACCGATAGCTAACAAGAGCAGCCCGAAGGGGATAAGGAGAATCAACCAGCGACGCATGATCTTAATTTTTGACGCGAATTAAATTCCACGCAAGCGGTGTCATTCAAAGATGAGACGCTATCGCCGCAGCAGAATGAATTCATGGCAACTCTCCGATATCGGACCACTTCCGGTATTTCCCGCCGCGCAGAATGCTCAACATGAAGAAGAAGCTGGATTTGTCTAAAGATCCATCCAGCGATGGAGCCTTCGACACTGCCTAGCGTACCTCCTCATTTTGACCTGCGTAATCCTACGAAAGTACTTGTGTGTCCCGGGACAGGTTCCAAATCTCCACTTGCGGAGCGGAGGGAGAATCCCTTCATTTCCAAGAGATGTAGCTTTCAAGAGATGCATCATAGGGATTTCTCGGTCGCCGTTTCACGGCTCTCTCGAAATGACATTTAGGGAAAGCCCATCTCGTTTTCTAGACCAATATTTAAAAAAAAGCCCCCACAGTGTGGGGGCTTTCAGTGATCAGCTCAGAGAGCTTATACGATCGTTACGCTCGCAGCCTGGGGTCCCTTGGGACCTTGCTCAACTGTGAACTCTACGCGCTGGCCTTCATCAAGATTGCGAAAGCCATCACCAAGGATTGCAGAATAGTGAACAAATACATCATCACCATCTTCGCGCTCAATAAAGCCGTAGCCTTTGCTACCATTGAACCATTTAACCGTTCCAAGAACTCGTTCCGACATTAGATATTGCCTCCTTATGGCAAAATACAAATTAGGTGCTATGTCTCGTTCTCGGTGGTCGGGTTCTCAAACAAACCGGCCCGAGCATTCAGCTCAGGCCTTGATCTTACGACTTCCAGACAGAACTTACATGCAACCTTCGAACCCAAATCCTAACATATGTTTAATTGTATGTACAGGGCGAATAAAAAATTCAATATGTGCATAAAACCCCGGTTTTTATGCTTGGATGACCAACTGGGCGCAAATCAAACCCAGGGTCCGCCGTTCCTCAGACCGGTGTTCACATTATATCCCGGGCAGCGGAGATGAGCTATCTGTACCTCCTCAGTGGGATATAATTAAACGGTTGTGATGTAGCCATCGCAAATCTTAGTGGAGGCGAACATGTCCGATGCGACCTTTTATTTAACGCTTGGCAAAGTAATTATCGCCGCAGCCTGGGCTGACGGTGAGGTAGCACATGATGAAATGAACTGCTTGAAAGACCTGCTCTTTCGTCTCCCCGGTTTAACGGGTCGGGAATGGGCAATGCTGGAGATGTACAGCGAAGCCCCAGTTGGAGCCGCTGAAAGAGAACGATTGGTCAAACAGCTTCAGAATGAACTGCGGTCTTCGAGCGATAAATCGCTCGCTCTTCAAAGCCTCGACGATCTGGTGCTGGCGGATGGCATTGTTACCGAGGAAGAGAACGTCATCGTCGATGAGATTAAAACCCAAATCGAATCAGCTAACGTGGGTGTATTCGGCCAACTCGGACGGGTAGTGAAGAATTCCATTCAACGTCGAGAAGTCGCTTTGTCCGCTGCGCCAAACCGCGAGGAGCACTTCGAAGATTTCATCAAGAACAAAGTCTACTATGAGGTCCAACGGAGGCTTGAGCTTGATAAAACAAGTTTTAATATCGATGAGGATCGCTTAAGAAAATTGTGTCTCGCAGGCGGACTGATGGCTCGAATCGCACATGTCGATCTAGAGGTTTCAGACGATGAATATAAAGCCATCGCGAATTCGCTTATTGATGAATGGGGTATAAGCACGGAAGAGGCCGTATTTGTTACTGAGGTCGCGGTATCTGAAATTGGTCCCGATATGGATTATTACCGCCTGGCACGGGAGTTTTTCACCTCAACAGACCGCGAGGAGCGAGCTAAATTCCTAAATATCCTGTTCTCCATTGCCAACGCTGATGGGTTCGTGTCAAACGAGGAAACTGAAGAGATCCGTGCGATCGCCAACAGTCTTCGACTGACGCATAGGCAATTTATCGACGCCAAGAAAACAATCCCGAAGGATCAACGAGCTACTTGAAAACCGATTACATTTCCATCGAAAAAGACTGCAAGCTTCAGATTCTGAGCCGGGTCAAGGACAGCCAAGGGTCCTTTCGGGGCAAGTGCTTAGAAATCGACAACTTTCTCTGCCTCTAACTCAAGCCTGAGCGCCGCCAGTGACTGATTGATGTCACGAATAAAAATGACCAACGATCCTATCAAACTCACCATGCAGACCATGAACAGTGCCACAATGATCCATGCAGACTCAATCTGCCACAGTGCCGTGCAGAAAAGCACAATGACAAGAATTGCTGCAACCAACGCACTGACTGAAGCCAGCGCAATTGCCAGCCGGATCATGCGCGCCCGCCCCCAGAGGATTTGGAGCTGGGCTACGGTCTTCTCTTCTTTCGCCTCGGCGGTGTTCGGGAGGCTTCCGACCAGGATCCTCGCCCGGTCAATCGCTCTGCCAAGACGATTCGTCATTGTCAGCAGCAGCAGTCCGATGCCTGAAATCAGAATCACGGGACCGATAGCGGTCTGAAGAACCGGGATAAGCTGTGCTACGGATGGGAGCTCCATATTGCTTCCTCTGGAAACTTTCGCTCTCTTTTTCACGACTCGTTCAATGAATCCCCTACGAATAGATCTGAAAAACAAGTGCTTCAAGACATCAAACTAAAGGACGAGGATGCTCCCCCTATCCAGGCCAATCTACATCATCCAATCTCAATCGCCTCTTCAGATTCTACTCACCCATCTCTCAGAAGATAAATATCCCAACCACGAAAGGCAGCAAGACGAGTAG
>SOIH01000271.1 GCA_004376895.1 Anaerolineales bacterium | reverse complement strand
CAGGGGTTCGAAATGACAAGGATGCGTAGGGTCTTCCCACAATTCTTGGAGAATAATCAGATCTATTCACTCCCACCAACTGTCGCCGCATCCGCTTCAGGATTGTATAATCCACCTTCGTCAACTGGAGGAGATTGGATGCCTAACGCCCTGCTGTACCTCATCACTGTACTCATCTGGGGCTCGACATGGCTGGCAATTAAATTCCAATTGGGCATCGTGCCGCCTGCACTCTCCATCGTATATCGCTTCACGCTTGCAGCAGGGCTCCTCTGGCTCTATACAACTCTCCGCCGCTTACCTATGCGCTTCTCGCCCCGGCAGCATGCCTTCATGGCCTTGCAAGGCTTCTTCCTCTTCTCGTTAAACTACATACTCATCTACCTCGCGGAGGGATATCTGACCAGCGGGTTGGTAGCAATCGTCTTCTCCGGTATCGTAATCACCAACGTCTTCTTCAGCGCTATCATCTTGAAGGACCCCATCCGACTTCGGGTCATACTTGGCGGTCTAATAGGGCTGTTAGGCCTCGTGTTCGTTTTTTGGTCTGAATTGAGATCCTTTGACCTCTCCAGCGGAAGGGCATTGGGTTTAACCCTGGCTATTTTCGCTACGCTCTCTGCTTCTCTGGGAAATATCGTGGCGGCTCGCAATCAACGCAGCGGGCTGCCTGTGCTGCAATCGAACACACTTGGCATGACCTACGGAACGGGCTTTATGATCCTCCTTGTGCTTTTCCAGGGCACCAATCTGACGTTTGACCCCTCTGCGCCCTACGTCATCTCACTGATCTACCTTGCGCTCTTCGGCTCAGTGATCGCTTTCGGAACCTACCTCACCTTACTGGGTCGCATCGGACCGGGAAGGGCGGCGTATGTTACCATCCTCTATCAGATCGTTGCTCTGGCCCTCTCCACAATATTTGAGGATTTAATCTGGAACCCTCAAGCGGTATTTGGAGTAATACTTATACTTGCTGGTAATGTGATTGCTCTATCCAAGATTTCGACTGGGACCAAATAAGGCTAACAATTAGCAGGTCGTACCACCGGTCTGATGTAGCCCACTCCGGCTTATACCGATGCTAGGAGACTCAACTTGAACGACAAGATCCTTCAGCTCTTCCCTGCTCCCAGCCATGAAGTTTCATTGCGAGGTCTTTACCTTGAACACGACCTTCGCGCGCATGCGGAAGGACTCGACCGCGTATTCGTATGCGCCAATTTCGTCGGTAGTCTAGATGGCCGCATCGCCGTTCCGGATCCATCCGGCAAGGGTGTTGCCTTAGCCGAGGCGATTACGAACCCGCGCGATTGGCGTCTCTTCCAAGAGCTTGCTGTACAGGCGGACATCCTGATCACCTCCGGGCGTTACCTGCGTGAATACGCCAAAGGCGCCAAACAGGAAATCCTGCAAATCTATGACGATCCACAGTTCGAGGACTTACGGAACTGGCGTCTAAGTCGAGGCGTTTCATCTCAACCCGATCTAGCCGTGATCAGCAGCCGGCTGGATTTCGACGTCCCCCCCGCTCTGCTGGAGGGCGACCGCTCGCTGCTGGTTTTCACGACGAAATCTGCCGATCCAGACCAGATCCAACGTCTTAAAGCCCAAGGGGCAAAGGTCCTTTTCGCCGGCGAGGAGAGCGTCGATGGGCAGGAACTATGTGCCCATATGACCGAGCTCGGCTACCGGACGGCATACTCGGGCGCAGGCCCGAAGGTGCTGCACCTACTCGCATCAAGCGGCGTCCTGGACCGCCTATATCTGACCTTTGTGAACCGCCTCCTGGGAGGCGATCCTTATGCGAGCATCCTCGAGGGGCCATTACTCGACCCACCTCTTGACCTGCAGCTCAACACGCTTTACTTCGACCCATACGGCATTGAAGGTTTGGGGCAGCTATTCGCCTCTTATGATCGAGTTGAATAACCTTCACAATCAGACTTAATCAAGAGAGCTCGCAGGATAAGACGAGTGTTCACCAGGATCAAAGAAACCTACAACGAATATCCACGCACCTTCTGGACACTCGTCGGGGCGTCGTTTATCGACCGCCTTGGCGGGACGATGATCTTCCCCTTCTTCGCCCTGTATGTCACCCAGAAATTCAACGTCGGCATGACCCAGGCTGGCGTGCTGCTGGCGATCTTCTCGATCGCCGGTCTTGTTGGAAGTATGGTCGGGGGAGCGCTTACCGATAAATTCGGCCGCCGCGGAATGGTCCTCTTCGGCTTGGTCTTCAGCGCGTTGAGCAGTGTTTCGATGGGATTGGTGAACGAACTCTCGCATTTCTACCTGCTCGCCATCGTCGTCGGTTCTCTCTCGAACATTGCCGGTCCGGCGCATCAGGCCATGATCGCCGACATACTCCCCGAGAAGACGCGCACCGAAGGATTTGGCATCCTGCGCGTTGCGGCTAACTTAGCCTGGATCTTCGGTCCGATGATCGGAGGTTTGGTCGCGGGTAGATCCTATCTGATGCTCTTCATCCTCGACGCCATCACCAGCCTGATCACAGCTTTCATCGTCTTCCGCTCGATCCCCGAGACCAAACCTCAGGAGCCCGAGACGGAACACAAGAAAACCATCGCTCAAACCTTTGTTGGCTATCGAGTTGTTCTCGCGGATCGACTCTACGTGGTCTACCTGCTGGTCTCGATGCTCATGTTGATCGCTTACCAGCAGATGTACCACACCCTATCGGTCTATCTACGTGATTCCCATGGTGTTCCCGAGAGAGGTTACGGAGCCCTCTTAAGCATAGATGCCGCCCTGGTTGTACTGCTTCAGTTCTGGGTCACTCGCCGTATCCGGGACCGCCCCCCCATGGTCATGATGGCTGTAGGAACCGCCCTGTATATGGTCGGACTGGCGATGTTCGGCTTCGTCTCCACGTACTGGCTTTTCGTTGCCGCCATCCTGTTGCTCACCTTTGGAGAGATGGTCGTTATGCCCGTAAGCCAGTCTCTAGCCGCGCGTTTTGCCCCAGAGGACATGCGCGGCCGCTACATGGCCTTCTACTCCCTCGCCTGGGCAGTCCCTGCAACTATAGGCCCATGGGCTGCTGGTCTGATCTTGGACAACTACAATCCAGACTGGGTTTGGTATGCAGCTGGCATCGCTTGTGCGATCGCCGTAATCGGCTTTCTAGCGCTCCATATGAGCGCACAGAAACGTTTCGCTGCGGCTCATGTAGAAGAATCTCAACGGGTTAGTTCAAGTTAACACTAACGTTGCTTGAACGTAGGTTAATGGTCGGATAATAGAGCGCGTTTTTCTGTTAATATACTTATGCGAGCCGCCTCCCCGAAACCTACATGGTTGCGGGATCTCCCAGGCGGCTTGCGCTATTAACCAAAGATGTCCCCCGAACATAGAGCCACATTTCATAATTAGGACCTCTTTATGTAGTGCGCATGGATAAATCCCCCGCGCAGTTCCCCCAATAATGGGATTTTCACAAGCCTGCCCCCGTGAGATCATCGCACTATGGATGACACCCCTTCTCACAACCGCTTCTTCATCTATCCGCAGGTTCAGAAACATGACGAGATCCATACTGTGCTCGCGTGTATGGAGGCGTTCCGCCAATCACTTGGTGAAACCGACCGAGATCTCGTCGGCATTCTGATCTCCTATGCCGATGCGCACAGTTCACAATCCCATCTCCTGCCCCACCTCACTCCGTTTGAGTTCGTGCTGTTTGCCATGTTGATCGAGCAGCAGAGGGAGCTCGCAAATCAAAAGAAAACATCCCATGAGACCTCACGCGAATTTACCCATCCGCCTTTCCCGTGAGCCCCCATCCTTCATTGAGCCCTGCGATTGGTGACGCTTGCATGTCCAGACAATTAACTAATTCTTTGCGAATACACAAAATACTGCTATTATTTTCAGTGAAGGTTGCATGTAAGTTCTGTCTGGAAGTCGATTGACCACGGCCTGAGCGAATGCAGCTCAGGTCGGTTTGGTTCATTAAACCCGACCACCGGGAACGAGACAGGCACCTCAGTATCTGCACAAAGGAGGCAGCGAATCATGTCCGAGCGAGTTCAAGGAACGGTCAAGTGGTTTAATGATGGCAAAGGCTATGGTTTCATCGAACGTGAAGAAGAGGATGATGTTTTTGTACACTACAATTCGCTCCAGGGCGAGGGCTTCAAGACCCTTAAGGAAGGTCAGAAGGTGGAGTTCACCGTCGAGCAAGGTGAAAAAGGCCCGCAGGCTGTCGACGTAGCCGTTATATAAGAGAAAAGCACAAAATATAAAGGGAAGCCCCCGATAATTGGGGGCTTCCTTTTCATTTAACGTTTAGATCCGTAATCGAGATGGAATTCACTACGGGCAAAGGAAGTTCAAAGTCCAGCGAGAGTGTCCTTCCACCGGCAAACCGGACACACCGACATCCCACTCTATTGAATAACCATCTTCGTACACGAGTTCGGTCTCGCTCGGGACCATCACTGGGATTTGAGCGATATTCCCTCCTCCTTCACAGTGGAATATCGTCTCGACTTTGAATTCGTTATCTAACTCCACGATAAGCATGTCACTACCGTCATCCCCTTCGACCATTGTTCCGCTAAGCGCGGCATCCACGATGCCGGTGTTGGTCCAAGTGCATCCTGGTGCTGAACCCTGTCCTCCAAGCGGCAGCACTGCGCTACCCGATAAAATTGCCGGCTCCTGAGTGAAATCGATATTAAAAGGAATGGCACCCTTGAGTGTCCGTTCATCTGTCATACTCTCCACGCGCACTACCTGCCAATAGTCAATCTCCAACTCAAGCTGCGCACAAAGTTCATGCCAGCTTATCTCTACAACCGCGGGTGGATCGATTTGCATCATCTCCGGGATCAGGCTCAGCATTCTCGGATCGTGGTATCCGTTGTTGGTGAGGTGATTTCGCAGGTTATAGATCGCTCTTACGATACCATCCTCGAATTCTTCCTCACCCTTCCCGTTTGCTTCTTCCTGACGGGCTTGAAATCGAACCTTCGATTGCCCTTGATGATCCGTGAGAGCAACTCCCCCTTCAGGTATGTCAACGGAGCCATGCTCCCAGAGCACTTCCGGGATATCCCATACAATTTCCACACCGTGCTGCGGTCCAGCCAATGGCGGATCCAAATTTACTAAGACACCGCATTGCGTTCCACCGACGGGGATATTCTGGGGAACATAGGTCATCGTTACCGTCGCGGTGAGGTCGATCACGTCTCCGGGTCCGCCATGACCCTCGTGGGCAGAATTCGGCGAAGCCTCTAGTGTTGCGTGAGCGCTCTGAGCAATGAGCATGCCATGGATTGCGTAATATGCCGCTTCAGCTGCCAGGAACATGCCGAGATCCGTGTTGGACTGGATAGTGCCCCAGTTCGCATGAACCTGTCCCCCAGAGATGAAACCGCATGGATCACCCTGTGCTGAAACAGAGAAGGCTCCTGTGCCAGGCACAACCGAAAGCATGTAGCTGCCTTTCGCGGCCGTAGATCCATTCGCTGGAACAAATGTATCCAGCATCAACAGCCATTCCTGCAGCGGGGTCAGCTCGATGCCTTCGCGAAAATTAACGTCCATTGCACTAAAGAGCTGGACTAAGAACTTATCTGCATTCAGGGCATAAGTGTCGCGATAGACCCTTATCAGGTCCACGGTAGTTCCCTTGAAACCAACAGCGGCCAGGCGTGAAGTCGTAAGACTAAATGGACGTGGGTCTCCTTGCGCCAGGTGAGCAAGCAGAGGGAGTTCAAAATCATAAAGCCAGAAATCATACTCGCTAAGCTCGGAGCCCGCTAAGATCTGCTCGCCATCCCCTGTGTATACGCCGATCCCCAGATTGGCCAACAGCGACCATACACCGATCCCTACTTTCTCCGGATCGGTAATGGCATCTGCGGTTTCTATCGGACCGAGTTTGATCTGAGCAGCCGGTGGTGGAGCGGGTATCGATATCTCAGGTGACTGGCTTGAGGGGGGATCCAATCCATCTATAACGCTGCAACTGCAGCCAAAACCAACGATGATCAACACTCGAATGAAAGCCGGAAGTACTCTTCTCATGCGCAACCTCTTTGAAGGATGGAGAGCAAGAATGTCAGTTTATAGTGCGATCTCCCGATTCAATTGCCACAAACTTGAGCGTGGCAACTCTTCCCAATTATTCAATTCACGCAGCAAAGTCATCATAATGGATTAGCGGTTTGCTTATCTCCTACGGCGCCGGAACCAGAGAAGCAGCAGGATGAAGGTCGAGAGCGGCCAGATCCAAGCTAAATCACCGGGGCCACCAGGACCGGTAACCGCGCCCTTCCGCTGGATGCGGATCAGGCGATATCTGTCCATTAATTTCTCGAAGTCCGAATCGGTGAGCTTCTTCGGATTTGCGCCGAACAAGGGTCCCGCGAAGCCGCTGGCGATGATCACCTG
>SOIH01000077.1 GCA_004376895.1 Anaerolineales bacterium | reverse complement strand
GACACAATTCGGAGAACCTAGCATTAATACTTGTCAGGGCACTAAGCACCGAACTTCTGTAACCTCTTGGCATGTGCCATCAGCAGGGGCATGATGTCCGTGGCGGGGAATGTCCCCAAACCTCCCAATTGGCAAGATCGCTCGCCAAAGGTATCCTGCGAGTCCATTCGAACTGTGTCTGGCGCCCACAACAGGAACGGGACCGGATGCCAGGAGTGAGTCTTGAGTTTAGCCGGGGTAGAGTGATCTCCGGTCACTGCAAGCACATCGGGGTTTAGGTTAAGCAGCGCCGGTAGAGCTTTATCCACGTCTTCAATGACTTTGGCTTTCTTTTGGATGTCTCCATCTTCCCCACTGGAATCGGTCTTCTTGATATGGATAAAAAAGAAGTCGAACGCATCCCAGTGACTCGCAGTTGTTTCAAATTCCCGCTCGGGTGAGTCGCCGTCAAAGGGGATCACATCCATGCCTACCAGGCGGGAGACGCCCTGATACATTGGATAGACTGCGATACAGGCTGAGCGGAGCCCATAGATTTCGGTGAACTGCGGCAATCGAGGATCGCTTGAAAAACCACGCAGTGTCAATCCATTCGCTTTCTTCTCCTCAGATAGCACTTCACCAGCCCGTTCGATCCAACGATTGAAGTGCTCCGCGGCTTTCTCCGAAGCAGGATTATCGGCACGAGCGGAGAGCGGTGGGACTCCGGTGGCTTGAGGATCGGTATCGGCGATTTCGGGGCTTAGATCCGCGCCGCGCATCACAACCGCGAAGCGATATTCGCGCACATGACGCACAGCAAGCGATACACCGGGGAGCTCGATTTCATCAAGCTTTTGCACCAATGGTATCGCTTCGTCAGAGGAGATTCGATCGGCTCTGCGGTCGCTGATATTGCCGCTAGAATCCAGAGTGCAGAAATTGCCCCGCGCGGCGACGTCTTCGATCCCAATCTCCATGCCAATCCCGGTGGCTTCCAGTACGCCACGCCCAACCTCGTATGCCAGCGGGTCATATCCGAAGAGCGCCAGATGGGCCGGTCCTGACCCGGGAGTGATGCCTGGTCGGATCGGGATGAACTGACCAAGGGTTCCTTCCCCGGCGAGTCGATCTAGGTTCGGAGTCTTCGCTGCTTCCAATGCCGAGTGACCACCTGGTTCGAGCGGTATGCCTCCCAGGCCGTCCATGACAAGCAGAACGATCTTAGACGTATTCTTATGCTGTAATTCCCGCATTAGCTCGAAATCTGCCATGAGCCTCACCCTCTGGTGACATGATAAAGCCCCGCGCTAGAGCATACGGGGGCTTTATTCATGCACACTTGGTTATTATTGGATTCGGAGCTTCTCTCCTTCTGTTTCGAAGAGATGCATGTTGTCCATGTTGAACACAACCTGAGCCTGGTCCCCTGTTTTGTACTTCGTGCGTGGGTCAATCCGCGCCACAAAATTATCTTCTCCACTGACAAGGTAGGCGAAAATCTCGTTCCCCATGCGCTCGGTCACATCCACCTTAACCTCGACAGGAGCGGTCTCGATTCCGGGAGGTGTGAAGTCGGGATCATGGATATCATCGGGGCGGATACCAAATGTGACTTCCTTCCCGGCGTACGCCTGATACATACTGGTCTTACTCGCAGGCACGGGCACCTTGAACGATCCTGCATCAACTATTAATTCACCATTCTCACGCCCGAGCTTGGCATTAAAGAAATTCATCGCCGGGGAACCGATGAAACCCGCAACGAATGCATTATACGGGGAGTCATAAAGAGTCTGCGGCGAATCAGTCTGCTGCAGGAGGCCGTCCTTCATCACGGCGATCCGTGTTGCCATAGTCATGGCCTCAACCTGATCGTGCGTGACGTAAATAAAAGTCGTTTCAAGGCGTTGATGCAGGCGGGAGATCTCGGCTCTCATCTGAACGCGCAATTTCGCGTCAAGATTCGAGAGCGGCTCATCGAAGAGAAACACTTTCGGTTCTCGTACAATCGCGCGTCCGACAGCAACGCGCTGCCGCTGCCCGCCGGAAAGCTGACGAGGTTTGCGTTCCAAGAGATGGCCGATGTCGAGAATATCAGCAGCATTTTGAACTCGGCGCTTGATATCATCCTTGGGGGTTTTGCGCAGCTTTAAACCGAAGGCCATGTTGTCATAGACGGACATGTGAGGGTATAGCGCATAGGATTGGAAAACCATGGCAATGTCGCGATCTTTCGGTGCGACATCATTGACGACTCGATCTCCAATCAGTATCTCCCCTTCGGTGATCTCCTCCAATCCAGCTAGCAAACGAAGGGCCGTGGTTTTTCCGCAACCAGACGGCCCAACGAGCACGAGGAATTCCTTATCCTCAACTTGAATATCCATAGTGTTTACAGCAATGACATCTCCGAAGTGCTTACTAACTTTTTCGTACGTTACGCTGGCCATGGGCCGTCCTCCTTTTGTAGGGTATCGTGCCGTTATTATACTCAAAAGAATTCATAGGAAAAATTGTCAGCTTCCAATATTCGTTGACGCTCCTACATCCCTCTGGTATAGTCGATGGCGTGCAATTAAGGACGAACGAAACGAGTTCAAACGGTCAATCCAGGCGTGGGTGGCGGCTTCTCGCTCGCTGGCTGGAGCCAGGATTAGGCGTTAAACGTTGGCTGCCGTTGATGGTCTTGGGCACCGCTCTTATAGGGCTGGGCGTAGCCGTTATTTTGCTAGATTTTTATTGGGCAAACCCGAATTCTCCTCTGCTTGCGGTATTAAGCCTTCGTGTGATCCCCCACAATATACGAGCGATTCTCCTTGGAGGCGTCGGCACGGGTATATTGGTTTATGCGGCCTTCCGCTTGAACCGAACGCTGCTAGCGCCCTATGTCCGACCGGGCAAGCCTGTCGTTGAGGTTGTGGCAAACCATCGCCGTCTGGGGAGGGGACCGAAGATCGTCGCAATCGGCGGTGGAACGGGCCTCTCAACGCTTCTACGGGGTTTGAAGGCACAAACCGCGAATCTCACCGCAATTGTATCTGTTGCCGACGATGGAGGCTCATCCGGTCGTCTCCGAAGGTCGCTAAACCTCCCCCCGCCTGGGGACATCCGTGCTTGTCTGGCAGCCTTGTCAGCAGATGAGGGTTTGCTTACAAAACTCTTTCAGTACCGGTTCCGCGAGGGGGAGGAACTTGAAGGGCACTCCTTTGGGAATCTATTTATCGCCGCGCTTTCCGGAGTTACAGGGAGTTTCCAGGAAGGGATCTTAGACGCGGGTCGGGTTCTAGGGATTCGCGGCCAGGTTCTTCCTTCAACCGCGCAGGATATTGTCCTCGTCGCCGATAAGGAGATGGCCTCAGCGGGAAAGGCTGTGCGTGTTGAAGGGGAGAGCCGTATCACAGAAGGTCCGGGCCGCATCCACAGAGTCCAGATTGAGCCGAGTGACCCCCGTGCCTACCCGCTCACGCTGCAAGCGATTCTTAATGCGGATATGATCGTGATTGGACCGGGAAGTCTATTCACAAGTGTGCTTCCCAACCTACTCATACCAGAGATCACAAGTGCAATTCGAACTAGCAAGGCTTTCAAGGTCTTCGTCTGTAATGTAGCAACACAATTGGGGGAGACGGACCATATGGATTGCTGTGACCACCTTGCGGCGATCGAGGCGCATATCGGATCGACTCTCGTTGATCTTGTTGTCGTGAATAACAACCTGGAAAGCAATCTGCCAGACGGAATCGAGGCGGTTGATCCAACTCTAGATGGATCCTGTCCTGTACCTCAATACGTGGCTGATCTGATTGATCCGACCAACCCCACGCGTCATAACGAGCGGGTGTTAGCGGAAATACTGATCGCTTTACTTGAAGAGCGTACCGGACCGTTAGAGCTCTTGCCAGTCGATGGGAACGGCTCGAACGGCTATTTGTAAAATATCAAATCACAGAGGAGCAAGAACATGGCAACTCGAATAGGCATTAATGGGTTTGGCCGCATCGGCCGCCAAGTCGTAAAAATCATGAAGGATATGTACGGCGAAGAATTTGACATCGTCGCTTTTAACGACCTCGGCGATCTGCCGACGATGGCACACCTCTTCATGTACGACTCGAACTATGGGAAATATGATGGCACTGTTGAGGTTAAAAAGGATGGGCTTGTTATCAACGGTGACTTCATCAAAGCACTTTCCATTCCAGATCCCGCACAGCTTCCATGGAAAGACCTCGGGGTAGACATTGTGGTTGAGGGCACGGGGCTCTTCCGAAGTCGCCCCGATGCTAGTAAGCACCTCGATGCGGGTGCGAAGAAGGTGATCATCACCGCACCAGCGAAAGACCCCGACCTGACCGTTGTCCTGGGCGTGAATGATCAATCCTACGATCCAGGGAAGCACAACATCATTTCAAATGCCTCCTGCACGACCAACTGCCTCGCCCCAGCGGCGAAAGTCGCTCAGGATAACTTTGGGATCGTACGCGGAATCATGACCACGATACATGCGTATACGAATGATCAGCGCATTCTCGACCTGCCACACAAGGATCTGCGACGAGCACGAGCTGCGGCTCTGAATATCATCCCTACGACGACTGGAGCCGCTAAAGCTGTTGCGCTTGTAATCCCTGAACTCGAGGGGAAGTTCGACGGTTTCGCGATGCGAGTTCCCACTCCGACGGTCTCGGTTGTGGATCTCACACTTACCCTTGAGAAGGAAACGACGACTGAAGCTTTCAAGAGTGCATTCAGGAAAGCAGCCGAGGGTCCAATGAAGGGCATCCTGGGCTTCTCAGAGATCCCCCTGGTTAGCATGGATTACAAGATGGACCCGCGCTCGAGCATCGTGGATGCGCAATTCACCTTCGTGATGGATGGTGTCATGGCGAAAGTCCTCGCGTGGTATGACAATGAATGGGGCTACTCCGTTCGAACGGCGGACCTGGCGGCACTAATAGCGAAATCACTATAATCCGAGATTGCCCGAGCGCTGCGCCTCCGTCTGGGGGCGCAGTAATTTGTGATTAACGATGTTCAATAAAAAAACAATCCGAGATATGGAGTTCAAAGATCGAAAAGTGCTGGTCCGAGTTGATTTCAACGTCCCGCTGCAAGATGGCGGGATCGCCGACGATACACGTATGCGCGCCGCTTTGCCAACCATCCAATATCTTATCAACCAGGGCGCGAGGATCATTCTCTGCTCCCACCTTGGTCGACCGAAGGGGCAGGTTGTCGAATCTCTATCCCTGCGTCCAGTAGCTGACCATCTATCGAGTCTCCTGGGCAAGCAAGTCGCCTTCTCTTCTGACTGTGTGGGAGAGGTGGCGAAGACCGCGGCTTCGCAACTCAAGAATGGTGAGGTGCTCCTCCTAGAAAACACACGATTTCACCCGGAGGAGAAGGCGAACGAAGATGGGTTCACTATCGAATTGGCTTCACTGGCTGACCTTTACGTGAACGATGCATTCGGTTCGGCGCACCGCGCTCACGCATCAACCGTGGGTGTGGCGAATAAGCTGCCCGCAGTGGCCGGGTTTCTGATGCAAAAGGAGCTGCAATATCTTGGCGAAGCTCTGGCAGAACCCGAGCACCCGTTTGTCGCCATCCTGGGTGGAGCGAAGATCTCGGATAAGATCGGCGTGGTTGACCGCCTTCTTCAAATGGCGGACCGCATGCTGATCGGAGGCGGGATGGCGAATACATTTCTCGCTGCACAGGGCTTCGATATGGCCGAATCCTTGGTGGAAGAAGATGCGGTCACAACTGCCGCGGAGATTCTAAAACGGGCGGGCGATAGTTTACTTCTACCTTCAGATCTGGTTGTGGCAGCTGAATTCGACGAGAAGGCAGAGCACAAAACCGTTGCCGTCGGGTCCATTCCCGAGGGGTGGCGGGCGATGGATATTGGTCCTGAGACTGTTCGTGTCTTCTGTACAGAGATCGAGGACGCACGATTAGTCGTTTGGAACGGTCCAATGGGGGTGTTTGAATTCGAACCGTTTGCCGCGGGGACGCAGGCATTGGCGAACGCTGTCGCCGAATGCGGGGGCACTACGATAGTCGGCGGGGGTGATTCTGCTGCGGCAATCCGTCAAGCGGGATTGACGGAGAGTATAAGCCATGTCTCGACGGGTGGTGGGGCTTCGCTCGAGTTCTTGGAGGGGAAGACTTTACCCGGTGTTGCCGCCCTGCTTGATAAGAAAACCTAAAGCCGGAATTTACGTGTGATTATACAGCCACCTGGGCGTCTTTACGCCCAAGTGGCTGATTTTTCATGTTGAAATACCGCGTTCTGGTCCCAATGAGCCCAATTGGTGGCACTTCACAGTTTACTTACATTTCACATGAATTTATTGTCCGCTTGCTGGCGCTCGTCTATAATGAATCAATGTTTGGTAAGGAGGCCGGATGAGTTTCGCCATCGGTGAGAATGTTGGTCCGTATCG
>SOIH01000157.1 GCA_004376895.1 Anaerolineales bacterium | reverse complement strand
TCAATCTGATGTGCGAATTCATGAAATACAACATTGTGGCCGTTGTGGATATCGGCAGCACCATGTCTGACGTCATCCCACGAGAGTGCGATTGAACCCCGGTGCCACGATTCACCGGCAAGAATTTGGGGAGCTTCAGCCACCACGCCAGATTCCAAATGTCTGACTCGGCGTGCTATAAAGGCCCGGGGATATACCAGTACTGAAGAAAGACCGGGATAGTAGTCGGTCTTTCGGTGCAGAAGAAGCAAGCATGCCTGAGCGGCTATAGTGACCTTTATTTCGTCGGTAATCGTAAGTCCACCGCAGCCCTCGAACTGCTTTTCACCAATAAAGATGAGTATATGACCTTGTAACTCAGCTCTATCCTCCGCGGGAAGGCTGCTATAGAGAGGCACATTCTCTTCGAGAATTCTTACCCATTCTTCAGGGAATTGCCGGTTGGCAAGTCGAGTTCGCCGCCATTTCTTAAACCAGAGCATATGATTGCCAACCTTCCTTTGTGGAACATACAGAGCGGCATTTTTGGCTCTTCCGTGATTTATTGTTGGTATTTTAGGCGGCTTCTATACGCAAAGTCAATTGTCCCAACCAATCACCCCCCACCGGCAGCCAGATGCAGTCTATTCGGGCAGTTCCTCGGCTTTGGCGGATGCTATCAAAAGCCACTGGTTGCCAGGAGGATATCTCGTATGAACGAGTTTCCATGGCCCACGCAGTCTCTTACCACGGAAATTCATCCGAAGCAGATCCTTGGTTCGCTCGACAAGCTCATAATTGCCACTGTCCCATATTTCCACCGTCCCCCCACCGTACTCTGCTTCCTCGATCTCCCCTTCGAAATCGGCGTAATCCAGCTCGTGATCCTCTACTTGGATGGCCAGACGCTTGACAGTGCTATCAGCGGAGGGTTGCTTGGGAACAGCCCAGCTCTTCAAAACGCCATCCATTTCCAGACGTAGATCATAATGCAGTTGTCTGGCATGATGCTTCTGGATCACAAACTTGGGCATATTGGACTTTCTGGACTTGCCAAGGTTGGCCGAATTATGTACCTAATTTCATCAGAATGCCATCGAACCCCTTGCCGTAGTAGGCCGGCAATCGCCGAATCTTGCGAAATCCTAATTTGGAAAAGAAGCGAATTCCGCTCTTATTGGCTGTAGCCACCTGAAGGGCGATACTCTTGCAGCCTCTTAGTTTCCCGTCATGAATGAACCTTCGCAGTAGTCGACTACCAACACCTTTCTCCCGCAGCCCTGGGGAGACAGCAATAGTTTCTACCCGAGCACTCAATTCAGACCCCGAGCCTCTAATCAACGCAGCTATGTAGCCGATGAGGGTGGACTTTCGAGTCGCTACTAAGAAGATCGCCCGCTTACTCCGGAGATAGTCGGTGAACTGCAGCTCGCTGAAGCGATGATTTCTGTAGTAGTAAGTGTCAAAGCAACTGTTTTCCAGAGCAGCTACGTCGGAAATGTCCTGCTCTCTGGCGTCGCGAATTTGCAGTTCCTGAAGATTCCCTGACTGACTCATAGAATACATATATCCTCCATTTATCCGGTTCTGTTCCAGCTAGTGTCCACAATACGCCTTGGGGCACAAGCATCCCATGATACCCCTGGGGTATTCAATGCAGGTACGCCTCTTAGCTTCCACGGAGCCTAGATCATCGAGATATGTTGAAATTCTTGTATTGTCGAACCATACTTGACGGACGGTGAACCTGAACCAGTGTATAAGGCGGTATGGTGTAGCTTACCCCCAGTTGGTCTCGGCTCTTCTCCTCCTTGTCGAGATGGCCCAATCCGATCGCCTCCAACAACTCCTCTGGATTGTCAAACCCACGGGTCTGTCCGAGAACCTGCCTGCACACTCCGTCCTTTGAGATAATCAATTCCAAAGTCACCAGCGGTTCTGGCAGTGGTGATACCTCCTGGCGGTAGACAAGCCGCTTCTCCTGGAAGTACTCTTGCATCA
>SOIH01000111.1 GCA_004376895.1 Anaerolineales bacterium | reverse complement strand
AAAAGAGAGGTGATGCTATGGCAAAGATCGTTAATTCCTGGAACGAATGGGATCCGTTGAAGCGAGTGATCCTCGGACGACCGCAAGGTACTCAGGTGCCGGCTCCTGAACCTGGTTGGGATCATGATTATCCTGACCACGGCTATCCTTTAGGAACCTATGGCCCATTTCCTCAGGAAATGGTGGATGCGGCTACCGAACAGATGGACAATTTTGCTAAAATCTTGGAGGACCATGG
Organism: Anaerolineales bacterium; assembly: GCA_004376895.1. Classification (GTDB taxonomy): domain Bacteria; phylum Chloroflexota; class Anaerolineae; order Anaerolineales; family E44-bin32; genus E44-bin32. The sequence continues at coordinate 6,231 of SOIH01000111.1, read as the reverse complement.
TGTCACTGTAGATTGGGTAGAAGTGCACCCGGCGCTTGCCGATGTGCGGGCATTTTCAACGCCCGATTGGACTCAGTTGAATGCTCGCGGCATTAACAACCCGCGTGATCTTTTCCTGGTAGTAGGTAACGAGATCATTGAAGCTCCAGGAGCCCTCCGCTCACGCTGGTTCGAGTACCTGCACCTGAGGCCACTCTTCGAACGTTATTTCAAGGAAGATCCTGAATTCTTGTGGAGAGCAGCACCAAGACCACGTCTCACCGATGAGTCTTATAAGAAGAATTATTTCTACAACTTCAGAAACGTCTGGACGGACGAAGAGAAAGAACGGCGAATGCATGAGTGGAAATATCATTTGTCGGAAAAAGAGCCATTGTGGGACGCCGCCGATGCCTTGCGTTGTGGCAAAGACATTTTTTGGCATTGTTCGGCGGTTGTCAATAGGAGTGGTCTGGACTGGGTGAAGCGCCACTTTGCGACTCGGGATATCCGGCTACACCCGGTACAATTCGACGGTGATGTCCTTCCATGGCACATTGACTATCTATTTGCTGCGCTTCGGCCTGGCCTGGCGGTTCACAACCCGAATTGGCATCCTACCACGGAAGATTTTAAGGAGCTGTTCAGGATTAACGATTGGGAATTGATACCCGCAGCTCAGCCTACCCATCATCAAAAGGATTCGGTGAATATTATCGGTCGAAAGATCGAAGGACCGCAGCAATGTCAGATGAATACCCTCTCGCTTGGCCCGAATAAAATATGTGTTGAAGCACATGAGCTGAGGTATATCGATCAGCTGACCAAACTCGGGTTTGAGGTGATTGAAGTGCCTTATAACCATGTATACCCCTTTGGTGGCATGCTTCATTGCACAACACTTGATGTCTATCGAGAAGGCACGATGGAGGATTATTTCCCAAAGCAGCTTCCTGGCTATTAGGATTTTCTACGGGAGTGGAACTTGCGCTTCGATAGAGGACATGTTGTTATGTATACATATCCTAACTAACCTGATGTGCATGTTTCAGTTGGTCAGCAGTTCCGAGAAACGTAAAGGAGAAATACCTTGCTGCTGACAGAACAAGAGTGCAAGTGTATGACTCGAAACCTTGCGGAGCCAACGGAACCAGAAATGCCAGGCATCCCGAGCCCAAACACGCTTGGCATGGAACCGATCGATCACTGTCCGATCACTGTCTCCCTGGACAGTCCGCCAGGACAGGCAATCCGGCGCCGATTCTGAACCAACCAGAGAGGCTAAAACTTGGTTTCCCTCTTGCTGAACTTATAAGGCGCCAGCAGATGCAATTTCTGATTCTGTAGGCGCTTAGCCAACTTAGGGCTCCAATAGTTGCGGTCGCCCAATGCCCATCCAACGGCTCCATCAAGGAGTGTTTCAGCAACCGGCAGTTCATGCATATTAGCTGGTGCCAGATCCAGTCCCACGATCACACCCGGACAGCACCCTCGCAGATGCGCTCGGAAACCATAGAAGGTTTGTCGGGTCACTTCGTCATAGCCAAAGGCCGCCATACCCCTCATCCGCTGGCAGCGATAGGCCTGAGCGGAGCGACATCGCGAAGCACGCCCTTCAGGCGCGGTGAACGTGTTGCGTACCTTTCAGGATACCTTCCACTACCTTGAGGCTGAGATTATGGGAATTGCAAACGGCACTGCCAGACACATGAGTGAGATTCTGAACAACCAGCCGATAAAGGACATCTCGGTTGAACAAAATACCCTATGCAGGTTCACGTGAACCGCTTTCCGCCCCGCGTAGCAATTCACATACAGCAGCTATAGTGCCTTCACTTTCTAGGTTCTTGATGCGAGCTAATAACTTCTCGATCTGATCCGGGGTCAAAACCGCCTGACTGGCCTGACGGAATTTTCTCTCCAACGCACCTTCCGGCAATGGGTTGGAGGGAGATCCACTGGCGACAGGGACCATGGCGCTATAGCTAGCGCCGGTATGCGTCGTGATGATTGCCCTGGCCGCCCATAAATTTTCCTCCCTACACAGACGATTCATCTCATCGGTCGTATGTAACCTAACGAGAGAGGCAAGGCGCCGTACTTCGAGGTCGACCATCCGTTCTGGGGCGTACCAATCCGGGCCTGGCGGAATGCGTAGCAGGGCCATCGCGACCGGATAGGGAAGGCTGAATTCGGCATCAACCAGGTTGGCCGGAGCATAGTCCATGAATTGGTAGTCCTCCAACAGGTGGAAGGTCTCGATATCAACCGCGGCGATATCGGATACGTCTATGGGATGTTTCTGCATGATGATGCCGACGGCATCTAAGGCGGCATGGCTCCATCGGCAAGCAGGATATGGTTTGAACGACGAATCCATAATCTTGAAATCGTTGCCCAGCCCAGCGGTTAGCGCGTCAGGTTCAAAGTGATCGGATCCACTCATGATCCAAAAACTGTGCGGGCCATCCAACACGGCTCGGGGTCCAATGAATCCTGCCCGCGCCAATCGAGCTGCTGTCAGGCCAGCCCAAGCCGGCCAATGAACTGAATCCTTGTGCCAGGAGAGGGGGCGTGCTTCAAAATTCCAGCACAGGCCGGAAGGAAGTGGGGCACTAACCCCGGCCAAGCCGAGCGCGTGCAAGAAATCGTCGCCTTGCAATCTCATCAGCTTCGAGGCCGCGACGGCCGCGCCAAAGACCTGATGCGTACCCACGCCCCACACTTGCGCGAACCGCTCAGGGGAGGGATTAACGGCTTCGCCCACTCGGGCGACGACATCATAGGCGGCCACCACCGCAGCGATCATCGCTCGGCCGCTAGCCTCCACCTCTTCGGCGACTGCCAGGGCTGTGGATACGATGGTCGATCCAGGATGACCATAGAAATTGTCATCCCCAAAATCCAGGGCATTCACTGCGGCGGCGTTGCGAAACGCGCACCACGCCGGGCTACTTTTCTCAGACCGGCCGATCAGCGTGCAAATGGGATGTCCTCCCTCCTGGCGGATCATCGTATCGATGACTCGGACCAGTTCCGTTTGCGAGCCGCCCAGGGCACATCCGATGGTATCGAGAATAATATACTTGGCTTTATCCACCACCGACGGTGGGAGGTCCTCAAAGGTTAATTGTTGTGCATATTCAGCTAAGGCCATGGTGGTCATGATGATGGTCTCCTTGATTCTGAATGCAGGGTTTGTCTTACCCTTCGCAGCGATGGCTAACGTTCGATCGTAAGGTCGATCTCATTGGGGTTATCTGATTCCAGACTCACCTTTGCGCCGGGTAGATAGGTGGCCGCCATGGCGCGATACACCTCCCGGTAGAACGGCTCCACCAAGTCGGAAAGGTCATAATCCAGCAACGACTGGATGATAGGCGATTTGGTAACCCGGAACGAATACCGATCCGGTTTCACTTCCAACTCCTCGATTTCACACACATACTGGCAGGGAAGATCGGAGTAGCGGATCATATTGGCTGGTTGGGGTTCGATTCCCAGTTCTTGATGCGCTTCACGCATTATCCGGCCCCGTTCGGCTCCCCATTGACACAGCCCATGCCAGGTTGATGCCAAGCCCTGGGCACCAAAATCCTCCCGCGCCTGGGTGGCGAAGGCTTGATAGACGCCACCCACCAGCCGATGGCCTCGTTTTAGCGCGTATAATGCGCCCTCCAATTCATTCTCGGCCTGGTAGCTTTCCGCCAAACGTATCCCTAACGCCGTCGGGGGATCAAACTTGCATGGTGTTTCCCGGGGTGGCATCACCCAATGGAAGCTGCAGATCTTATCGCCCTTCATCTTGTTTTGATGAATGACAACATGGCCATCCGGGTGATAAGTGCCGGCGCAGGCTTGATGGAACTCGTCGCAATACACATGTCCCCATCGGTAAAAGCCCCGCTCTCTCCAGACATCGGCTACTGGGCATAGGGTAATATCGTGAACGACGTAATGCGGGGAAAAATAGCCTTTCTGCACGCTATCTTGCGCGAGGTAGACGCTGGCTGCATCCCAGTTACGTATCAGGGTCTCCATGTGGATCTCTTTCCCCAAAGCGAGATGTGCCTGCCGCATTTCCTCGCCCCGCCATCGTCCATAGCGACGAGTCGCATAGCGAACCGTCATCTCCCCATCATAACCAAAATGATCGAGTGTAGCGGTGACCAAATAATAATAAAGCAGGCCTTCGATGCGTTCGATCCGATGTAAGGCCTGCACCAGCTCGTTAAGTTCAAGTTGATCCAGCATTTTGAGTAGCTTGAATTTCTCCTCATTGTCCATGGGCTTGGATGTTGGTGTGCCTGATCCTATTAATTTCCTTCGCATTATAACTCGGAACGTACAAAGCACTAAAATCCTGGTCGATGCAGAAAACCCTGCCATCCGGCGCTCCTCCGTTCTATCCCGGATCATCTTGGGAACGAGTCTCGAACGAAAGATTTTACGCACCTCATTCGCCAAGCTTTCCCAAAGCAACGGGGTTTCGCACCCAGCACAGTGTAGGAAATCCGCATTGTTGTGGAGAGTCGCGGGGTATTCCACCATAACAAATATCGTCTTACGTTTTTAAACAAGCAAGGGGGCAATGGAGGGATGCATAACATAATTGCTGAGGCAAGGGAAATGAGGTAACGCACTCTCACTGTTTATATGACAGACAAGAAACTCGAAGTGGACAAAATTACATAACCGGGTAATTAAGTGGATGAAAACGAACCCGAATATGCCAGCACCATAAGTGTAGTAAAGTGATAAAATATCAACCTGCTCACGCTTTACCGTTCCCGTGCGCGGATCTAAGAGTCAGTCAAGTAGGAATGCAATTGAATAACAATATTGAAATTAGCATCAGACACTTGGTAATAATCATACACAATCTGCGCAAGATCAAATTGCCACTCGCAAATGAATCGACATCTTCAACTGCTGAGAATAGCTGAAGGAGTATCCTGAGTTTCTAGGAAGGAGGCAAAGATGTGGCCCAACGGCATTAGATGCGCGGTTTGTATTACATTTGACCTGGATGCAGAGACTGCTTGGCAAGAAGACCCAAGGCTTGTGAACAATCCTGGAGTTCAATCTCAAGGTAGGTATGGACCAAAGATTGGTGTTCCTATTATTCTTGACTTGCTGAAACGTCAAGCCATTGAATCTACATTCTTTATTCCCGGAAAGATTGCTGAAGATTATCCACACACAATTAAGGCAATAATTGACGCGGGACATGAAATTGCCAACCACAGCTATTCTCATACCCCTTTATATAATCTGTCCTTAGAAGAAGAGGAGGAAGAATTAGTCCGGACAAAAGCTATTCTTGAAGGATTTGGAGTTCGAATAGTCGGCTTTAGATCTCCCTGGGAAGTAAGTGAAAACACATTGTTTCTTCTAGAAAAACATAAATATCTTTATTCCAGTAACTTGATGGATGACATTCGGCCATATCGACATTCTGATGCTGAATTGATTGAACTTCCACTTCAATGGATCACGGAGGATTGGGCTCATTTTGCCTATGGTCAGGGCCTCTTCATAAAAAAGATTGCAACTAACACAGAGGTGAGAGAAATTTGGAGTGACGAATTCGAAGGGATATTTGAATTTAGTGGATTGTTCAACCTTGTCCTTCATCCTCAGGTCATTGGGCGCCCTTCAAGAATAAAGATGCTTGATGAATTTATCAGTTTTATCAAAGCACATGATGGCGTTTGGATAGGAACCTGTTTGGAAATTGCGGAACATGTAGCCAGAGTGGTTCCCTAAAATGTCATCAAGAAATGAATGAAGGACTGGGACAGTGATTGAAATCTTGAGAGGCTTCTATTTCAAGATGGAATGTGTTGAAGAGTTCATGCATAAAGAATGTAATGCAGGATGTGAAATAGCGAAAAATCGATCGACTATGGCAGAAAAGTGTTTTTGATAATCTAAAACGCGCCCACCTTTAGTGGTTCTCCGCTATCATGGGGCATCCCTATGAGGAAGCGGAGAGCAGGAGATGATCAAGGTGGAGAACATTGAAACCATACGGCGAGCGTATTTTATCGAGGGCATGTCCATTCGCGGGATCAGTCTCAAGTTCGGCCACTGCAGGTGTCCAGTTTTCAGTTGAAAACAGTCTACCTTTCAAATGTAAGGAGTCCACCTTTCAATTTCAAATGACATTTAAATCTAATAGCTTGACAACCGATTTATATATATATATTATATATGCTATATATTCGAACAAGTTTATTCAGCTTTATG
>SOIH01000214.1 GCA_004376895.1 Anaerolineales bacterium | reverse complement strand
TCACCTCTCTGTCCATGCACGCTTGCAGGCGCACGAGTGCGGAAGCTCTGCTTCCAGCCTCAATCAGAACCTGAAGCTATTTACCAGACTGTCAGAGTTCTCACAAGTCACATCCCAGGGATTTCTCGGTCGCCGCTGCGCGGCTCACTCGAAATGACAGACCGGAAAAAGCCATTGCCTAATGTGTCATTTCGAACCCCCAGAGGGGGTGAGAAATCCCTGAAGTGATGCAATAATCAGTACGAAACTGTGGCAAAGTGGAAAAAGCTTCGTTTCGTAGAAGGGACTCTCTCTAGAACTATTAAGAAATCTCGGTCTCCGTTTCACAACACAGTACAACAACAAAGCAGAACGGGCACAGGATCCCGTTCTGTTTTTGTATTCAAAAAGATTATATTGGCAAGCTGTAGTTTACAGCTTGGGGAATCTCCGCAATACGGTCGCCGCGGTGGGGATGAAGATCCGATCCCCAGGCTTCAAATCTGGCCTGGTTTCACCATCTGCTTTCATCGGCGTACCCTGGAAGATGAAGAAGGGAGTTCCTTCATCTGCGTACTTCTTGTAGATGAATGCCTGCCCGGTCAGATAGTTCATCCGATCCGCAGCACAGCTTGTCACTACGCCGATGGTAAGACCTCGCTTATCCAATACCGGATCACCGAGATGGACCATGGGAATCCCCTTCACGTCACATCGGAAACGTACCACCACGCTGTCGCGCTCAGCTTCTCGCTCCAGGAAACTTTCCCGCCCAATGAACCATGGTTTATACGTCTTTACATAGCTGCGGAATCCAGCCTCACCCACACCCAGCGTTAACTCGCCGCCCATCTCGTGCCCGTATAAGGGCAGCCCAGCCTCGATTCGCAATGAATCTCTCGCCCCTAATCCGATCGGTTTGAGCCCCATCGGTTCCCCGATATCCAGCAGAGCCTTCCATAAGACAGCCGATTGGTAAGGGTGCACAAACAATTCGAAGGCCATTTTCTCACCGGTATAACCCGTTCGGGAAACAACCAGGTCGACGCCTCCGAGCGTGGCTTCACATAGCTCCGAGCGATCTAGTTTCTGGATGCGTTTGCATGTGGCATCATCACATTTTAGGGCTAGAAGGATGTCGCGCGACAAGGGTCCCTGTAAGGCGATATCCACCAACATGTCCTTCCCCTCTGCCGGATCGCGCAGGTTGCGGAGCACAACATTACGTCCAAACGCTCTCGCCCATGGACGTTTTTTATCCACGAGCACTTCTCCATCGCGGACCGCACAGAGATACGCCCAATCCTTATCGTCGTTCGACGCATTCACCACAAGAAGGTATTCCTCCGCTCCGCGCCGATAAACAATCAGATCGTCGATTACGTTTGCGTCCGGGTCCAGGAAATGTGTGTATGCAGACAGGCCAACCTTGAGGTAGCCGATGTCGTTTCCACAGACACTGTCTAAGAACACGGCAGCATCTGGTCCCTCTGCCTGGTAGATTCCCATGTGAGAAACATCAAACAAACCAGCAGCGGTGCGTACAGCTTGATGTTCCTCTCTAACGCTTGAGTACCATAAGGGCATATCCCAACCAGCAAACGGTGCCATCTTCGCGCCCAGCTCCAGATGGATCGCGTGGAGAGTCGTCCGTTTGGATTCAGACTTCTCCTTGGGTTCCTGCCAATTGAATTCCGGTAAAGGTTCACCCGAACTCTCAGAAATACCGATATAAAATGGCTTGGCAGCTGCTGCTGGATCCCCCTTGATGGATTTCGCAGGCGGCTCGTTTGATTCCCGAACCCACGCCGGCCCCGGGGGCTTCGCCAGGAGATCATCATCCTTTATGCTGACAAAACCATCCGACAGAGCCCTCAACCAGGCGGCTGCAAGATTAGCTTCGCTTGATTTCACACTTAGCTGGAATTCATAGGGAGTCTTACAGGTAAGCGTACCCTCGATTTCACTCTGCGGTGTGATTATTCGTGTGGCTTGGCTTTGATCAGGATCCAACGCCTCGACATCACTGCTCAATGCGGTAATCAAGAATTGCCGAACGCGTTCACCGCCAATGTCAAATGCTGCCCAATTACCTTTCCCTGGCGGTTCGTCGCCCATGTAATAGAAGTGCGGATATCCATGAACAGTTGGATCAAAGTCGATACCCGCCGACTCGGCCAACGCGCATACGCGCAGCTTTGCCTCTTCCATGGTCTTGAAATCAACCTTCGCACGTCTATTTCGACGTTTACGGGATTTCAATTGGTAGGGGGTCGTCGCCAACAAAACGTCGGCAATGATGTCCGCGAGCGTGATCGTTTCCTTTTCTGTAAATCCGCGCTGGGTGATCCAAGATGTACCCATACGAATGCCGGAAGGATCAAGTGCGGATCTGTCGCCCGGTATGGTATTCCGATTTACGACGATGCCCGCCAGATCCAATATTCGCGCGGCCATATCACCGGAAAGCGTTGTCCCATCAGGTCCGGTTACGGATCTGCAATCCAAATTCATAAGGTGTGTGTCGGTGCCACCGAACGCTATCGGAAAGCCTCTCTCCTCCAAACGTTTCGTCAATGTTTCGCAATTCCTTATCACTTGGTGCTGAAGAACGCTGAACCTTTTTGTTTGAGCGAGCTTAAAAGTGAGCGCAAGTGCGGCGATCGTATTAATGTGAGGTCCACCCTGTTCTCCGGGGAATACCGCGCGATCAATCTTGCGGGCTATTTCGTGGTCCGCCGTGATGATCACTGCTCCCCTAGGTCCATTAAGTGATTTATGCGTGGTCGTCGTTACAATATGGGCATGTCCTATCGGAGATGGATAGGCGCCGGCAACCACCATCCCGGCAACATGGGCGATATCGGCCAATAAGTACGCACCAACCGAGTCGGCGATAGCCCTGAACCTGGCCCAATCGGCCGACCAGGGGTAGGACGAAAAACCGGCGATGATCATCTTAGGCTTGTATTCGGTCGCCAGATCTTGGACTGTCTGATAGTTTATGCGCTGTGTCTCGGGATCAACTGTGTAATGGACGATGTTATAAAATTTCCCGGACCGATTTACCGGGGATCCATGGGAAAGGTGACCGCCATGCAACAGGTTCATCCCCATGACGGTGTCGCCGGGGTCAACCAACGCGTGATACACCGCGTTATTAGCTGGCGCCCCCGAAAGCGCCTGCACGTTTACGTACAAATCATCTGCCGTCAAACCATTGGCGGCAAAAGCTTCGGCGCAGCGCCGACGTGCTAACGCCTCGATCGTGTCAACATACTCGACACCCTTGTAATAACGCGGGTCAGAATAACGGCGGTAGTTTGCAAGGCGATTGTCATAATCCAGGATTTCTTCTTCACTCATCCAGCGGGTATCCTCATCCGGATAACCTTCCGCATAGACATTCTGGAACGCCGAATCCAAAGCATCTCGCACCGCTAATGGAGAGGTGCTTTCGCTTGCGATCAGGATCAATTTTCGATATTGACGCTCGGATTCCAGTTGAGTTAATTCGTACACATCTGGATCTAGCTCTTCCAGAGTCCCACGAAAAAGTGAATCAGGCATTTGAAACTCCTAAAAATGGTGGCTTATGAGTCGTTCGCCGCGACATGGAAATATTGATAAATGGATTGTAAGACCTTTGGGGAAGAAGGGTCAAGGATAAGCCTTCTTTAACTAAGGGAAGAGCACCGTTAGACGACGGTTTGACACAAGAGCTCACCCTATGCATAAAAGGGAAACGCAGGAGATACGTGGATCCACCCTACAAATCAACAGAGGTGTAGGGGCACGGCGGCGCCATGCCCCTACTTGGTCCAACCGTATATCTCGAGGGAAAATCGGACCAAAAATAATTCATGTACTGTTGTGAGGACAAACTACTGGTGGTGTCTATCTCTCAAACTCAGGGATGACGCCACCCTCATAAACCCACAGGTCGAAAAGGTCCTGCAAATCACAGCTGCAGGTTTGTTCTGCGACTTCCTGTAAGCCATTCCCGCTCGCAAAGCCATACAGATACTGCTGATAATACGCCTTCATGAATTCGCCAAAGGGTCGATCGCCGAGCTCGCGGCGCAGCGCGTCGAAGAACAGCGCGCCTTTCAAGTACACGAACACAGCATAATCAGCATCGGAGGCATAGTCCCCAACAGGCAGACCGATCGGTATCGTCGGGTCTGGGTGCTCCCGTACGATGGCGCGCAAATCGCTCAAGAAACCAGTCGCACGGCCTGACCCTAACGCGTGTTCGTAATACAGCGCCTCCGAATAAGTCGCTGCAGCTTCATCCAGCCAGGGTTCCGATATTTGGTCATCGCCGATAAGACCATAAAACCACTGATGCGCGACTTCGTGGACGGTAGGCTCCACAACCCAGTGGGTCCCCAATGTGCCAATGAAGACCAAGCCCGGGTATTCGATGCCGCCGAACGCATGGGGCGCGTCGACGATATCCAGCTCCGGATAGGGGTAGGGACCCACAAGATCACCCAGGACCTGCATCTGCAGGGTCGCTGAATCGAGCACCTTATCAAGATCGTCGGCATGATCCTGCAGCACCCAGGCTGTTACGGTAACATCGCCAACCTGGCGAGACTCATCGACGAAGTCGGCGACGGCGATTGCCACATCCCGCATCGGTCCGGTCACATACGTCAGGCGTTGAAGATCGCCTAGGGTCTCATTCAGAATCTCCACTCCGGATACAACGAGATCAAAGCCGGCGGGCGCAGTCACTTGCAGCTGATAGAGGGCTATCTCGGAGTTGGTCGTATCACCGCCCGACGGCGCCCGCCGAACATCCCACTCATCATCAACGATGCGCGGGATCAGTGGATAGAAGGTCGGGGCGATCAACACGCCCTCGGTGATCCCAAAACGGCGGGGGGCTGAAGGACGCATCGACCCCACCTCGATCCGGAATGGCAGACCCAAATCGATCGTCTCCCCCGGGGCGAGCGGCAACGCCAGGTCAACCCGCAGAGCTAGACCATCCAACTCCTGCTTGGGATCGATGACCTTGTCCCTGATAAATATAGGACCCGCGACCATCGAAGCCTGGTATTGCGGATCGTTCGGCCAGAGCATGAGATAGATCTCATGCAGCGGATTATCGAGATTATTCTTGAATTGAATCTGAGCCCAGCCATCGAGAACAGCGGTCCTCATCTCCGAATCAAAGGTCACCTCCACCTCGATCGAATAGCGAGTAGCACCTTTGAGGTGGGCGAGGTCATCGACATGATCGGATAATAAGCCTGGATTCTGATCGGATAGTTGGATCTCCGGAGTCGGTTGTGGGGTATGCGTGGGTGGGGGCGCCGGCGTCGGAGTGTACGCCGGAGGCAGCCCTACCGTACTTTTTGGACCATTAGTGCTCGGCAGCCCCTGCGTCGGGCCGGTTAATGGCGCGCAAGCTGTCAAGAGGAGCAATAAGACGGAGAAGACCTTCTTCACGAGCAATCCTTCGTGTGTTTTTTTCCCATTGGAATATTGGGCGGCCAAATAGCATACAGCATTGTTGTGAGTCTTGTTCCGCTCAAAGCTCTTCCTAATAGTACTCAATTGCTGCCTTCTTCAAATGAAGATAATTTCCGCGCGTGGATGATCTTGAAGATACCGCCCCGATCCAGATCTTCCACATTTGAAATCGCCAGGTTTGCTCTCTTTACGTTCTCCACCGTGTCGCGATTGATATTCGGACCCATCAGGTTGCGCACGATGGGGTTGACGAGGTCCATCAACTTTCCCTTGATGGGATCCGTGGATCGGACATGTTCCATGAGGAATATGGATCCACCGGGTCTGACCACGCGAGCCAATTCCTGAAGTCCAAGGACCGGATCGGGAACAGAGCAGAATACAAACGTCGCCGCGGCGGCATCGAAGCTGTCATCTAAGAATTGGAGGGATTGCGCATCCCCCTCCATGATCTCAGCTTCTACTCCCAGTTTCGCTGCCCGTTGCCGGGCTCGAGCCACCATGCCCGGCGTGAGATCAATGGCAGTGAATCGAATCCCTTGAGGCCAGTAAGGCATATTCTTTCCCGTTCCAACGCCGACCTCAAGCAGGCGACTCCCTCGAGATAATTCACCGCGGACAATCTCCCAGAACCGCTTTCGCCAAGAGCTGTAGCGCAGCTCGGGAAGGATCTCGATAAAATCATAAATCGGCGCAATGCGACCATACCGGGTTTTGGTCGCCGCGGTCGCACGCCCTTTTCCTTTACCCATGAATTCGTCCTTCTCCTTCACACGCGATCAAGGATATGGCTCGATCATTGTAATTCAATCGTTCAAATATCACGCTGTGCCCTTTCCCAAATCACTCACCTACTAGTTTCCAAATAAACAAAAGCCCCGAAAATTTCCGGGGGCTGTGCCTGTCTAACACATCTTCGTGTCTTTGTGTTTACCTGCTCCACCTTATTAGATAAGCAGTCCTGGATTCAACTACGAAGTGCAACTTTGACGGTTACGATACATGAAATTAAAGTTTCTTTGAATTGTTTTTTTTAGTTAGAATTCTCTTGCTCAGAGTGATATCGACACTTCATCGATATAACACCACAACCAATCTTCACCCAGCTCGTAAGATACGATCATTGGATGTTGGGTCTCGTGATGGTGACGTGAAGCGTGTTTATTTTTGGAATCATCGCAACAGCCCACGTGACCACAGGTCAGGCACAAGCGCAGGTTAACCCACGTATCCCCCAGTTTTAAGCATTTTTCACAGCCGTCAGCCGATGGTATGAAATCTTGAATCTCAGATACGTGGGTACAACCATGAGAATCTAACTGGCCGCTGGCGATCATCTCATTAATTTTGGCTGCAATGCGCACCTTCCCAGTCTCATCTTTTTTCATAACACCTCCAAATAATACATGTACTGCTCCATTGGCCCGAAGTTGCAATCTTTTGCGTATACCCTGTACCCTGACCGGCTTTCCCTTCCAGCCTCGCGAGGGGATCGCTTCGCTTCCGCTCGCGATGACCTGCGTCTGTCTATTGCGAGCCACCTGGAAGGCGGTGTGGCAATCTCCTCGATGCTGATCGAAAACCCGCATCCTGACATCGCTTCCATCCTTCCCGATCTGTGAGTGTCCGAGTGATCCGCATGGACGCCTTTTCTCCTCAATACTTGCGCCTGATAAGATCAATTCGTTAACGCTATCGGCAACATGACTTTAAAACATGTTTTGCCGGGTATCGAGCTTACTTTCATGTCTCCACGATGTTTTTGCACGACGATGTTGTAACTGATATTCAATCCAAGTCCTGTACCCTTGCCGGGCTCTTTGGTGGTAAAAAAGGCATCGAAGATCTTTGGTTGGATATCTTCCGGGATTCCAGGGCCGTTATCTTCTACCTCCACCACCACCCACCCGCTTTCTTGCCGGGTGCGAATGATCACCTGGGCGTCTTGCTGATCTGCGAGAGCGTCCACAGCATTGTCGATTAGATTAGCCCACACCTGATTCAGCTCGCTGCCGTGTCCTATTAGCTCCGGCAGGTCCTGTGCGTATTCACGCTTCACGTTGATGCCAGACTTGAGCTTGCTGCGCAGGATCGTGAGGGTATCATCCAGACCTTCGTTGATGTTCACAGATTGAACTGGTCCCTCGTCCAGATAGACATAGGATTTTAAAGATTTAACGATTGCCGAAATCCGGACGGATCCCTGGGAAAGCTCATGCAGAAGACTATATACATCGTATGTGGCGTTCAGCCACTCAACCACACACGTCAATAGCTCGGCTGGGAATTCTTCGGCCAGGAAGGCGAGTTCCATTTCATTAAATTGCAGGTTAACCAGATTAGGGGCCATCTGCCAGGCCTCACTAATTCCGTGATCGCCCAGCCAGTTTTCTATTTCTGCTTCCATATCGCTGCGGGTCAGGGCATCCATTTCTGGAGGGGAATCAGCGCTTTTATGTGCTTTTTCGGCCAGCGAATTCAGGATTTGCCATTGCTGGTCGTCAAATCCCAATCGGCTGATATGGGCATAGGCTGCATCTAATTTTTTCGTGGCGTCGACGAGTTGGTCCGCGCTTCGTCTTACTGCCGCCGCAGGGTTATTTAGTTCATGCGCTACGCCGGCAGTGAGCGTGCCCAATTGCGCCATTTTCTCGCTCTGGCTTAAATGGACCTGGTTTTCTCGCAAACGCCCGAGAATGGTATGGAACAATGACTGCATCGCCGATGGGCTTGAATTCATGAGTCGATCGAGTTCTTTCTTTTGGATGGTATAGAGGGCTGCATCCGAGCGGGCGCGCGCGGTGGCGGTCCGCGGTGTCGACTCCAGCAAGGCCATCTCCCCAATCACGCTACCTTCACTTTGAACAGCCAGCAGCACCTCCCGGCCATGCGAATTCTTGATAATCTCTACATCGCCTTGTTTAATAATATATGCACGATCACCCTTATCCCCCTCATGAAAAAGTTCTTCTCCTTTGGAGATTGTCACAATCTCTATGGATTGAGATATCCGGTCCAGATCTTCTTGACCCAGCCCATGGAAAAGAGGAACGTTTTTCAACAACTCGTGCGTCATTATATTGTCTTGAGATACTGATGAATTAAACTGACCGCGATGGCGCCATACCCCACTGCTGAAGCAACTCGACGTACTGCGCCCTGTCGTACATCGCCGGCCGCGAAGATCCCGGGAACATCGGTTTCCAGCAGGAAGGGGGTCCGTTTCATAGTCCACCCCTTTGGCGGTTTGCCGTTCAGCATGAGATCGGGACCAGTGGGGATGAAGCCGACTCTGTTGCGTTTCACCAACCCGTCAATTACCTCCGTATGCGCAACAGCGCCGATGAAGATGTACAAAGCAGCCGCCGTGACGGTGCGTTTTTCCCCGGTTTGGTTATTTACCATCGTGATTTGTTCGAGCCGGTCTTTCCCGTAGAGTTCTGAGACTTCACTATGGGTGAAGACTTCAATGTTTTTTTGCGCGTTGATCTGATCGACAAGGTACTGCGACATGCCTTTTTGCAAAGAACTCCCCCGCACGATCATGGTCACTTTGCTCGAGTAACGTGCAAAGTACATGGCGGCCTGCCCGGCAGAGTTTGCACCGCCAACAACAAAGACGTGCTGGTCTTGATAATTGGCAGCTTCGGTCAATGCCGCGCCGTAATAGACTCCTGCGCCGGCCAACCGGCTGACTCCAGGGACCTCCAACTCCCGCAAGGTCACTCCGGTGGCAATGAGCAATGCTTTGCAGGTCAATTCTTGGCCGTCGCTGAGGGTGACGATTTTGTATGGCTGCTCAACTTCCACCTTTACAACTTCCAGGGAAGTCAAGATCTCACAACCCAGACGGATGGATTGGTCGGTGGCGCGTTTGGCCAATTCAGAGCCGCTGATCCCCTTTGGGAAACCTAAGTAATTTTCGATCCGCGAGCTCGTACCCGCCTGCCCGCCCGTGGCTTGCTTTTCGACAACCAGGGTCTTCAAGCCTTCCGAGGCGCCGTACACCGCTGCTCCCAAACCCGCCGGTCCTCCACCAATGATGATCAGATCGTAATAGGGTGCGGAGGCTTCCGTTTTTAGACCAACCTGCTTCGCTAAAGTTTGATGATCAGGATCGAACAAAACACTTCCATCCGGGAAGAAAACGGCTGGCAGTTTTTTCTCGCCTTTCTGAAGATCATCGACCAATTTCTTCGCTTCTGAATCGGCCTCGATATCCAGCCATTGATAGGGGATGCGGTTACGGGCTAAGAAATCTTTGACATAATGAGAACTGGCAGACCACAGCGTGCCTGCCACTCGTATGCCATCGTAGGGTGGAGATGCGGTCACCCACCAATCGCTCAACAGGTCATCCAGGATAGGAAATAGTTTCTCCTCTGGTGGATCCCAGGGTTTCATAAGGTAATGATCCAGATCGATGGTATTGATGCTGGTTATCGCTGCTTCGGTATCGGCATAAGCGGTGAGCAATACCTTTCGTGCCTCGGGATAAAACCCGCGCGCCTCTGCCAGGAATTCCGTGCCGCTCATTTCGGGCATTCTTTGGTCGGCAACAAATAAAGCGACTGGTTCGTTTCGTTTTTTCAGTTCGCTCAATGCATCCAACGCTTCTTGTCCAGACCCTGCTTTGAGAACCCGATATTCTTTGCTGTACTGCTGTCGCAGGTCGCGGTTGATCGCTTTTAATACCTGGGGGTCGTCATCAACAGACATGATTACAGGTTTTCCCATTCTTCAAGACTCCTTCATAAACCTTTACCCCTCATCACTTTGTTTTGTTGGAGTAATTCAACGGGTAATGAGGACAGAGTATTTCATTCCTTCGTAAATAGTCAGCAACTGACGATGGAGAATGAATAGCTCAGCACATATTACACTATATAAGTCTAATTTGGTCAACTTTGTATTATAATAGAGGTTTACACCATCAACTTTAAACGCGGGGAGCTTATATTCAGTCCCATCATCTTTGTATTACCGAGGATAATCCGTAGTGAAGGCCCTTATGCATCAAACCATAACCAAAAATCAAATTATCGCTATTGACCCCCCGGCTGATACGAATAACACGCTACTTCAAATCATGCATGGGTTGCAGAAAGATCAAAAAGAGCTTCCCTCTAAGTTGTTCTATGATGCGCGCGGCTCAAAATTATTTGAACGCATCTGCAGGTTACATGAATATTATCCGACTCGAACAGAGACCGCGATCATGCAGCAAAATGTGCATGAAGTGGTTGACCTGGTCGGGCCTGGTTCAATGTTAATTGAGTATGGCAGCGGCAGCAGTTCCAAAGTCAGGATCCTGTTGGACCACTTACCGGAGTTGTCCGCTTACGTACCGGTGGATATCTCCAGAGAACAACTTTATCAGGCTGCCCAGGGGCTGAAGTGTGATTACGCGGAGCTGGAGATCATACCCATTTGGGCAGATTACAACAACTTGTTTGAGTTACCCCTCATCGGCAAAGAGATCCTTCACAAACTGGCATATTTCCCGGGGTCAACCATTGGAAATTTCTACCCCAGTCAGGCGATTGATTTCATGCGCAATATCGCTGATCTTGTCGGCCCGGGTGGCGGATTGCTTATCGGTACGGATTTACAGAAAGATGCCGAGGTATTAAGCCTAGCCTACAACGATCGCAAAGGGGTAACGGCTGCGTTTAATCTAAACATGCTCAACCACATTAACACCGAATTTGGCGCCGATTTCAACACAGATCAATTTAAACACTTCGCTTTTTACAATGAGGAGATGGGCCGAATTGAAATGCACCTGATCAGCCAGATGAATCAGACAGCACATATCGCTGGTGAGGCGTTCGATTTCAAGGGAGGGGAGAGCATCCTAACGGAGGTGTCGTACAAATACACGTTGGAGGGTTTCTCCGAAATGGCCGCTGAGGCCGGTTTTGTTGTCATAGAAGCATGGGTCGATCCGAAGAATTATTTCAGCGTTCAATACCTGATCGCAAGATAGGAATCTGGAATCATATGGAACGTACCATTACCGCAAGCCTTACGAAGCTTGGACAAGAAATTGCCGACCGCCTCGTTGATACTCGCCAGCGCGAATTGGAAGTCATTACGGACCTGACAAACGAACAATTGCTTGGCCCTTCCATGCGTATCGTCGAGCCCCCGATCTGGGAACTCGGCCATGTTGGCTGGTTCCAGGACCGGTGGATCCTGCAGAACCTGGATAAATCAGAGCCAGTCGACGAGAGGGCAGATTCTTTATACGATTCATTCAATGTACCCAATGACCAACGTCCGGCATTACGCTACCCTTCTCTCGGACAGACGATTGAAAATATTACCGACATCCTCGAGCGGGTCATCCTGAGGCTGGATTCACATAACCCCTCAGATGAGGAATTGTATTTTTACAACCTAGTGCTGAATCACGAGGAGATGCACAGCGAGACCATGCAGCACATCCGCCAGACATTCGGCTATCCAGCCCCCAAACTCTCGGTCAAAAAGTTAAACATAAAGGCCTTGAATATCAATCCGGATTACGAGTTGCACGATGTAGCCATTCCTGGCGGCACGTACATGCTGGGCGGCACTGTGGATCTGCCCTTTATATTCGACAACGAAAAGTGGGCTCACCCGGTTGAGATCAAACCCTTCCACATTTCCGCCACCCCGGTGACCTTCTCCGAATACCGGAAATTCGTGGATGAAGGCGGCTATCAAGAGCGTTCAATTTGGAGTGACGAAGGATGGGAATGGTTGAAGATGAGCGACCAGAAGCATCCCATTTACTGGAAGATGGACAACGGCGGAGAATGGATCTGGCGCTGGCTTGATCGATGGATGGCGCTGGAGCCTTTTCTACCGATTATCCATGTCAACTGGTTTGAGGCCAATGCGTTTTGCAAATGGGCGGACCGCAGACTGCCCACCGAAGCTGAATGGGAATTGGCTGCCAGCGCAGCCCCATCTGCGGATGGCCAAAGCTTCACCGAGGAGAAACGTGCTTATCCCTGGGGGGACCAACACCCCCGGCTTGAACACGCCAATCTCAACTCCGCCGCCGGTGGAATCGTTGATGTGCGAGCATTACCCGCTGGGGACAGCGCATTTGGACTGCGGCAAATGATCGGAAATGTCTGGGAATGGACGGCGAGCACCTTTGAGCCATACCCCGGTTATGTGATCGATCCCTACGACACCTATTCTGAACCGTCTTTCAGCCAGCAAAAAGTGCTGCGGGGTGGATGCTGGGCAACACGTCCGCATGTGATACGCAATTCATTTCGGAATTTCTACACGCCTGACCGGAACAATATATTCGCCGGTTTTCGAACGGTCGCGAAATAGCAAGGAAATGGACTTCTTCCAACATCCCTGTCAACTATTCTGCAAGTTGAGACCTATTCAGAACAACAAAGGATTATTATGGCCGACAAAGACTTAGCACATGAAACGATGGTTGAAGAGTTTTGGCGAAGCTGGACCCAGGAAGGTCCACCTAAAAGCAAACGGAGACAGCAGCGATTCTTCAAGTTCTTGCCCGCCGATCATCGCTGCAAATTCTGCTTTGCCCCCCTAGATGGAGCAAGCGGCACCCTGGTGAGAACCGTATTACAGGTCTCTCCGTCGCAATTTAACCCCCATTATTGCAACTTCTGCGATGACTTTGCGAATAAATTTCAGGGCGGCGCCGAAGTCCCGATCACGATACTTTTTGTGGATGTTCGCGGCTCAACCACGATGGCGGAACGCATTGGGCAGAAAGAATTCGGCAGGTTGATCAATCGCTTTTATGTCGAGAGCACCAAGGTTCTCAGCCATGCCGACGCCATGATCGGGAAACTGGCCGGTGATCAGGTCTCAGCCATGTTCACCAGAGGGGTCGCGGGGGAAGATTACCCCCGTAGGGCGCTCGATGCCGCGAAAGAATTGCTGAAGGTCACCGGGCATGGAGTGGGAAAAGAGCCCTGGATTCCCGTGGGCATCGGTCTCCACACCGGGGAGACGTTTGTCGGGTCCGTCGGGCAACCGAACGGGCTTATGGAAGTTGCTGCCCTGGGAGATGTCCCCAATACGGCTGCCCGCATGACCTCCATGGCTGCTCCTGGAGAAATCATGGTTAGTGAGGATACGATTGCAGCTGCCAATATGGATACTCAGGGCATGGAAAGACGAGATTTGGCAATAAAAGGACGTGACAAGGGTATTACCGCCTTCGTGTTGCACCTATGAGCTGGTGGTGTGCTATATCCATCCTACCTTAATACTGAATCCCTGAATTCGGGATACGGTTAGGATACCCAACTCTCAAGTTGTCTGCACCGATTAAAATATAGAGTGGTGCGCTAACTGCACCCAAACTGCATCGCTCCTGAAGCCAGGAAAGGCGACGCGAATGCCCCAAGCCAAGTAGGAATAGCTGAGCACATCGAAGAATCAGATCCTGTGACAGAGTGCTTTGGGTTTTCAAACCCCGCCATCCACATTTCTTCGAGAATCCTCATTGATCCCCCTGGGAATGTCTTAGGTCTGTGTAGCGAGAGTGTCGGTGGTGGTCGGATGATTCTCGGACGATGCTATAAACGAACATTTGGTTTCAATTATCCAACACGTAGAGAGTTAACTGGCAAGTGTATTCGGGGTATTGAACAGGAACCGCCACTAACCTCACTTTCATTCTTCTGTGTTGCACGTGCGAGTTGAATCTACGTTTAACCCGGGGAAAGAAGGTGATGAATATAGATCCATCACACATATTATCGGGTATTGCTTAATGATGACGATTTCACTATTTAGCTTGTTTGGATCGGCTTATCGAGAGGTTTAGCAGACATGTCAAAAGGTAATGATCGGAAGCCAATTGCGGTTTATTACGAACATCCGGAATGGTTCAAGCCGTTGTTTGCCGAATTAGAGCGCCGCGGAATATCGTATGAGAAACTTCTGGCTTCCGCATTCCAATATGATCCAACTGTTCGACGAAGCCCTTACTCTTTAATCGTGAATCGCATGAGCCCCTCTGCCCACACACGTGGGAACGCACATGCAATCTTTTCCACCCTGCATTATCTTTCGTATCTTAAGAGCATCGGCGCGAACGTGCTCAATGGATATGATGCATATCTGTACGAGTTCTCAAAGGCGCGTCAGGTTGGCTTACTCGAAAAGTTAGGAATCTGCCACCCGAGAGCTCGTGTGATCAACAGCGCCTCCCTGGCCCCTGCCGCCGCGGAGGGACTTCTATTCCCCGTAATTCTCAAACCGAATATCGGTGGAAGCGGCGCGATGATTGTCCGCTTTAACTCGAAGGAAGAACTTTCCGAAGCAGCCCAAAACGGGCACATCAACCTCGGGATTGACCAAACTGCCCTCATCCAGGAGTACCTTCCAGCCGAGAACAGCAGCATCATTCGAGTGGAAATCTTAGACGGCGAGTTCCTCTACGCTATCCGACTTTTCCTGACTGCGGGTGAATTCAACCTATGCCCTGCAGATTATTGCCTGCCCCCGGTTGTCGAAGGTCATCTAGGAGATGGAATGGCAGATGGTGTTTCTGGTCGTGGGATTCCTGTTGAAGCCTATACCCCTCCTGATGACGTCATAAATGATGTGTTGCGGATTGCATCGGCTGCCCACATTGAGGTCGGGGGGGTTGAATACCTAATCAACGAACGCGATGGTGATGTGTACTACTATGACATCAACGCCTTATCGAACTTCGTGGCCGATGCCCCAAACATCATAGGATTCGATCCGTTCCCCAGGCTGGTCGATTTCATCGTGAAGCGGGCAAGGATTCGATCTTCGGCACTCACTTGATTTCCATACAGCATCCGGTGTAATAATCGTAGTAATCAGCTGATATCTTGTCACCCGAGACCTCATTTTCCAGATCCATATGGCTTAACTCAACAGGCGAGCAACCTCCACAAAACGTCATCAGAACGGCTGTGGTGCAATTTGGTGAACTTTAATGATTCCTGGATTCAACTACGAAGTGCAACTCTGGATTCGACTTAGATTAACATCACTCAAATGGATCTGACCGTTTTACTGCGCCACAGTGCAGTTGATAATTAGCATTATCGGGAGTGCTTCAAGAGAAGGGTTTTTGTACAAGTACTATTGTGCAAGGAGCTATTGTGGAGGCAGAAAAGCGTTCCCCAGAGAGCTGGATAGGGAGCAAATTGCGTGCGATAATAGAGATCGGCGAATACCCATTAGTGAACCAGTGGCTCATTGAAAGGGGCTTCGCGCAACAGTTTGAGTTTTGTAACCCGAAATTAGCCTTGCTACGCCCGGAACCTTGGCACCCTGAACCTTCAAATTAACCGGACAACGGCTCACCTTCCACAATGGAGAGCAAACCATGACTGAGGCACCAGCAACCTCACCTGGTCAGGACGATACGGCAGAACTCCGAAGAAACCTTACTCAGCGTATCCTGGGAGCGGTCGCTGGGCTTGTTGCGATCAAAATGCCGCCCAGCTTCAGTTTTCGAACTCTGGGAAGCCTTTTCCTCTGGAGTGTAGCCTCCCTGCTTGTCGGTTGGTTGTTGGCGCATACTTTGGTACCGCAGCCGGCCGTGGGCATCATTCGGCTCAATACCGACATCTGGGCTAATAGCTACGAGCTCGATAGCGTTGAGCTAGTCATGGCTCAGATCGAAGCAGCATGCCAGGACCCCGTCATCAAAGCTGTGGTGCTGCAGCTGGACTCCCCTGGCGGCGAAGTGGCCGCCACCCAGACCCTTTACCTGGAATTGCAAAGCCTGCGCCAGAAGATGCCCGTCGTCAGCTCTATCGAGGGCATGGCAGCCAGCGGCGGCTTTTATGTAGCCATGGCCACCGATCCCATCTATGCTAAACCGTCCTCCACCGTCGGAAATATCGGTGTATGGGGCTTCATTCCACCCGACATTGGCGTCAACGAGGTGATCCTGGCCAGCGGTCCCTTTAAGCTGACAGCCAGCAACCGAGCTGAATTCTTGCGCGCCATCGAAGGCATCAAGCAAGAGTTTCTGGCAACCGTCATTATCCAACGCGGTGAGCGCCTCAATATCTCCCCCGTCGATCTTTCACAAGGATTGGCTTACTCTGGCCGCGAATCGCTGCGCTTAGGTCTCATCGATCACCTGGGCAGCCAGGCCGAGGCTGTTGCCACCGCCGCGGAACTGGCCCACATCGACCATTACAAGGTAATAGACCTGCAGGCGCGCGTCATCGATGAACTCTTCGAGGGCAATGATCCTTCCTTCGAAGCCTGGATCGCCGCGGCCGATCCGGTGACCGGAAAGCGCATCCTACCGCCCGGCGCTTACTTGCTGTACGATGTTCGGCTGGGGGGTATGCCATGAGGGACCGGATCAAGCTTTTGCTGGTTTTGGTCCTTGTCGGCTTGCCTATTGCCGGGCGCTTGCTCTGGTTCCATCGCGGATGGTACAAACCGCCTGAGATCCCTGAGATTGACGAAAGCCAAATGGCGCTGCCTCTGCCGGAGTATCGTCCCCTCGCTGATCAGCCGCTTGAGACGAGGGGTCTCGTGGTCATCGACCTATCACACGACAACAACCTAGAAATTGACGACCTGACGCCGCTGCGGGATCGCCTGACAGCCCGCGGCGTGGCTATTGAAACCCTAGATGAGCCCAGCCACTCACTGGAAAGTCAGCTGCGAGGTGCCATCGCTTTGCTGGTCATTGCGCCCACCTCCAGCTTTACAGCGGAGGAGAGCGATGTGATCGCAGACTTCGTGGAGGATGGGGGGCACTTGCTCCTGGCAGCTGACCCCACGCGGCCTATGCCTCCAGAGGAGGAAGAAGGGCCTCTGGATCTTGAATCTATTTTCTTTCCCTTGAGCGCCGTCCCCGCCATCAACAGCCTGGCCAACGCCTTCGGCCTGGTCTACTTCGACGATTATCTTTACAACCTGGTGGACAACGAGGGGAACTATCGCAACGTCAAATTTACTATCTTCAACGATGAGCATTCCCTCACCCAAAATCTGGACACGATCGTTTTCTTCGCCGCTCACTCGCTGCACACTGACGGCATCCCTCTCGTCAGCGGCGATAAGAATGTCCTCTCCTCCCTGCGCAGTGGCGAAACTGGTCTCACGGCAGCCGCGCTTGCCGCCAACGGGCGGGTGCTGGCCCTAGGTGACCTCACCTTCCTTGCGCCGCCCTACCACACCATAGCCGACAATGATCGTTTCCTCAGCAACATTGCCAATTGGCTGGCGGCCGCTTCGCGCCAGTGGGACCTCAAAGATTTTCCCCACCTTTTCGCGGGGTCGGTAGACCTGGTGCAAGTTGGGGAGGGCTTCCTTGACTCCCGCTTGATTGCTCGCAGCGGCACGCTGCAGGAGGTATTTCACCAGGCCCAGCTCTCCCTCAACCTGCGCGCCGCCGCCGATCCCGATCACGACACCCTCTTCGTCGGAACATTCGACAATGCGGACTTGGTGCAGAAGTATTTGGCTACGGCAGGCGTTGCGATCGTGATAACTGAAGCTGGGGAGAAAGAGGTAGATGAACCCCAAGACACCATCGAAATCGAAGGACTGGGGTCTCTTGGTATCAAAGGCACTACTCTCTACATTGTTGACCGTAGCGCCGACCGCGTTGTCGTGATCGCCCTAGCCGAAGATGGCGAGGCAGCTTTCCAAGCCCTGGACCGGCTGGTCTCCGTCGATTTCTCCGGTTGCGTACACAGCGACGGCTTGACGGTCTGCTCCAAAGGTGAGGTTCAAAAGGGGTTAGGGTTGGAGACTGACGGGGGCGAGCCTGGCCAGCCGCCTGGCGAGGCCGTCACGGCGGAAGCCCCGCCGCGAATTGCCCCTCGATCGGAGGCGGAGGCCGCCTTCGAGGCCCAGACTTCGTGGCTGCAGGATCTGGCCCCCGAATCATATGATGTCAGCTCCCAAGCAGGCGATACCTACACCTACACCATCGAAATGGACACCTCACAGGACGTGATGTGGGTCTATGGCTGGTGCACGGCCACTCAGGAACAACTGGCGCAAAACTTGGATAACATCAGTCTGGTCTTTACGCTAGATGGCAAAACGGTCCCGCTGGACAGCTTCGTCAGGTTGGAGGGCAAATTCGGTGAGTTGGAATGCCGGCTGCATTACGCTCTGCTCACCGATTGGCCCCCTGGTGAGCACCTGCTCACCACCGAAGTCACTTTCGCAACTGCCATCAACGACGGCTTCGACGACTTCCCGGCTGGCACGCACGTCTACGAGTACCAGGTCCACGTCGAAGAAGGTAGCGCCTGAGGCGGTGCATCGCGAGGCCCACGGTCTCGCCGCGTACGAGATCATCGAGGTAAAGGAAGGCTCATAGTGTCATCTTGCACTACTTGGCTCTGGCAGGGGTCAAGCAACAAAGTCGGCATGTAGGTCAGAACTTCGCTTAGCAGAGGGCCGCCACCCTTCCTTAATCCGGCCAAACGAGGCCCCCTCCAATTGTGGCACTTCGGCGATCCTGAAGCCGCTGGCTATTACCTCACTTATCGGCACACAAGCGGCCGCACAGCCGCTTGCTTTTCCATTACATCCTTGATGAACTATTCTACGGAGTGTTAGTCGATACAAGTACTATTGAGCGGGGAGTTTTTGGGAGGTGAAAATTCAGTCTTTAGCGCCCAAGAAGATCAGCGTAAAGCGATCTGGGCGACGTCAGGTGCTCACAAAATCGAATAGCTCCTTTCGCAGACCTGGATT
>SOIH01000273.1 GCA_004376895.1 Anaerolineales bacterium | reverse complement strand
GCGGAGTTTCTGGAAAGTGATGGAATCCAGCTTGATCTCTTTCGCGAACTTGGGTATGTAGAGCATCTCTTCTTCCGTTTCGCCGATATTGCCGTAGATGAAGTACCCATGTAGGAAGAAGTCATACTGCGCCAGGATCGCAAACGCATCCCGGATCTGCTGTTGGGTGATGCCTTTGTCAAGCTGCTTCAAGATTCGGTCATGAGGCGACTCGATCCCGATCAAAAAGACCCTGAAGCCCGCCTTCTCAGCCTTATCGAGGATCCTTGGATGCTTGGTCATGTCAATCCGGGCCTGGACGGCGAAGGTCTTCCTTATCTTGTTCTCGATAATCATATCGCAAAGCTGCTCGCTCCGCCTGGGATTAGTGAAGAAGTTGTCATCGCTGAGCAGTACAAAATCGGCCTTGACGGTCTTTAATTCTTCAATTACCGATTCGAGCGGCCGCTCGGTGTAGCTCCTCTTTTGTCCGAGCGGATTGAGACTGAAGGTGCAGAACTTGCATTTGAACGGACATCCCCTCGTCGTCAGTATCGTGTCGAACGTAAGACTGCTGAGTCGAACACCATGCTGGACCCAGTAATAATCGTGCCTTCTCAGGGACCGGTCAGGAAACGGAATACTCCTGACATCAGGTAGAGGATGGATTTCGTTGTGGATGATTTTTCCGTTATCCAGGTAAGAAAGTCCACGGATATCCTTGTACGGGACGCCGGTGACGATCTGTTTGATGATCTCTTCGCCCTCACCTCGTACGATCATGTCGATATTCGGACAACGCTCAAACAGGTATTCGACTTCCTGCGTTGCTTTGTAGCCGCCAACAATGGTGCAGACCTCAGGCGGCAACTGGGACATGTAATCACAGATTCTCCAGAACTGAGCCCCCCATCCGACGCTGATGCACAGCAGATCGATCTGGCTGCTGATAAACTCGCTGAGCACCTTCGGGTCCTGATAGGCCCTTTCATATCTAAGGTCAAGAAGTGTCACCTTGCCGACCAGGTCTTTCATGCTTGCGGCGATGTACTCGAGGCCGGTCGGAGGGAACATTCCCATGGTTGGGGTGGAATGGCCGAAATAAGGGTACAAAGCTAGCGCATGCTCGTATTTCTTCATTGGCAGATTATCCCGAGAATAAGCCCAAGATGAAAGCGAATCTGTTATACTGCCTTACTCAGGCTCTTAATTACAAAATAGCCAACTAACTAATATCTTTATCGGCTTTCGCGCTGAGCATCGTCCACAAAACATGGGGTGCTGGCCCCAAAAAACTGAATTCTTCTGAAATTTGCACCGATTTTGGTGATTTTTTTGGGCGGGACAGCCGTGCCACAGTAAGTCGTTGAAATTAAAGAAGTTCGAATTTTTAAGTAGGACAGGCTCTTTGAATCGAATATATTGGAGGAAAGAA
This sequence comes from Anaerolineales bacterium, assembly GCA_004376895.1. Taxonomy (GTDB): domain Bacteria; phylum Chloroflexota; class Anaerolineae; order Anaerolineales; family E44-bin32; genus E44-bin32. The sequence goes on along the minus strand of SOIH01000273.1, from coordinate 573 downwards.
CTAATGGAGTTAAAGGAAACCGAAAAGAAATGCTTGGAACTGCTGATGAAATGGGGAGGGGATCGAGTTGTAGCATACACGAAGCTAATGGAAGAATTACAGGCTGACGTCGAGACGTGTAAGGGGCTCATCGGCAAAATGAAGGAAATCGAAGCTGTTACACATGACTATCCTCCCGGATGGCTGGTGTCTGAGGAAGGTGCTTATTTTCGCATAGCAACTCATATAGAGACCATCTGGCAAGAGTTTCTACGACAGCAGAAAGAAAAGGGAAGTGGAGCGCCTCGACTAAAAAACTAATTAACCAATTCACCCTTGGCAACGAGGATGCAGAGGAAGAAGAACACCGTATTGTCCAGAGACTTTGAGAGCAAGGTCGTAGGTTCGAAACGCGCCCCCGCTATGAACCCCTGGAGACAAAATCCAGAGTGTGCCAAGGTAAGCTGTTGTGAGTCAGCTGGACAATCCAGCCTGGTCAAAGGTTAGCCACCGGGCCAGAACGGAACTTAATGTATATTGAGGTAACGAGATATGCAAAGCTTAAGGAAAGGTGAATGGTCAGCCATAACGCAA
>SOIH01000044.1 GCA_004376895.1 Anaerolineales bacterium | reverse complement strand
TGTCAAATTCGGGCTGGATCGTCAGACTGAAGCGCGGAGTATATCTCGTCCCTCTTCGCATACCGGCTGGTGGCAAATACGGTCCCGGAGCTGCCCTCATTCTTCAGAAGCTCATGGAGGAAGAGGACGGTAAATATCAGCTTTGTGGGCCAACGGCGTTCAATTTCTACGGCCTCGATGACCAAATTCCGAGTGTCACTTACGTTTACAATAACCGTATTTCAAGTAGTCGTACAATCGGGAACTTAGCGTTTCAATTCATAAAAATCGCATACCAACGCCTTGGAGCCACCAATGTTCTTCGCACACCTGAAGGTGTCGAAGTTATCTATTCTTCCAAAGCCAGAACCCTCATGGATGCCGTCTTCGACTGGTCCCGCTTTAATAGTTTGCCCAGAGGATATGATTGGATCAGACAGGAAATCAGGAAAGATTTCAAGCTTGCGTCCGAATTAGTCGAGGCTACCGCTCAGTATGGAAATCAGGCAACGGCTCGACGAATAGGGTACTTGCTAGATAGTCTCGTCCAAACTTCGAGAATCATAACTCGGCTCCAGCGTCAACTCAGCAATTCCAAGACCTCTATCCCCTGGATTCCTGACAGGCCCGCAAAGGGAACAGTTAACCGCAAGTGGGGGGTCATCATCAATGGATGAGGTAAACTTCCCATACCCTCATGATACAGATCGCGAGATCTTCCGTGAGGCTTTGGCACACTCAGAGAGAACTACGGGGTTTACAGCGACTCTGCTCGAAAAGGACTACTACTGCTCACTGATCCTGCAGCGCTTTTTTGATGGCGATACATCGCTCGTTTTCAGAGGAGGAACATGTCTCAGCAAGGTTTACACAGATTTTTATCGACTGAGCGAGGATCTGGACTTCATCATCCCAGTTCCTGTGGACACCTCACGAAGTAAAAGGCGTGCTAAGATGGAGCCAGTCAAACGGATATTCAATAAGCTGCCGAAAGTAGTTCCTGGGATCGCGATTTCGGAAGTGTTCAAAGGTCATAATGAGTCCCGGCAATACATCGGGTGCATTGGATATCAGTCGGCAATAATTGAGACACAGGAAAGCATCAAGCTTGAAGTTGGCTTACGTGAACCGCTCATCAAGTCGTCGGTATCCAATGAAGCGCGCACAATCGTGGTGAATCCATTTAGTGATCGGTCTCTCCTTCCCACTTTCACTGTCCGTGCGATGGCAGTAAGGGAGGCGTATGCAGAAAAGGCCCGTGCGGCCCTGACCAGAAAGGAACCCGCGATTCGTGACTTCTTCGATTTGTTATATGCTGTTCACAAGATGGGGCTTGAGTTACATGATCGTGAGTTCCTCGACATGGTAAGGAGAAAACTCGAGGTACCGGGCAATGACCCTGTTGATGTCTCTAAGGAACGCATAAGGGAACTTGATCGGCAGTTGGACGGTCAATTAAAGCCAGTACTCCGTCCCGCGGATTTCGTTTGGTTCAACTTGGATGAGGCCTTTGAAATTTTGTGTAGTATCGCGGAGGCCGTATCAGCTTAGCACCTACCTATGCTGTGTGTCTGTCTGCAAATGAAAAAAAGGGGTCACCCATTAAAGGGCGAATCCGGTCTTGCATTATTACATTTCAGAAATCTTGCTAGTATATGGCGGCTTCGAAAACCGAAGATCCCACGAGGATATCGAAAGCCCAATGCGCGTGAACAGACCGTCCCAGCTTTCAAATCGACTCAAATGGATTTGACTTCTGATTTCTACGTGAACTCCTGCGATTCACCAATTGGTGGGAGAAAAAGATATTTTTTTCTAATTCCTGTCCGTCGTATATGGCTCCGCTCCCTCTCAAAGTCAATGCCTGTCAGCCTCTCAGGGGATGATACTGAATTTGCTACTTGCCATATACTGAAATCGGAATGAATTTCAGTATACATATGGCAGTGGAAACTTCAATATTATTCTGAAACCTGTCCTCTAAAGGTCAAATCTCTATGGTTTGAATGATG
>SOIH01000187.1 GCA_004376895.1 Anaerolineales bacterium | reverse complement strand
TTTGAGGAATACTACCGCCGCAAGCCGGATAAAAAGGCGCTCGACGATAAGTTCAGAACCAGGCCAGGTTTGCTTAGTAAAGGATCAACCCACTTTGATCCTTACATGTTCGCTGCTGCCGAAGCTAGTTTTGCAGCTGTTGGCTCGTTTCAGACCATCATCGATCAAGAGCCTGCCTCAGAACGCATTCATACAAACCCTGAGAGAATAACTGAATTTATAAAGCAATGGGGCAAGAAGCTCGGTGCAGTGTCGGTGGGCGTTACGGAACTCAGGGATTATCAACTTTACAGCCACCTCGGGCGTAACGAGCCCTACGGTCAACCGGTTGATTTGGAACACAAATTCGCCCTCGCGCTGACGGTTGAGATGGAGAAATCCATGCTCGATCACGCTCCGTACGGCCCGACGGTAATGGAATCGGCGCAACAGTATTTGGCTTCGGGTGCGATTGCTGTCCAGATTGCTGCGTTCATACGCAACCTCGGTTACCCTGCCCGCGCCCACATTGATGGTAATTATCGGGTTGTGTGTCCACTGGTTGCTCGTGACGCGGGGCTGGGCGAAATAGGCAGGATGGGGTTGTTGATGACGCCCGAGCTCGGCCCTCGGGTTCGATTGGCTGTAGTGACAACGGATCTACCGCTCACTGTCGATGAAAGGACCAGGGATTATTCAGTTCTTGATTTCTGCGCCCGGTGTAAAAAGTGCGCTGTTGTTTGCCCGAGCAAATCAATTTCGTTTGACGATAGAATCGAGATTGACGGCGTCAAGCGTTGGCAGATCAATGCAGAGTCATGTTTCACTTACTGGAATTCAACGGGCACAGATTGCGGACGCTGCGTGCGTGTATGCCCTTATTCACATCCCGATAACCTGCTGCACAATGTCGTTCGTTTCGGGGTACGTAATTCATCGGTATTCCGAGCGCTGGCCGTCACGATGGATGATTATCTCTATGGTAGAAAGCCTCCTCCGCTGGATTTGCCCGCGTGGATGGACATTGATGCATCTGAGAAGTGACAGTATGCTAAAAGAGGCAAATATATGGATGCAAAGTGCCGACCAGGTTGATGGTCGAGCACTCTCGTGATAATTTCTGATTAATTCGTGGTGCTTTGCAGCCCTGATGGGGCTGTTTGAAATAGAATGGAGGGACTATGCTTCCGCTTCGAGATCTTAATCCCACTCGCCGAACGCCCTTCCTGACCTACATTTTAATCGCACTGAATATCCTGGTCTTTTTCTGGCAGCAGATGTTTTCTTTGCCCGAACAGCAGAGCATCTTCTTGAATCTATCCGTCGTCCCGGCGAACATTATCGCCAGTCCCTTCTCTCTGGAAACGCTGCTGGACATCCTTCGCAGCATGTTTTTTCACGGTAGCTGGTTCCACTTATTCAGCAATCTGCTTTACCTTTGGTTGTTCGGGGACAATGTTGAAGATCGATGTGGCGTGTTTTATTACCTGTTTCTCTACTTTGCCAGCGGGTCCGTGGCCGTCTTTGCCCAGGTCATGATTGATCCCACGTCTCAGATCCCGCTTGTCGGCGCGAGCGGAGCAATCGCTGGCGTGCTGGGGGCTTATTTGATCCTTTTCCCGGGGGTGCGTGTTCAGGGGATTGTCCCATTGGGGTTATTTACTCGACTGGCGGTGTGGCCGGCGTGGGTTGTCTTGGGACTTTGGTTTGCTCTGCAATTCGTCAATGGCATCCTTTCGCTCGGTTCTCCGTCGGGCGGCGGTGTCGCCTTTTTTGCTCACATCGGGGGCTTCGTATTGGGGGCAGTGCTCACCTGGTTCCTTACACTTTTCATTCATCAGCCTCCACCAGAGGACAGGCGAGAGATGCTTTATCGGCGGGCGACACGCGATCGATGATGAGGGCCATCAACCACCCGGTTGGATAACCCAAGATTCAAGTGAATAGCCGTTTTTAGATTTAGGAGCAGATCCTTGCCCAGCCAGCTTTTAACGTTTGGGTAGAGCGAAACAAGCAGGAATATAGCGCGAAGCTTCATCACATACGATAGATCCCGAAATGGGTAATTTTCTTCTCAGTTCTTCGGGCGCGTTGCAGCTCAGCGAAACGACGCCCAAACTTGATGGAAGGTAGAGAATGACAAAAGAGATGCGGCGTTTTCTCCTCATGGCACTATTAATGTTGATCATCATTTCGGCGTTGATCATCCTGCTGGTTCCCAGGTTGGACGCGTTTCTTTCCAGTTCGAGAAGCGAAGGACCTCGGATTGGGCTTGGTGATGACATGTATAAAGCCGAGGTATTTGAAATCATCGAGGAGGGAACGGTTGCACTTGGGGAGCGAACCCAATTTTATCAGGTCTTACGAGTTGAAGTGCTGGAAGGTCCCCACAAAGGCCTGATTACTGAAATCGACTATGGCAAACGGCAGATACGACCAGAGGGTTTGACTTTAGAACCCGGTGATCGATTGTTAGTCAATATCAACCGGGCTCCAGATGGCTCGGTGAATGCTTATTTCATTGATTTCGTTCGGACGAAACCACTTCTCTGGCTGTTGCTTGCCTTTGTGGTTTTCAGTGTCCTAGTGGGCGGTTGGCAAGGGGCAAGAGGGCTTCTTGGTTTGTTCCTTAGCCTCATGGTGATCTTGGTATATATCATCCCTAGTATTCTCGATGGCAAGGACCCCACCGTTGTCACTTTAATAGGCGGATTTCTGCTCTTGGGGATTACCCTTTATTTGATTTACGGTTGGGGGGTGAAAACTCATGCAGCAGTCCTGGGGCTGCTGTTTACTTTAGTGTTCACAGGGTTGATGATCAACTTTTTTGTTGATCTGACTCGTCTGACGGGTTTTGGCGATGAAGACATTCTATTCGTCATCCAGCAGGTGGACATCAACATTAACATGCGTGGTTTGGTATTAGCCGGCATGTTGATCGGCGCCATGGGAGCGTTAGACGATTTGGTGATCACGCAGGTTTCTGTCGTTTTCGAGCTGCATGCAGCTGATTCTGGACTTGGATTACGCAGTCTTTATCAGCGCGCAATGCGAGTGGGGCAGGATCACGTTTCAGCGATGATCAATACGCTTTTCATGGCCTATGCCGGCGCAGCGCTGCCGACTTTGCTTTTATTCTCTCTATCAGGACAAGGGTTTGTGGAATTGATCAATCTAGAATTCGTCGCCGAAGAGGTGGTCCGAATCCTGGCAGGATCTTTGGGGTTGATCGCCGCGGCACCAATCTCAACCGGGATCGCCAGCCTCATGGTCGTGTATCGGGGACGCCTCCCTGGATTTGGTCAATACCATCAGCGTGATGGAGAGCAGAAGCATATAGGCGATCTCGATAGCAAGTAGGACCGCTGTACTCAGGGGGTGAGAGCACGGGCTGCTGCGAACATACGTATCTGTAGGGATGGCGTGAGCGGAGAACGTGGCTCATAGATCAAGTTGATCCGCGCTAACCGTCGATTGAAAAAAAACCACACTCCTGTGTGGGATATTTATTGTGGTCCAGAAAGAGATCGAATTATGGGACGAAGCGTATGTGCCAATATGAAAAATCGTCGAACGTTGCGCCCAGGTTGTAGGTTTGAGAAGCGCGGATATACAGGGCAAAATAACCAAAGGAGCGGCTGTATTGAGAATCGGCGACAATGCCTACCGGCTGGTCGTTGATAAACAAGTAGAAAAGGTCGCGATACCCCATAATTCCAAGAAGGTTTGTGGCGCCCGCTCCTGTAAGGATCGCCTCGGAGGGAGACCATTCATTTAGCTCTCTTGGGCTTTTGGTTTCCCGGTGCAGGCGGACTCGCCAGTTTCCATCGCAGGAGACCTCGAAGCCGTAACCGCTGGAGCCGGTTTCCTCATCGATGCGGATTGCAATGCCTACAGAATCTTTTTCGATACAGTCACCATTGGTGGCGCTGACTTCAGCATAGACGTTTCCAGATTGTCTATTGAGGATAGACCACCAGGTAAATTTCTCTTCTGGAACGTAGTCGACCCCGTTCAGTTCCCCATCATCTACCCGATATGCGCCGTTGCCCTCGACATCATATTGATTCCAACCATTTGGCCCATCGAAGAAATCTGTGTAATCCGGATTGTTGAGATCGAGCTTGGCGCGCGCATCTTCTTCGGGCGGCGGCACAGGTGTGGGCTGGGCTGGAGGGGGATTGTCCGGACCAGGCTGGGGGTTCTCTGTCAATTGAATAGAAGTAAGGGTCGCTGGCTTCGGATCAGGCTCGGAATCCGAGCCGCTGAACCAATCTCTTGTAAGACCTAAGATGGAAGCAAATACAGCGAGGATCAAGCCAAGCGCGATATACAGTGTGCGGCGAGGGATTTTAGGGCTCATGCGAATAGGCGTCGTCTTGGATTCTGCAGTTACGGCATTCTCAAGATCGACTGCAAAGTCCCCCGCGAGCGCATAGCGTTTGTCAGGCTGCTTGGCAAGGGCACGCTTCATGACCTTTTTTAATGCGGCACCTCCGGATGGCAAAGAGGGGGGCGGAGTATGCACTTGCTGGTACATGATCGAAGCTGGAGTGTCCTCGGCAGACTTGAACGGCAGCTCCCCGGCAAGCATCTCATAGGCAAGGACACCAAGGGAATAGAAATCCGAGCGTACGCTGACTGCTTGCCCCTCCACTTGTTCTGGACTCATATACGCTGGAGTGCCCATAATGGTGCCGGGCTCAGTTAGCTCGGAGGAGAAGCTGATTCGCGCCAGACCGAAATCTGTTAGCACTGGCTCGACATCGAGTGGAAGCGGATTCCCCATCTCAATAGGGGCGGATCCATTGCAGAGCATCACATTGGCGGGCTTGATGTCTCTATGGATAACCCCCTCACTATGCGCGTAATCGAGGGCGTCAGCAAGCTTCTTTATCAGGCGGACTACAGACTCCCTCGGCATCGTCTGTGACCTGGCTCTCAAACTATGCATATACATCTCTAAAGAGATGCCGTCGAGTAATTCCATCACGATGTAGGGTTGACCATTGACGATGTCAAAATCGAAAACTTGGACGATATTGGGATGACGTAAGGCAGCCACAGCCTGAGCCTCGGTGTGGAACCTTGCGATATGACGAGGGTCTTCGGACAGGTGTGCGTAGAGGATTTTGACGACCATGGCGCGCTTCAAGGTGCCATGGTGACCGAGATAAACCTCAGCCATGCCTCCACGGCCAATCCGTTTCTCGATTAAAACCTTTGATAGCGTCTGACCGGTCCATTCGGTCAAAGTGAGCCTCCCCGAGTTAGCGGTTGTCCGTTACCATCATAACGCATAGAACAACCCCCGCGATTTACGATTGCCTATCATTTTCATATAAGTGGATGGGTTAAAGCTGCTTTGTAAAGTTGAACCAGACTCGGGTTAATCTGGCAGAGCTATGAATTTAGAAAATCTACAATGCTGCTTAGTGTTTCTTCCTTCTTTTCAATGAAGGGGAAATGTCCGCAATCATTCATTAATAGGAATCTGGAACTAGTAAGCATTTCTGAATATTTTCTACTCGATTTGACCGGAATAGGATCGTAGTCACCATGAATCACAAGAGTTTTTATGTCTAAACCTTGTATTCTTTGATAAATATCATAATCATCTAATTCTTCAATAAGGAGACTGCTTACGGTTTGTAGCTTTGCGAGTGTATCAAAAGTGAAGGTTGGTTTATTCTTGCTAACATAGCTTTGATCGAAGTAACGCGGTTTCTCGTTTATCTGGACGAATCTATTTATTGCATCCATCTCACGATTTTCGAACGGATTAGTTTGCATAATAGAATTGATTTCTTCTCTATCATCGACTGTTAGTCTATTCTGCATTGTATTGCGACCAACCTTATCAAATGAACTATTACCCGGAGCAGGATCAACTAAGATCATCGATTTAAGATTTTTTCCAAATTTATCCGCATAGAGTACAGCCAGTAATCCACCCCAAGAATGACCAATAAGTGTAATCGTCTGAAAATTCAGTGCATGCCGAAGAGATTCGATATCTGCAACAAAGTCATTGATGCAGATTGGCTGATTGGGATTCAAAGCTGAAGAGGCACCAGAACCTCTTTGATCAAAGAATATTAGTTCATGGTTGGATGATAGTTGCTTAAAAGGCTGGACTAAATAGTCGTGGAATAGGCCGGGCCCTCCATGTAAAAATAGGACAGGGTCTCCTGAGCCGATTTTCTTGGTAAAAAGCACATGGTTATTGATTCGAAGATATTCTGTGTGGCACATATTTTCAGCTACTCCTAACACCTTGTATGTGCATTCGGGGTATTTAACTAGAAGGCCATTGACCTCACCTTCATTCTCCTTCGTTCATCTTGTGAGTTGAATCCAATCAATTACACAACTGCCTCTCTCAATCAAGAATCAACCGCGCTCGTTTGAAGCGAACCGTCGCCATCACCAGCAACGCCAGATCCAGCACGACCAGCACGGCTATGACGAAGAGAATGATATGCGTGGGATTGGCAGCCTCCACCAGTTCTTTGAGAATTGCCTTGCCA
>SOIH01000057.1 GCA_004376895.1 Anaerolineales bacterium | reverse complement strand
GGGCTGTTGGTCGTGACGAAAAAAACGTTTACTGCCGCCGTTTTCTCATGAAGCCTGGCACTGCCCTCACTAATCAGTATAGCGACAAGCGAGATGACCGAGCCCAGATGAATCCGGGGCACAACAACGCAAATGCGATTCGGCGGACAGGCCCGGCCGATCCGGATGTAACTATTCTCTCGGTGCAGACTCGCGACGGCCGCCCGCTGGCCCTGCTTGGCAACTATTCGACTCATTACGCTGGTTCACCTGCTTTGTCAGCTGACTATTTTGCTGTCTTCGCCAGTGAGATTGGGCGACTGATTGGTGCCAAAGGTGACCGACCACGATTTGTAGGTATCATGTCGAACGGCACGAGCGGTGATGCGAATTGCTCTAACTTCATGCGAACGAAGCGTCGCAAGTACGACTACCTCTCCGTCGGACGTGACGTGGCCCAGGCCGCCTTTGAAGCTTACAAGACGATCAAGTATTACGACTGGGTTCCTCTCGAAATGCGGGAGCAACGACTTGTGTTGGACGTGCGTTTGCCCACCAAAGAGGAAATAACCAAGGCACGCGAGTTCATGAAGACGTTTGCTGGCCGCAAGCCGAGGAATTGGGAAGAGGTCTACGCTCGTGAAACGGTCGAGTTGGATAAGATGGGCCCGACCCGTGAACTCAAGCTGCAGGCCATTCGAATCGGCGACTTGGGTATTGCGGCTATTCCGTGCGAGGTCTATGGTAGCACTGGTCTGGCCATCAAAGCTGCCAGCCCCCTGCAAACAACTATGAACATCAGCCTGGCAAACGGCTGCGAGGGCTACATTGCCCCACCCGAACAACACAAGTTAGCTGGTTACACTACTTGGCGAGCCCGGACGAGTTGCCTAGAAGAGCTGGCCGAACCAAAAATCAAGGCGACGGTAGTTGGGATGCTCGTGGAAGTGGCCATGGCCCGTGGGAATTGATTTTTGTTATTGTTGCCATCAACTAATCCTCTAGATTATGTTAGATTGTCTCGAAGAGTATAAGTGAAGGATTGCATCCAATCAAACAGTTTATGAGTTGAGACGGGAGATTATAAAAAATGGATTTCAGAGTGCAAAGGATATGGGTACCTGCCGCCCTGTCAGTCGAATCAAACACATTCGACGAAGGCCCCCAGAAACAAAAACAGCGCGCGTCAATTCGATTCGTACGGCCCCATTTCGTCGAGTGGAATAGGTTCGAAAAGAAGTGGCTTAAGCAGCGATAAATTACCCGGAAACCGCCGTCCCGGTACGACCTGCGTTTCCAGAGGCTGGTCGGTGACCGCATTGAGCGCTGTCTTCTGCACCTGACCATCGTGCAGGAAGGTACTACTGCATCGGGCGAAGACATTGCGGCAAATGAAGTTCACATCGGCATTGGTCTTGAGATTGGCCAACTCGGGATAGCGGCTCAAATAGGGAGGCTTATCTGCCTGCGGGAGAAAACGCTCGATCGATTCTAGCCAGCGCTTCTCGCCCCAGCGGCTGAAGCTAAGCCCTGCGAGACAATCGATGAAGAGATTGCCCTCCACGAGATTCTCCTTGCCCCCATGGATCTGGACGCCACCGAAATGAACAGTGCCGCACCGCTCGAAGACGTTTCCGTAAACGGCGACGCCGGAGATCATGTCGTCCAGTCGGACACCGGCCGCACCGTGCTCCGTACCGCCCCGTATATCGCTCCACCGATTCCAGCGAATCACGATCCCGCGATACAGCGGATTGCCAAACATATCGAGTCCACCCTGGTCATCCGATTCCCGAACGACGTCCCGGATGACATTCAGTTCAATAAGGTGATCGTTACCCTCAATGCGCAGGGCCGAGGAAGGAATGTTCTCAAACAGGTTGTGCACTATCCGGTTGCCGCAGCCGTCGAGACGAACCGCCGGAGCGTAGGTACGCTTTAGACGCGAAATGTCGAAGACCCTGCAATTCTCGACGAAGTGCCGGCCTGGAGTCAATGTCTGGCGGTCCCCGCCGGTGACGCGCATCCCGCCGCAGCCGAGCGTGTGCATCGTACATTCGAAGATGCCATGACGCTGTCCGCCTTCAACGACGATCGCATCACCCCCGATCCGCTGTATAGTGCAATTGGCCACCAGGCAATCCGCTCCCCCACTAATATGAATTCCATTGCCACGTCCCTCCTGCAGCGTCAATCCGCGAAGAATCACATGTTCGACATCAGTCATCATGATAAAAGGTTGGTCGAACACACTTAAGACCGTCTCTGCTTTCGATACCTCGATTCCCTCCGGGGCAAGCCAGTAGACCGTTGCCGTACGGCGATCCAGATACCATTCCCCCTCGGCGTCGAGTTCGCTAAACACATTCAGCGCATAGTAGCGTTGGTCCTTTCGATATCCGTATCTGGAATAGGGCTGGGATAATGTGAACGTTTGGGCATCCGGATCAATCGAAGCGACTTTCTGAAACTCCTCGAACCAGTCCCAGAACCAGTAGCCATAGAGGCGCACATCCGGCTCATCCAGCCAGTGGCCCGGCTGGTCCTCGACGTAGCCAAACTTCCCATCTCGACATCCTTCAATTCGGTTCCAGACCTTGAAGGTGTCTTTGCCGAGGATGGCGCCGGTCTTGACGAAGCCCTCGTTCGGCCAGCGGGCGAGCGTCTGGGGCTTGTCATTGACGAACAGCTCAGGGCAACGACGTATCGCCGTAGCGTCCCCCAAATCATCAATTCCCAGGGCCTTGAGGTCGGTTTCCAGCACACGGTCACGAATCCGCACATCGAGCTTGTCACGAAGTTTCGCGTCTGAGATTGGCCTCCATGCGGTGATTCGCACACCCCCGCGAAAGACGGCCGTCTGACCCGGCTCCACCTGATAGACAATTGGCATAGCGGCGGTGCCGGAGTCCTCGGATGTGAGTCTCAGCGTTCGCTCCCAAGGATACTCCCCACCACCAATGACGATCCTCACGCCCCCTCTGGGCAGTTCCCCTGCACGTGATTGCTTCAACGACCGTACCGCATCGCGTGCCCTTTCCAGAGTGCGGAAGGGTTTTCTTTTTGATCCGTCCGCAGTATCGTTGCCAGTGGGCACTATATAAAACACCTCACCCGGTACGGGCAGCACGGGCAACTGCACGCGGTAGGAGGCCAGGTCACGGGCCGGTAGCCCCTTTTGCAAACGCTCCGCTTCCGCGATATGTCGAAGAGCAGTATCGCGATGAAACTGCAGTAGCCTTGCATCAGCAGCCAGACGTTCCCAGGCCGCAATGGCTGCCGTGGCATCCTGGCGGGCCAGCGCAACCTCCGCCAACCCGAACATGGCCAAACCACGAGCAAAGGATGGGGCAGAGGCGTCTTGGGAGAGCGTTTCGAACCTATGGGTAGCCACATCCAGCCGTCCCTCGGCAAAGGCCCTGGCCGCAATGTCAACCGCCGGACAAGAGGAGAAGAGCGAATCCTCCGATATCTCGGCTTGCGTGATGACCGCTATCACAGAGGTAATGATCAGAACCTTCAGAATGTGTGATAGAGTCGCGGGCCTTGGTCGCTGTTTTGTCATGGGTCACAATTCTCCAATTAAGCTACTTGTTCAGCACTTCAGCAAGCCGCCCAGAGCATGTCATTGGCAGGCTGAGCAGCAATCATTACTGCGCTTAACGCCTTTGTGGTTTTACATTGAATCAGCATTCAATACCTCCGTGAAAATTGCTCAAAACGTAGTTTGTTCACCCAACATTATACACGAGTAGTGTCTGACAGAGAAGAAAGAAATCAGATGCCTGACGTTCGCTTCAAATATGCAAACAGTCTCCCGGCAGTCGTGGGTTGGGGCATGGTGTTGGTGTTTGGGGGTGAAAGTAGCGACCATTAAAGCAAATCCAGACCTGGTGATTCCTGCCCCGGCATTTTGGCGAGATGGTACCTTGCCTGACTCTAATACTCGGCAAGAATTTCCTGCCGGTTCTCAACTCCCCCTTGTAGAATGATCCATTCCTTATTTTTGTCAAATTCTCCATATTGCCGACCATTTAGGAGGACATTTCTGATTGGTTTTGACTGGGGATGGCGGATGCGAACAAAGATGGTTTGGGGTTTTTTACGCTGCGGAGGATCCAGGACCACCCTGATTTTTCCACGACCAGCGTTAGATTCATAGCGAAGCGACAACTGCCCAAAATAAGATGCTGCTCTCGCAATGCCGATATTGTTTCCATCGGCAAGCCAGTATCGAGGGATAACTTGGCCAAGGTACAGATTGTCCCCTTGTTCATTTATAAACATCAGCCTTAACCAGTAGGTCGTTTGGGCTTCATCCGAGGCTTTGAAGTGGTCGCCTCTGGGGTAGCCCAATTCAGGAAGCGAATGCTCGTTGCACATTCGGATTTCTGGATAGAACGCAGAAGTAAAGCTGTTGAAGTACGTTCGGACATAGTGCTTGATATTGTCACGCCACAGGTAGGGCAAAGGGCCGTCGAGAAGATTTGCCTGCATTGAAAAACCGCCACGGGAGAACCAGAAATCCTCATATGCCGGTATCGAATAACCATACTGCTCGGAAATATAGAGGTTATCTTCATAGTCTTTAAGAATCCACAGGATTTCAGGGGCATCGGGGGCCAACAGACCATAGATTGGCAAGAACATTGCACCTTCAAGAGTCTCCCGGAGCCAGCCATGGGCCCGACCGCGTTCGTAAAGTCTGGAAGGAATCTTCGGGACGTATGTGCCATCCCGCAAACGCATCACTGGACACCGAATTCGTGACTCCGTTATCCCCCGCATGTAGTCGTCATAGTAATGCCTGGCTTCTCTCTGCAATCTCGCACCCTCAGGATGGCCAAAATCGACAAGGGCATCAGTCAAGGCGTGAAAGCCCCACACGGTCGCACTGTTGGTAGCTAGCCAGTACCAGTAGTCAGTCACATCTTCGAGCGAACCGGCTGGCAGCCAACCATACTCCAAAGGCTTAGTTCCATCTTCTTTGAGGATCATCGTGGAGCGACGCTCGCGAATGACCCATTCACAGGCTTCGACAAGCTGTGGCGCCGCTCGTTCCATCCATTCGCGGTCCCGAGTAAACAACCAGTGCTGAGCCATGTTCCACATGACATAACCGTGACTCTTATTGTAACCACCTGTCTCATGGCCGCCGGCGCCATAGAATTGTCCCTGTGTGCTCTTGAAGTTGCCTGGCATCGAGACCGTGCCCTGATAACGAAGGAAGGCATTGAGAGCTTGCCGGGCTTCCTCATGATAACCTCGACGATCCAAGTCGCTTATCATCATGACGGACTCATTCGGATAGACGCCATAATGGAATGTGCCCACATGCGCATGCAGAAGATCTGTATCGAGTTCCTTGAAGCAGTTAATAAGAAGATGACGGAGATGAGCTTTGTAAAAATCATTGATCCAGGGCTCCGGAGTATTGATCTGTGTTCCACGAGAGGTCAAATCTCGCCAGAATTCACATATTTTGGAGGCCTCAGCATCAAATTCTAGGTGCTCATGTGCTTCGATCTCCTCTTCCTTGAGTAAGGTGATCGATGGAATCACGATCTGGAAGCGTTCACTTTGACCAGGCTTAAGTTCAAGGGCCCACTCTACTGACTTTCCATCTTCAGCGAAAACTCCACGGTCACCCGTACTAACTAAAAAACGTAAATGATCTCCACGGTCTGTCGCTGCGACAGCCCTGCCGTTAAGTACGATTAGCTTTTCTTCTTGGCGGGCACGCGAACTGAAACGTAGTTTTGCAGTTGAAGTTTCGGAATTCGACACATTGACGATTCTCACCTGCATGAGCAGTGCTGTAGGCGTATCCAGAGCAACGCCTTTCGGATCCGCGTCAGGAACGCCCAGTACGGTTCGCTGCTCGTAGTGAATCGGTCCGTCTTGCCACCAGGTTCGTAACAGGGGCAAGTAGCCATCCTTCAGTTCTCTACCGCCGCGCAAATGGTCGGGGGGAAAACCGAACGAGATCCTTAACCTATCACCATCCCAGAGTTTGCGGTCGCTATCACGGGGACTCCATTGAAGGTTAAACCAGCGACGAACAGAAGTGACTTCAATGTCCCCGTTCGGATTCTGACGCATTGTATTACGGTTACCGGACAAGCCGTGTACGAACCACAGGGGCCGCTTCAGAGGCATATCGCTCCACGCACGGTGTAAGGTTTGCTCTGGTTCCTGGGCCACCCGATCGTATACCGTTTTGCCTCCAAACTCACTGGCCAACGCATCACGGTACCCAGACAACGTGATGGGATCTTGGTCATTCGTAACGAGTATACCCAGGTCGTCGACAAGGATGCGGTCTCCTCCAGCGACTTCATCTGCCGCAAAGGAAAAGGGTCTTTGATTCGAACGTACTGTGACGATCGTTCGATCATACCGACCATCCATAGGATCAACAGCAACCAGCAGGTCAGCCTCGATGCCCCCTCCCAGGCCCGCTTCCAGTGTCCACTTCAGATTTGCGTCAAGTCTGACAGGACTGTTCGGGAAGGGGCGTATCGCCGTCACG
>SOIH01000245.1 GCA_004376895.1 Anaerolineales bacterium | reverse complement strand
TAGTATCAGGAGGATATCAATGCTGGAAATTATTGTTGAGACTGTGGCAGATGCATTAGCTGCCGAGGCGGGGGGCGCAACCAGGCTTGACCTGAAAGCAGATTTTGTAGAAAAAGGATTGACTCCGTCGGCCGGCATGGTGGAGCAGATTTGCTCCCGGGTCAACATTGAAGTCATGGTCATGGTCCGACCGCATACTCGAAGTTGGGTGCTTACGCCTGAAGATGTCGCTGTGATGTGCTCGGATATTCGCATTGGGCGCGAGTTAGGCGCGGCTAGTTTCCTGCTTGCTGCGTTGACTGATGACCATGAGCTGGATTTTCCCGCCATCGAGGCTTTCCGCAATGCCACTGGGGATCTACCGCTTCACTTCCATATGGGTTGGGAATTGACTAAAGACACCCACGAGACGCTCAAACAGCTAATTTCTCTCGGCGTTAAAAGTGTACGAACGAGCGGCGGCAGAGGCCCAGGTGGACAGGCTGTGGAAAACATCCCCCAAATTCGTGCTCTCCAGGAATTGGCCGCGGGTAATATTGATTTGTTGTTGGCGGGAGGGGTGATCGCCGAGAATATTGGTCGCCTGGTGGCTGAGACCGGAGTGATGCAGGCGCATTCCGGCACTGGCGCCCGGACCCCACCTACTGTGCGGGGTGTGGTCGATCATGTGAAAGTCCGGGAGCTACGTGAGGCGCTGGATCAAGCAGTCGCCTTATATACAGCATAAGCCATCTGTGTGCTAACTCATTGGAAAATGAACTTATGAAGACGATCAGCGAGCTTGTCCACGCGATCATCCGAATGAGGGAAACCGACAAGAGGATGATGTCTTTGCTGGCAGTGTGTCCAAATTCGAAAGCGGTTCTTGAAGCCGCAGTCAATGCTGCGGCGAAAAATCGCTCCCCAATGCTCTTCGCCGCAACGCTCAACCAAGTTGATCGTGATGGTGGTTATACTGGTTGGACGCAGACCCAATTCGTTGCTGAGTTGAGATCCTATGCCGCTCAGATCGGCTGGGATGGACCGCTTTACCCTTGTCTGGACCATGGGGGTCCATGGTTGAAAGATTTACATAGGCTTGAAGAACTCACATTCGAAGCAACAATGAACGAGGTCAAGCAGAGTATAAACGCCTGTCTCGAAGCTGGTTATCAACTCTTACACATCGACCCTACTGTGGATCGAGATCTGCCTGAGAGCGAACCAGTTCCAGTCGAGACGGTTGTAGCCCGGACGATTGAATTGATAAGTTACGCTGAAGCCGAACGTGAACGTCGTGGATTACCACCTATTGCTTATGAAGTTGGTACAGAAGAAGTACATGGTGGGCTAGCTGATCTCAAGCGATTTCATAAGTTCCTACAAGAGCTGCATGATGGTCTGAATGCGGGCAACATGGCTGATGTATGGCCATGCTTTGTCGTGGCTCAGGTCGGCACAGATTTGCACACCACTACCTTCGATACTCAGATTGCACGAAGTCTATATAAGATAGTGGCGCCGCTAGGCTCGTTGGTAAAAGGTCATTACACCGATTGGGTCGATAACCCATATGATTATCCCAACACAGGGATGGGAGGTGCAAATGTCGGTCCGGAGTTCACCGCCGAGGAGTACTTAGCCCTGCGTGAGCTATGTGATAAGGAAGAAACCCTATGCCGGAATCGTATCGGTCTATCCTCTTCCAATCTCATGAATGTCTTGGAGCAGGTGGTTGTAGATTCGGGTCGTTGGATGAAGTGGCGTGTTCCCGAAGAAGACGGATTAGATTTCTTCGAGCTTAGCCCTGAGCGTCGAGCCTGGTTGACACAAACAAGCGTCCGCTATATATGGACCCATCCCAAGGTGGTTACCTCGCGTAGCCATCTTTATGACAACCTTGCATATGAAATGCCTGATCCTCATGGATATGTCGTCAATCGGATAGAAATCGCAATTGACAAGTACATTAAAGCGTTCAACTTGTCCGATTCTTTGACCATCTTTGAATCACAAATATGA
>SOIH01000023.1 GCA_004376895.1 Anaerolineales bacterium | reverse complement strand
GAAGTATCTATTTATCGAGAAGCCGGAGCAAGTTATCACGAGTCAACAGGTCAATTTCTTCGGGGTCTTCGAGGAATGGAGCTACATCAGAGTGTATTTTTTTCCAATCAATCTCGCTGACGCGATCTCGTAAGACCGCCCGCCAATTGAGTTCAGTAAATGATGGTCCAGCCCACCCCGTTTGGGCAAGGGCATTGTTTAATAAATATAGGTTTGGACCTGGCCACTCTGAGTCACTCAGATACCAAAACAAATCGTAGAAATCTCTCCCTTTTGTGTAGTCTCGTTGAAGAATTGCATGGATCTTACCGGCCAGGAGAGATGATCGATCATGATGATGTAATTGGAGAGTCACATGGCGGCGCACGACTGTTGTCTCCAACCCAGCACCGTTTGGGGGATTCGTGTCCACTTCCATTTTGAGACTGAAGATTTCATCTCTCTGTCCAGAAAGGCCCAATTCGAATAATAGACCCGGAAATCGAAGCCAAGTATCTTGTACCACTCGGTCAGCTGATCGTTTGATTTCGATATCGTAGCCCTCCCGGTGGAATTCCTTCTCGGTGGCATGGACCACTTTTTGAAAATCTAGCGCCTGAGCATCTCCCTCGAGTGCAAAATCGAGATCCTCGGAGTGCCTCGGTAAGCGATATAGAAATCGGAGAGCGGTGCCTCCGTGAAATGCCAGCGGTACCATCGCGCCCTCGCGCTGTAGGACAGCGAGAGTCCGCGCTTGAAGGTATTCGCGCATATGGTTCCGAGCAACAAGCTGCGATTCGCTCTCCTCCACAATGCGCGCCAATACATCTTTCATTCTTCGTTCACCCCCGCCCCGTCCTCATAAATAAGTGACTCAAGGATATCCGCGGCTCGCATCATTTTAGGTTTCCCAAATAGGTTGGCATATTCATTTAGTGGATCCATGTGTAATTGCTCAAGGTTTTGGAGCCTGAGTGACCGGATAAACTCGACCGAATCCCCACCTGGTGTGAGATAAATTAAATCTAATAGCGCTTTCTCAGGGATAGCTACTAACGCATGTTGACCGCCCCCCAATTCAAGGGATTGATATCCGCGCAGATGTTTTCTGTCCACGTGGCGAAACAGAAAGCTTCCTAGAGGCGTTGCCCATTGTCTGGGCCGACCCGAACAGACACTCGCGACAGTGGGAACAAATTCAGGGATCAAGCCATAATGAGCCAGGGCCGACTGCAGGCTCACGTAAGATCCCCCCACCAGGCGATTGGCAATCACAAATGGGTGCGCCTTTACCCTTCGAAAAGGGGGTGCTAAAGAATAAAGCCCTCGTCGAAGCTGGAAGAGTCGACCTGAATTAGTCCAGCGAGTAAGCTGCTTGCGGATGTTATTGGGCTCCACCTGGCCAGCCAGCAGCAAGCCGGTATCAAAAACCGGTTCATCCTGGACGACCTCGACCAACCGCGAAAATTTCATTGCACTAAATTACCATAATTGGTAAATTAATGCAACATATTTGTGATATGCGGCGAGGGATTTAGCGTCCTATATTCAATCGAATCCATAACTTATGTCAATAAGACTCTGATTACAAGGAAAATAAAACGCTGAAAACTGGTTCCTTCCCGGAAGTAGCCGAACTCGCTGGGGCGGATTCTTCGATTTTGCGTCTACCTTCCGACAAGCTCAACGTCGACGAGCCGCTCAGCTCGAGGACGTTCGTAAACGGAACGGATCGCTTCCGTCTACTCCGGATGCCCTATGGGGATCAAGTACAAAGGCTCGTGGTTCTCGGGCAAGCCGAGGATGGCTTGCACTTCGGCATCATAAAAAGCCCCGATCGGCACCGCGCCCAGGTCGAGCGCTACCGCTTGTAAGAGCACGTTCTGCGCCGCATGACCGGCTTCCAGGTGCACGTAGCGCGGCGAGCGTTCCGGTCCATACTTCGCTTGCGTCCGTTCATATAACGCCGCGATCACCATTACGAGCGGCGCTTCCATGACCGGATCCTGCCCCAACGCTGCGTCATGGAGCGG
>SOIH01000110.1 GCA_004376895.1 Anaerolineales bacterium | reverse complement strand
GCCAGAGTATTTAGATCGTAGTTGATGCTCCAGCTCTTCCTTCCGTTCGTCGAGCGCCGAGTGACGGTCTGGATTGGAAACGCCTCGCATCGCCAATATCCCTACTGCTGCTCCAGGATAAGTTGCCTTCCATTCATCCGACACCATGAATTCCATCATAAACTCCTGTTAGCGTCGCCGCCCAAATGCTTCGAGCGGCGAATTCCCGGGTCACTCCACACGTTCGAATTCTCCTCGTACCACCCGACCAACATCCAACAAGCTCGCTACTTCCTCATACAATTCGCTGATCCGTTCATCTCGGTCCACTTGTGCCATCACTGTATCATGATGCATACGGTCATGGAAACTGCTCAGACCGATGAACACTTCTTCCCCTTCTCTGATATCGAACGCGCCAGTAAAGCCGGCACATCCATACTTCGCTATTAAGTTCACCGGGGCAAAGGTCTCGTCGTTGATTGCCCCACAGCGTCGGTATATCTCAGCTGCTTCGCGCTGTACCCTCAAGAACGCCTCAACATTCTGGCTAGGCACGCGATAGATGTAGATTGAGACGAACATATAAATCTCCTTATAGGAGTAGTTGTCCATCGGTCGCAAGTTGCCTAGTCGAAGGTGCCGCTGGTACTTCGTGGCGCACAAGCTCCTCGACATGGTTCCGGTAACGACTTGAGCTAGTCGAAGGGATAAATTCGTCTAATTCCCAGAGGAATATAATCGGAAGAAATGTACAGTTTCGTATTGCTGGCCCATGACCACATGTATATCACCAGCATTTATACCGTATACAATCGACCACTGCGTACCCTCCGTGCGTAGCACGGTCTGCTGAAAACGGGATTGTGCGGCTTGATCGCCTTTTTACAAAGATTGCCTTTCTTCAGAACTTAGTGCCGAAGGCATAGGATACCGTCTTGTCGAAGTGAATGCCCTTGGGAGACCGAAATTGCTGTAAATCGGCGAAAACCTGTTCCTTGAACCATTCCAGTTTAGCCAGATCAGGCATTTTCTCGAAATACTCGCGAGCAGCTTGTTTCATCTGCCGCCACCATGTTGCTGCGTCAGGCGAAACAAATGTCGTTGTCTCCACATGAACACTAATATTATGGAAACCGCTGTTGTGAAGGATGGCTTTATATCCCTTGGGATTCTCCTTTCCATAAGAGGAGATTCTTTTTCCAGTTGCTTCCTCGCACTCGGGCAGGTATCTCTTGAATGCTTCAGCAATCCATTCGATATCACACTGTTCGATCCAGAAACCGATGCCAACCTGACCGCCCGGCTTCAGCACGCGCATGATTTCGGCCATCCTGCAATCAGGGGCGGTGAAATCCATGCGATCAAAGTCAAAGCAGTAATCCCAACCGACGAAGTTGGCCAACACAGAATCGTATGTCTCGGGTAGAAAGCCCAAGGAGGCAGCGTCCATCTGGGCAAATATCACGGTTCCCAACCCGCGTTCCATCACCTCGGTAAGACCATCTTTTAGACCGCCTCCGTAAATATCTACCCCAACACCGCAGCCGCGTAGCCCTGCCTTTTTCATAGCCTTGAAGAGGACGTTGCCATCGTAGGTTCCAATATCCAATACGGCAGCGTCTTTGGGAATGGTCGCGAGATCGACAAGTCGTTCAGCAAAATAAATCCAGTAATCGGAGCCTAGTTGGCCTGATGGCTTAATATAGCGTGCCCAAAAATCTTCCAAGCTTTCCTCCTTATTAATATACTCAACACCCGCCGCCTTTGTTGCTCATCCAATTAGATCAGGAAGCGTTCATCATTCTTATGAACATGCTGCACAACGGCCTTGAGCTTCGCGAAGCGTAGCGGAGCATCCAGGCGGAGAGGCGCCGGGGATCGCACCAGTACCGGTAATCCCAGCAGCCCAGCATACAATTTTGCTAGCAAATCGCGCCGCATCGTTCATCCCGCGAGCAGAGCGAGACGGGACCGTTCGTCCCGCGCCGTAGGTACCCGAAGGGTGCGTAGTGAGACGGGATCGTTCATCCCGCG
>SOIH01000158.1 GCA_004376895.1 Anaerolineales bacterium | reverse complement strand
TCAGGCGACGGAGTAGTCACAAGACAAGTTGTAGGCGCACACGCTTGTAGGAGATATGATCGATCACACGTGCGTCGGGCGAGAGCAAGCGGACAGTATCTCCCCCATCGTTCAGCGCAATGCGCGTGCGCGACCGGAAAAAGGCTACGAATTCACCGGGTCGAAGGGTGACCCCCGGGAGCCCGTACGGCTTCGATCCTGCGTCGGCAATGTCATCCAGCCACCAACCTCTCAGGTTGACAGCGAAGGGACCGAGGTTGAGAAGTTCGATGAATTCGTCCTTCGGGTCAACCCCGCCGGTTCCCTCCCAATCGTAATGCGGGCGAATCAGCACTTCGTTGATTACGATTTTTCCGGGGACCCAGGTCGGCATGGGCGTGGGGAATAACACAGAGTTGGGTTGACGGGGCGTCCCTTGGATCTGCTTTCCCTGAGCGTCACATCCGTTTCCGCCCCAACCGGTGAATGTCCCCCAATTCCCGCGTCTGTCCTCGCCTCCTCGGCGCTTCATCGTTCTGTGAGTCACCTGATTGCCTCCGGGCCAGGAGCCCCCACCCAGGTTTGCGCTATCGATCACTGTTCCGCTCGGACCCTTCAATATCAGGATCTCTCCGTCGTTCCTCAATCCGCCGCTGTATATCTGATCGGCGCTGACATTATGGATCGTTTCATCGTCCGTTCGCTCTAGAAGGTAATAGCCGTGGGCTGAAATTGTGCCCGCAAGGTTAACGCGCAGATCGCTGCCATCAGAAAGAAACCAGCCTGTGAGATCTATCGGGGCCGTCCCCGGGTTGTGCAATTCGATCCATTCATCATTCGCGGAAGAATGCGTGCCTGACCAAGCGACCTCGTTGATCATCACGGCTAGATGAGAAAAGATGGTTGGTTGAGAAGTTGGCGTCGGGGGTGATGGGGCAAGGAAGGGAGAGTTCATTTGACGCGGCGTGCCTAGGACAGGGCCTCCGTGGGCATTGAGGCCGCTCCCGCCGCGTCCGTTGTAGGAAGTCCAATTGCCAGGGATGTCGGTGCCCCCAAGTCGCTCCATGCTGGCGTGCGTGCTGCGGGTGCCCGCAGGCCAGCCGCCCGATCCGTCTGCGCTGTCAATCATTGCCCCGGAAGGATCGCGTAGTTCCAAGAGCTCCCCAATGTTGTTGAGATTTCCTGAGTAGATCAGGTCAGCAGTGATGTTGGAGATGGCGTTATCGTCCGTTCGCTCCAGCAAGAAGTAGCTGTAAGGGGCGATGATACCCGCTAGTATGACGGTAAGATCCCCGTCGTCGCTGAGGGACCAACCGGCAAGATCAACAGGGAATGCGTTTGGGTTGAAGAGCTCGATCCACTCGTCGCTGGAGGAGGCAACGGTTCCAGCCCATGCGATTTCATTGATGAGCAGGTACTGTGGAGCGAAATGGGCATCTGTGGTCGGGGTCAAAGATGGAGTTGGGGATGCGAAAAAGATAGAGTTGTGTTGTCGAGGTGTGCCGCGGATCGGGTTGCCATCGATATCGTGGCCGTTCCCGCCCCAGCCGGTGAATGTCGCCCAGTTTCCAGATTGATCTCCTCCCCCTCGACGCTCCATGCTGAAGCGCGAGCCGGAGTCGCCGGCTGGCCACGCGCCGCCCACAATATTTGCGCTATCTACAGTTGACCCGCTGGGATCGAAAAGGCGGAGGGTCTCACCATCGTTCCGTAGATTCCCTGAATAGATATGGTCGGCTGAGACATTGGCGATGGTGCTGTCATCCATTCGCTCAAGGAGAAAGAAGCTGTTAGGAGCGATCGTGCCTTGCAGGTGTAGTTGAAGATCATTGCCATCAGTCAGTATCCACCCAGACAAATCGATATTTTCATCCGTTGTGTTAAGCAGCTCGATCCACTCATCGCTTGAAGAGGCAAGGGTGCCCGACCAGGCGATTTCGTTGATCAAGACGCTGAGCAGGGGATAGATTCGAGGAACTTCCGTGTTGGTAGGGGAAGGCGTTACTGGCAGCGTGTTTATTGGTGTGGGTGACGGAGATGTGGTCTCGCTCAACGTGGGTGTATATGACGGATGTGCGGTTGAAGAAGGCGTTAGATGCAGCGTGTTTGTCGGTGTCGGCGACAAAGAAACGGTCTCACTCAACGGAGGTGTATATGTCGGCTGTAAGGTTGAAGATGGATTTGGTGTTTCGCTCGGGACAGGGGAGGGGGTCGGTTCTTCGGTAACGGACTCGCTTGGAGTATAGGTCAGGGATGGAATAGGGGATTGTGTAGGGGTAGATGGCGTTTCAGTGAAAGCAGCAACAGTGCCGGGCGTGTTATCCAGCCACGGCATAGCACCTTTTCGTCCGGGAAATGAAAAGGCGGACAGAAAGAAAATCAACCCGGCCAGCAATATGGCGCGGGCCGGGCGGTTGAGACGTGCGTGATGGGTCATCACAATCCCCCGAGACCCTTGGTTTCATAAATACCTTAGCACACCTGTTCTATAAAGTCAACATGAGCAGCTAAGGTGGCAAATCTGGGTTGATATTAGAGAAAGAAAAGGGCTTTAGGGGTTCGAGAGACGAGTGTGAATACCTGCTGCCTTTAGGGCAAATCAGTAGAGGTGGCAGGAGCATCATCGCTGGTGGACAGAGCCGCTTCGTCCACCCAGCCGATCGCTCCAGAAAAATCAACCCTCCACCAAAAGGTGCCTTTCGCGAGTACTCCGTTTAATCTAGACCATTGGTAAATGACGGTTCCTTGGGCTTCCGTATCTACCGAAGTTAGGGCGGGGAAGTTCGTCCCGGGACCGAGATGTATGTTTGTGGGGTATTGAGCGGTGACCCGCAGCCCAGGCGAGAAAACTGACGACTTCTCCATCGGCTCGACGATAACCATCATCACCCCGTTAGCCACTTTGCGTTCATGGCCATCGGACGGTCGGTTCACCACCTCGCCGTTCACCCACAGCGTAGATGAGCCGCCGCCGTCGAGGTTGATACCATCTGTGGCATGGAGCTTTTCCTTACAGAAATTAGCCAACTCTAGGACGGTCATCCCGACGCTGTACGCATCATCACGACCGTCGACGACGACGAAGTATATATAGTCTTGGTTGTAACAGATTGCGGTTCGTGGATGTAGCAGCAAGGCGCCGGCCTGCTCGAATTTTTGGATCTCGTCTTCGTACAGGAAGATAATATTTCCGGCGACGCTCGCGTACGACTTGGTCCACTCATCGGATTCGGCGTGCTTACAGTCCGTGTCAAGGTGAGTGATCTCGAGTGATAGGCCGATGGCATCCCCCTCCGTTAGAAACTGCACCAACTGGTCATCGGTATCTCCCCACCCGCTAAGAACCACATGGTCGAAAGGTATGGGGGTTGAGCCCGGCGCTATACGGATCTCTCGTACAATGCCGGTGACCATATGTGGGAAGGGCATCAACATGGCGGGTCGGGTCAGCTCTACCAGGACATCGACACCTTTGGACTCTCTTTTGCTGTCACGGTCGAATTGCGGTGTGAGCAGGATTAACTGATCTCTCTGGGGGCGGGTGTTAATTCCATGGATCTCCATACGATCCCCGGTTGAAAGATTCGTAAGCACCTGCTTATCCGGGCGATGGTATACACATTGACCAAGGAAGACGTTGTGATCCTCCTTCCATGACAGGCCACTGATGCCCGAGAGCTCATCAAACCATTTTGAGTACCACCCTGAGTGGATCACGCCGCCGTGGGGAATACCCGTCTTGGGATCGTAGAAGGATCCGTTGATAGCGACGACGACGCGGTTGCGGGCGCCCCATGTATCACCCCAGGCGTTGATGGCACCATCGTAGCGCTCGGCCATGCCGCTCACTGTCTCCAATCCTCCGGAAAGTCTACCCTGGGCGATGCTACTCTCAAGGATGACGTCCGACTGTTCCCGATCCAAGCGGGCGACATACGCACGATTCGGACCCGGCAGCCAGAACATCTTGTAATCAACCCCCGCGGCAATACGCTCCCAGCCGGAAGATGCATTTTGTGCAGCCTGAGCTACGGGTCCAAACGCCAGGGCGAGAAGGCAGAGGGAGAATAAGACAGATCGAGTTAGGGTACGCTTGTCCATCATCGTTATAACCGCCAGGTGGCTGTTCCATCATACTTCGCCCGTCAATCATTGTCGACAGGACTTGAGTGTCAATACACACGGAACCGAAGCTATTTGTGAAGGCGTACATGTTCAAAAATAACTGAATCATGCGCTATCCAACTCTCATACTATTGTGTGTGAAACAAGACATGAGCGTAAGGGGTGTTTGCGCAAATGAGCACATAAGGGATAAGCTTGAAATTGTGAAGACACCAAGCAAATATACCCTCCTGGCATTAATCCTCGTTCTTATAGCCCTCTCGGCTTGTACACTTCCTGATGGAATAGGCGAAGGGGTGGACCCTATGGTGGTCACACAAACCTACCAGGTGCTTGATGCCATCGCTGAGGCGACGGTCCAGGCTATCCAATCACAGGAGGCGCAGGCGACTGTGCAAGCCTCCATTCCATCCCCAACCTTCACGCCCGGTCCGCCGACCCTCACGCCCACCCCGACTCATACATCAACACCTACGGTACCAACCATCAAAGTCAGTTTGGATACCAACTGCCGGTCAGGTCCGGGGAAGGTGTATGACATGATAGGAGCGCTGCTAGTGGGTGAAACGACGGAGATACTCGCTCGCGGCAGCGTTCCAAACTATTGGGTGGTGGACAACCCCGATTATCCTGGACATGAGTGCTGGCTCTGGGGGAAGTATGCTACGGTGAGCGGTGATACCAGGCATTTGCCTATTCGTTCAGCAGCTCCGACTCCCACCCTCGCCCCAGGCTCGATTCGAGGTTATGTCTACATTGACGGAAACCACAACGGTCAGCGCGGCGACCCTGTCGACGGCCACATCTCGGGTGCGAATCTCTTCCTTAAAGAGGGAGCCTGCCCCGGAACCACGACGTTCGCATCCACATCATCAAGCTCCGTGGATGGAAGCTATCGTTTTAAAAATGTCCCGGCGGGCAAGTACTGCCTGTGGCGTGATCTGATCCAGCAAACGCTTGACCCGGATTTCCATAGTATTAACCTTGACCCCGGCGAAGAGCTCACCGAGGTGAATTTCCGCTACTTGCCGTAAGGAGCGCATAGCTGACTTCGTTTGTCATAGGAAAGAATTTCTCGGACAGCGAATCTAAAATAGGATAGATAATCGGAGCCATCCTGAGGCTCCGCTTTCAGTTTGGTGCTTTGGTCCAATATATATTTATATTCCTTGCTTCGACGCTGTTAATCATGATCCTGGTAACACTTTAATATCGCCGCTTTCCAATCAGTGGTATTCTAGATAACAAAGGGAAAGACGAGAAAAAAATGGATCTGAACGATATCTTCAACCGCCCGCCCCGAATCCTTGTTGCCGACGATGATTGGCTGAATCGGGATCTGTTAAAGGCTTACCTGGCTTCATCGGGGTGTGACGTGGTGACGGCGGTGGACGGAAAAGATGCGCTGGCACTGGCATTGGATGAGCCACCCGATTTGGCACTGGTCGATGTGCAGATGCCGCACATGGATGGTTTGACGCTCTGTCAGGCGCTTAAAGACACACCATCGACTCGATTTGTCCCCGTTGTCATCGTCACTGCGCTAGACAGCGAGGAGGAGAAACTCAAGGCGCTCGAGGTTGGGGCCGATGATTTCGTAACCAAGCCGTACAGCTCGATCGTTCTGCTGACGCGCGTGCGCTCGCTGCTGCGCATGAAGAAGCTGCACGACGATATCGAAGCCCGAAATCGCCTATTACGACAAGTATTGGACCGCTTCCTAGCGGAGGACGTCACCGACATCATCTTGACCGACCCCGAACGTTACCTGCGTTTGGGAGGGGATAGCTACGAGGTGACGGTTATCTTCGCAGACATTCGCGGCTTTACGCGCTTCACCTCTGAACATACCGCCGAGCAAGTCATTGAAACGCTTAACCACATCTTCCAGGCGCTGAGCAAAGTGGTCTTCAAGCACCGCGGAACTTTCGATAAGTATCTGGGCGATGGTTTCATGGCCTTCTACGGTGCGCCGGTCACAAGCGAAGATGACGCCAAACGCGCCGTCGACACGGCGATTGAGATGCAGCAGCTCTTCGGAAAATTACGGGAAGAATCGGGGGACAGATTAGAGGGGCTAGGTCTGGGGGTTGGCCTGCACTCCGGGGAAGCGGTTGTCGGAAATATCGGCTCTGAGAAAGTGATGGACTACACGGTTGTCGGCGATGTAGTCAACGTGGCAAAGCGCCTTCAGGAGCAGGCAGATGGAGGGCAGATTCTGCTGAGCTTGGAGACCTATGAGCGAGCTCACAAAGTAGAAGCTGAACAACTAGAGCCGATCCAGGTTATTGGGCGGCGGGAGCCCATACCCGCCTATATGATTCAAGTCTCCGGGGCGTGATGGACTTGTAAAGCCCGACAAGGGTAGAGTGCTATAATCTCGTTAAGCCCCAGTAGCTCAATAGGATAGAGCGAGGCTCTCCTAAAGCCTAGGCTGTGCGTTCGAATCGCACCTGGGGCACTCACGAAAAAACGCCTTGCAAGAGGCGCTTTTTATT
>SOIH01000048.1 GCA_004376895.1 Anaerolineales bacterium | reverse complement strand
AAAGCGCAGGTAGGTCTCGGTCGCGTCGGACAGGTTCGCGTAGACGCCGCGATAGGAAGGAGGCAGCAGCGCCGCTATCTGGTACATGATCTCGTCAATCATCTGCCCGCGCGCCTCTCGCGTCGCCGGTACACCATTGGCTTGTAAGGTGAAGGGATGCCCCACCGCAATCCGAAAGTCGGTTCGTCGCAGATGGGTTAAGTTATCCCAGAAATCTTCATGCTTGTAACAGGCCATCGGAATCAAAGGCGCGCCGCTGCGCAAAGCCATGATCACCACACCGGGATGACCTTTCCCAAGCACCCCACTGCCGCTGCGAGTGCCCTCAGGCGCCACGGCCAGAATCTTATCTGTCTCCAACACCTCCAGCCCAAGGCGGATCGCTCCAACATCAGCTGTACCTCTTTTTAAAGGAATGCCGCCCCACATGTCGAATAATGTACCCATCAATTTATTATCCCAGGACTCTGCCTTTGCAAAGAAAGCCATCGGGCGAGGCAGCAGGTGAGTATACACAACTGGCGGTTCCAGAAAGTTGATATGGTTTGATACGATTATGAGCGGTCCCTGAATTGGAATACGCACCACCTGTCCATCGTCGACACGGCACAGCATCCGCATCAGACGTTTTATTGTCCCGTTGACCAACCGGCTCGTAAGTGTCACGGATTGCGATCCTGTTGCGGACAGATGATTTCGATCTGACGCGGAAGGATTTCCATTTTTAACTGCTGTCCCTCGGTGCAGAGCGTCTCTCCATCGGCGTGTGCGGGCAGACTTCCCTCAAGGGCGGTGACGACAATGCTGCGGGTTCTACCAGTTTGGATTGAGGGCTGGGAGGCTTGCGTCCCCGCCATAAAACGCGGAATCAGGGCGAAGATTCTCGCTTTGCTGACCTGTTCAGCGATACAGAGATCCAGCAGACCATCATCGATGCCCGCCTCCGGCGCCATCATGAATCCACCACCCATCCGGCGTCCATTCATGATGGAGACCATCAAGGTATATTTGTCCGTCGTCTGCCCATCGAACTCGATACGAACTAACGGGGCTTGATAGTAGAGGAAGATCGTTTTAATAGCGGCAACAATGTATGATAAGAAACCGTGAAGACGTGTCATTTTCAACGCCTCAAATCCCACAACAGCGTCGAAACCGATGCCCACTCCATTACCAAAGTAGCGTCCCTCAGGATACAGACCACCCGTCACCAACCCCACATCCATGCTGGTTCGGAAATCCTCCACCAGCACCCGGCACCCCTCTTCCAAACCTGGGGGCACATTTACCCCAAAGGCAAAGTCGTTGCCGCGTCCAATCGCAATAACTCCCATCGCAACGCCAGCTGCGCCGGCTTTTTTGGCGAGCATCAAACCATTGATCACTTCATTCGCAGTGCCATCCCCTCCGGCGACGACGACAACGTCGAAACCATCAAGTGCGGCCTGCTTCGCCAGCTCCACCGCATGCTCGGGTCTCTCGGTGAGGACAAGATCGAACTCCATGTTATGCTCACGCAGGAACCGCTCCAGGTCCGGAACGGCTTCTTCCGCGGTTCCCCTGCCAGAGGTTGGGTTGACGATGATCTTGTATTTGGTCATCTTGATGAACTCCTTGGGGAAAAACGCTTGAATCCAACCGGTGTGTAACAATGCACAGCTGGTTTATTGCACGCGTTTCAAGCACTTGCTGTGGATATATATATAACCTGATTAGTTATTAGAAACAATCCCAGGACCACCCGCGATCCTCTGGTCCGGGGATAACAATCGTTATGCTCATCTTTATTACAGCGCAAAATCGCAGCAGCAAGAAATCCCGAGTGTTTGCAGCGGCAGTAGTGCAAGTAGCCAGTCACATGTGAATACATAACCCCCAGCGAACGAAAACTCCCAGCCTGAGTCATGCAAATCCCGCAGAAAAGACTCTTAGTGCAATGGTGAGATTCATGAAAAGAAAAAAAAGATCCACGGCGAGCGCTGCGCCTGGCTGAGTGTCTAGCTGTGACTCGAGAGACGAGAACCAGGCTGCTGCCAAACC
>SOIH01000284.1 GCA_004376895.1 Anaerolineales bacterium | reverse complement strand
GGATCTTGCCGATAAGATTTCATCAAGGCAAAGAATCGGGTCTTGCCTACACCCAACATTTCCTGAACCTGAGCTCTGCTCATTTTCCCCCGGCAGTAGCTTTGAAGTAGAACTTTAATCTGCTCGTCAGTAAGGCGTCTGTGAAGCTGGTCCATAGACTTCTCCTTTTTGAAAGGAGAAATCTAACAGGGGAAGGAGTTTCTGCCATTATCAGGTGTTCACTTTTAAAGTTTATATGACAACTGCGCTTACGTGATTGACTCTCTCGGGATCGTTTGCAATGATGAAAAGTCTGACTACAATCTTGAGGGGAATCACAGGAATCGGATCTTGGTTTTTAGTGCTTAGAACGTAAGGTTGAAACGCGGAGGCAAATATGAGCGATCAACAAAATGAGCAGGAGCGCCTACGCAGGATTAGAGATCGACAGATCCAACTTCGCGATCCCAAAAAGAAGGAGAGGAAAGATCAGAGAGGCGCTGCGAAAAAACACCGCGAAAGTGTGGAAGCATTTTCAATTACGAAAATTTGGACGGATCTCCCTAAGATCATCAGGGGCACCGTCATCGGGATGCTGGCGGGCTTAGCGATCCTACTCGTGCTGCCGTACATCTTTCAAGGCGCGTGGGTGGACTATGCGGGCTTCGCCGCTGTTTTCATCCTGGCTTTTCTGGGAATGATCTTCGGTCAAGCTCTTGATGCGCGTGACCGGCTTATGGATGTCTGAATCCTGAATTGTCCGGGTCATACTTTAGCAATACGCTCGCCTTCCATTAACTACACCGCTCGCCTCCGAGATTACTCAATACGCGCGCCGTCAATAATGACAATCACCGGATCATGATCCGACTTATGGATAGGGGAATCGTCCTCGGGATCCGGCATTGCGAAGTCCGCATTGGTGTGTAGGACATGCACTTCCTCCAGTACTGCCCAGCTCCACTACATTAATAAATCGTATTGGCCGACTCGTATGTCAGACCGGTGCCCTCAAGCAACCAGGTATCCCCCAACCTCCCGCAGGTTCTTAACCTGGGGGAGGTTTTATTAGGGAATGCATCGTTGATGTTAGAGACGCAGCATGCTGCGTCTCTACGCGCAGGATATATAGTCGGGGGCAAAATCACCCCCGACACGTGCACCTGCGACCAGAAGCTGAGCTTCCTGACTCCGCAGTTACAATATAAGGTCTAGATCAACACCCACAAGACAGGTTGGATTTCCCGCAGATGAACCCACGCGTTGCACACGATGCGAGATCGCTATTTCCCTTGCTCACGACGCTTCCTCAGCATTTCTTTAAACGTAGGAGCTAAAGAGGCGATGACCGGTGAAGATTCTTCTGGCTGCCAGGCCTTGATCGCCTGATCGGTGGGAAGCGGCCAGCGTTCATCGGAGTGGACAATCGTGCCGGGGTTCTCCGCAGTTTCAAGGACGTCCAGGGCCTGGCGGATGATCCGCATTTGTTGTTCCACATTTCCCGGTTCACCGAGGGAGTGGCCGAAGGGGAATTCCACAGCGAGCGACCGGGGGACGCCGACTTTCTCCGCCCAATACGGCATCATTGTCACGAATATTGTCGACAACCCTGCGGCTTCGAGCGTTCGTGCCAGCACGGGCACGTTCATCGCGCAATCCGGTCAAGCCGGTGTGAGCAAGACACAGTTGACGCCCTCGTTTATGAAAGCCTCCGCTACCTCGGGACCATAGCGCTCCTCCCATTCAGTTGTGTCGGCAGGGAAGCCCTGGTAGCCCATGAAAGAATAGTTGCTTGCCGCCAATCCACCTATTCGTCCCTTTTCTACTAAGGTGAGAAAGCGGTGGATTGGGAGCAGGATGTTGAAATCAGCCTCTACATCAGCGGTGTTGAAGTGAAGATGACTCGCGCCGACTGCGTTACTCTCTATGTCGCTGGGAATGACCCGGAAACTAGGATCCCCCCAGGTGGGATTCTGGCGCTCGCGCTCGACATCAAATGGGCGATCGGACTCGCGCGGGTACAGACCACCGGATGTCACCAAACCGAATGTACATTCACTAAGCGGGCGTCCTAGTGGTGTCCAGGGGATCGGCATCTGCGGCTCTCGCTTGGTCATGCGGTAAAACATTGCGATCAAACGCGGTAGGTATTTGAAACTGTCGACGGTCATTCAAACCTCCTCGTTCTGCACTCGATTTTTCATTGGGTCAAGTGGAAACTGTTGATCTGGACCAGGTGATAGGTCGCTCTGGTGTTACCCACGTTACCTGCCCAGCAATCGGCAGGTTTCGGCGGGATTATCTGTGAGGACGGCGTCGCAACGCAGGAAGCGGTAATACCAGAGGCGCGAATCCGGCTTGGGATCAAGCGGACAGATGATCTGCTGGCGGGAATGGGCAAATAATACATAGAAGGGGTTCAGGAAGAGCAGCGGCCAGAACGGTCCGATCAACTCCACCCCACTGATCGGCCAGAATTTTGAGAGCGTGATCCAACCTACGGGCAACTCAGGTGCGACCAGGCGGAGGGTATCTAATCGCGACAAACTGAAGGAGAGCACCACAGTGCGGGCCTTCAAGCCGAGCTGTTCTAACTCCTGCGCGAGACGCCGGCATGTGGCTGGCTCGCGGAAGCGGTCGGTTTTCAGCTCCAAAGCCAGCCAAATGTCTGCAGGGAGAATCTCAGCAAGGTCTCCCAGCGTGGGTATAGGTTCGGAAGGTAGATCTGGACGGGTTGCGGCTGCGTTAAGCGCCTTCAGCTCGCTTAAGCTCATTTCAGCTACAGCTCCGCTGCCGTCCGTTGTTCTATTGACGGTTCCATCGTGAATGCATATGAAGACATCATCTGCTGATAGATTCAGATCGGTTTCGATGAGATCGGCACCGTCTTGTAGCGCCTGTTGAAAGGCGGACATCGTATTTTCAGGAAATACGACCTGATTCCCGCGATGGGCCATGACGTACGGTTTCTCCCTGCCGGGGAGATGCAGTTTACTTCGGGATTTCTTGGTCTTTATACTTGGATTCAAAGGACATCATCCAT
Organism: Anaerolineales bacterium; assembly: GCA_004376895.1. Classification (GTDB taxonomy): domain Bacteria; phylum Chloroflexota; class Anaerolineae; order Anaerolineales; family E44-bin32; genus E44-bin32. The sequence continues at coordinate 3,629 of SOIH01000284.1, read as the reverse complement.
TTTAATGCCGCGGGCAGCGGCACGGTGCATGCGCCACTCGGAGATTGTCTCGGGAACCGGAAGTACTTCTTCGGAAGGTCTGCGTTCGAGGGTCATCGCTTCGTCAGGGCAGTGAAGAACGCACAAGCCGCAGCCCACGCAGCGATTCCGATCGACGACCGCGATCTCCTGATAGGTGATCGCCTCGAATTGGCAGTAGTCCGAACAGGTTTCGCATTTCGCACAAAGGTCCTCATCAACTGAGGAGACGAAAGGCGAGCGGGCAACGACGTTCGCCACCCCCATCTCTGCCATACCGCGCAGAATCCCGCAGGAACATGTACAGCAATTGCAGATATACCAGTGCCCATCCTGTTTATTGCTGATTGAATGCACGAGACCGGCATCAGCGGCTCTTCGCAGTGCGGCATATGCCCCATCACGGTCAAGAGCGCGGATGGCGGGATCCCCATCGAAGGCGCCAGGACGCTTGCTGAGCGCCATGCACACATCCAAAGGGTGATCGCAGGGGTCGCCGATGAGTTCCTTCTGCTTCCGGCAAATGCAATCGAGGACGCCCCAAGCATTGGCTTGATCGATGAGCGAGGTCACGCTCTCGAAGGGGAGGACTTCCATATCGACATCCACAGTCTCATTGACCGGGATCACGCGGTTGAATTGAGGCTTAACCTCCAATGCGGTGGAAAAAGCCTGTTGGTAGTAGTCCTCGAAACGCTCGGCAAATTCCTTGTCGATGCGTGCATACTGGAACTCATAAATACCGACGACGAAGGGCTCCAACCCGAATCCGATGCCGCCCTCAATCTTTCCGGCGGCTATGAGCCTTTTGCGGGACATCTTCTTCAACAGATCGCGAGTTGTCTTATGGTCCAGTTCGAGGCGGGAGGCGATTTCGTTCGAAGTTTCTTTTGTCAAACGGAGCTGAGCTGCAAGCTGAGCTTCCTCTGGTTTGAAGAGAAGCTGGAGCAGGCGCAGCTCCGCGCCATCTTCTGTGGGAGGGAATCCATCAGGGAGTGCATCTAATCGTTCAGCAAGCGATTGATAAGGGCTCAATTCCATCTTTACCTCCTCGGGTAACGAAACATCGTAACGCGCACCATCTATAAGTAGGTAAGGCTGCGGGGTTCAATCCTTACCCTGCGCCTGCTCGGATAATTCTGTTAGCGTAACAAAACGAAAGTCGCGTGCAATAAGTGCAGGCAAAACTTTTTCTAAAGTATCCGCCGTACGATGACCGCGGTTGCTATTGTCATGTAAAACGATGATGGCACCGGGTTGAGCTCGCCACAGGATGTAGTTGGAGGCAAACCGGGACGAGGGGATGTGTGAGTCAAAGGGGTGGATTGAACCTAAGGCGAGACGATAGCCATGTGCAATAAGGACAGAGCGCATAGATTTGTTATACCAACCGGAACCGGGTCGAAACCAGTGGACCTCGCCGAACTGGGAAAGGACATCCTGCGCATGGAGTAAACGTTGCTCAAACTCGTCCACAGAAAGCCGGATGCTGGGTTGATCGTCGGTCAGATGATTGCCGATCTCATGGCCATCATCCACGATACGCTGGACAAGGGTTTCGTTGCCTGGAATGTGATCGGATAGCAAGAAAAAAGTCGCTCGCGCATCATATTCCAGCAGAAGATCAAGAATACGAGGTGTGGTCGACGGATCAGGTCCATCGTCGATCGTCAGGGCGAGTATGGGCTCCTGGGTCCGAACGGAGTACAGGACCTCGGGCGAGTGAGCGGAGAGTCGGTTGAAAAGCCAGGAAGGTTTAAACATCAGCACACTGCCAATTATTAGAATGAAGACGATGGAGAATCTCTTCAAGAGCAACAGAATCTCCTTATTGTACGACCAGTTTGACTTAGATCAAAGATTAGGAATTCGGCATCTTGCTGAACCCGCTCAGCCAGAATCGGAGCGGAAAGATGACCAAGCTATAAAAATGGGCGGTGTCGCCGGCATCTCCAATTGCCAGTAAGAGAACCGGTGAGCTGCTATGCTGTGTCCTCGACAAGCATTCTTCGCAGAACTTTGCCCACGAAGGACTTGGGCAGCTCCTCACGAAACTCGATCTCCCAGGGAACGGCATAAGGTTCTAGCCGCCTGCGGCAAAGGTCGAGGAGTTCTTCTTTCGAAAGCTTGCTGCCGGGGCGGGGGACGACGAAGGCTTTCACCCGCTGCCCACCGTCCTCTGCCTGGACGCCAACAACGGCGACTTCCAAGACCTTGCTGTTCTCGTAAAGCACCTCTTCTACATCGCGAGGGTAGATGCTAAAGTCGCCGGCCATAATCGTGTCGCGTTTTCGGCTGATGATCGTGAAGAAACCATCCGTGTCCATTGCCGCGACGTCACCCGTGTGCAACCAGCCATCTTCAATAGCTGTCTCTGGATCAATGCCGTCTTTCTTCTCGTCCCAGTAGCCTTTCATCACCTGGGGACCTCGCACGAGAAGTTCACCGATCTTTCCGGGAGGCAGGTCCTCGCCAGAAACGAGATCGACGATCTTTGCATCAGTGTTCGGGATTGGGATGCCCATCGAGCCTGGTTTCTGAGGCCCATCGAACGGACTTGCGTGGGTCACAGGTGAGGCTTCAGTTAGACCGTACCCCTCGACCAATCGACCTTGTGTGAGCTTCTCGAATTTCTCTTGGACCTCTATTGGAAGTGGTGCTGCTCCGCTGATGCAGGCCTTGATCGAGGAGACGCCATAAGAACGCGCATTGGGTGCTGTGTTGATGGCCATATAGATCGAAGGCACGCCCGGAAAGATAGTCGGTTGATACTCTTTTATGTGGTCGAGAACCTGTTCCAACTCAAACACGGGGAGCAGGACGATCGTCGCGCCCAGAGCAATCGGAATGTTCATGGCGCTGGTCATCCCGTAGCTGTGCGTAAGCGGAAGCACAGCCAGAAAGGTCTCGCGACCGGTCTCAAGATCGGGGATCCAGTGCCGCGTTTGGAGAGCATTGGCGACGAGATTTTCGTGTGTCAAACAGACGCCTTTGGGCTCGGCGGTTGTGCCGCTCGTAAAAAGGATTGCTGCCAGATCGCCTGGTGAGACCTGAACATCAGGAGGTTCCCGGGCAGCGTCCATCATCATTTGATCCATGTCCAACCCACTGCTTGATTCATCAGGTGCTTGGGACAGATCCTCAATACCCCAACGGGCGAAAAGCTGCTTATAGGTTCGACGGGAGAGTGCGTCCTTTATTGCCGTTACAATCACATGAATACCCAGTTTGCCCTGGACCGCCGTTACCAACTCGGTGAACTCGCGCAGGGTGACCAGCACGTTAGCTTTTGTCTGAATGAGCTGCTGCACGATGCCCACGCCTTTAGCATCTGGATTCGGCAGGACGACAACCCCACCGATTTTCAGCGTCGCGTAATATGCGATGATCAACTGGGGCATGTTGGGCAGGACGATCATCACGCGATCGCCCGGGCGCACGCCAATGCCATGAAGCGCATGGGCGAATTGGTTCACCCGCCGTTCTAATTGAAGATAGGTAAGTTTTGAGCCGTAGAAGACGGTCGCTGTTCGTGAGGGCAGCCAGCTGGCGGCGACTTCGAGGAATTTATGCAATGGCTGATGTGGGATGGGGATGGTATGGGGAGTGTA
>SOIH01000293.1 GCA_004376895.1 Anaerolineales bacterium | reverse complement strand
GAAGTCGATCGAGGATTCGCCGAAGTTTCGGAACGTGACCGATGGCGGCGGGTCTTTCAAAACACCCGGGAGTCCAGCGATTGCCTGATGTGTAATTCTGGCAACCTTATCCAGATCGGAGTCGTTGCCTACGCCGACGGTGAGGCTGACCCGACGGTGCACGGACTTGCTGTAATTAACAACCGAGCTAGCATAAACATCACCATTGGGGATGATCACGATGCGGCCGTCCCAGGTCTTTAATTCAGTTGAGCGAACGGAGATGTTGAGCACGGTGCCGCCGAAATTCGAGACTTCAATACTGTCGCCAATTTCAAATGGCTGCTGAAGCAGGATGAGTATGCCGGAGATGAAATTCTTAATGATGTCCTGAAGACCAAAGCCGATTGCGATTCCCCCCACGCCCAAGCCGGCGATCAAACTGGTGAAGCGCCCGGGTGCGAGTTGCTCGAGGGCAACGGCGATTCCCAGGGCGAGTATTCCCAGGCGCGTGATCATCTCGAGGAGTACAATCAGTTCTGGATCCCGCTTTCCATGCTCCATCCTGTTGCGCAGGAGCCTTGTGAGCCACTTCGAGAGCAGGTGGGCTACCAGGAGAATCAAAGCGGCAGCGCCGAGTCTGGGCAGGAAGTTTATTGCGGCTACCAGGATCGTGTCCCATGAAAGGTCTATCGGCAGCATGATGAGCCTCGCGTCAGAAAAGATTTCAATGCCTGATGATATCACAGCGGAACCGATGATCTCGGTGCTTATGCCTTGTTACAACGCGGGCGAGACTCTCGATGAGAGCATGCAGTCACTGTTGGATCAAACGCTGCTCGAGTTTGAAATCGTAGCTGTTGATGACGGCTCAGAAGACTCAACTTCTGAGAAACTGGTCGCATGGTCCGGGAAAGACGCGCGCGTTCGTGTAATTACCATCGACCATGCAGGCATCATCCCTGCCCTGAATATCGGGATGGAGGCATGCCGTTCGCATCTCGTTGCCAGGATGGACGCCGATGATGTTGCCCATCCGGAGCGGCTGGAGCGCCAGGTTGCGTATCTTGAAGCGAACGCGGAGGTGACCGTGGTGGGCAGCCTGGTAGAGGGCTTCCCGCGCGGCGGGGTTCGGGAGGGTTTTCTCATCTATATCGATTGGCTCAACAAATTGGTAGATCACGAAGCGATTACACGTGATATTTTCATCGAGAGCCCGCTAGCTCACTCCTCGGTCGCGTTTCGAAGGAGGCGGGTGGAGGCGCTCGGCGGTTATCAGGAATTTGGCTGGCCTGAGGACTATGATCTCTGGCTGCGTTTATACATGGATGGGGCGCGTTTTGAAAAGATCCCGGAGATTCTGCTCTACTGGCGCGAGCATCCAACGCGCCTGACGCGCACTGATTCGCGCTACTCGGTGGAGAATTTTCTGCGCGCTAAGGCCAGGTACCTGGTGCAAGGTCCGCTGCGAGGCAGGGATGCCGTGATCGTGTGGGGCGCCGGGCAGATGGGCCGGCGGCTCTCAAAACATTTAGTGCGCGAAGGAGCGCCGCTCGCAGCATTTGTGGATATCGATCCAAACAAAGTGGGCCGAACCCGCAGGGGAGCGCCGATCATTCCGCCGGAGGAGCTGAAAGAATGGTGGGGTCGATTTGCGAACCCTGTTGTCCTGGCCGCGGTGGGGTCGAGGGGCGCACGCGCCTTGATCCGCGAGAACTTGAGCAGCAGAGGTCTTCGTGAGGGGATTGATTGGTGGGCTGTTGCCTAGTTATGCGTGTTTCTTTTTGATGACTTGATCGGGTGGGTAACATTTGCCGGGCCGCGGGATCAGCCGCGGGACGCGGCGCTGGTAATCGCTGTAGGATTGCCCGAATTGATCGACCAGCCGTCGCTCCTCAAAGATACTGCCGATGATTATGTACAGCGTCAGACCAAGATTCAGAGCCAGAACGCTCGTTGTCATCACCGGAGTGAGCCAGATAAAGAGCAATCCGGCGGAATAAAGCGGGTGACGGACATGGCAATAGAGCCCGTTGATAACCAACTCGCTCGGCTCTGATGCCTCGGGATGAAACAACTGGCGTA
>SOIH01000075.1 GCA_004376895.1 Anaerolineales bacterium | reverse complement strand
TGGTGTCTCAGGAAGCAATTCCGAAGGACATTGGGATGATTTGGGGTTTTCAGCCGCAGTTTTCATAAAACGGGGCGACCTGATGGCCGCCCCGAACGGTTACTGAATCAGGAGGGTGTTAGGGGATGATGAGCTCCTGTCCCGGATAGATCATGGCTGGTGATGTTAGGTTATTTGCATCGATGATCTCTTGCGGGTCCAATCCATATAAACGTGCGATTTGCCAGATCCACTCGCCGGATTTCACAACGTGAGTTGTTCCGCCTTCGACAGGCGTCCCCGTACCATCGTCTGTCGCTGGAAGTGCGGTCTCTGACGCAGGGATCTTCAGAACCATCCCCACCTCAAGTGAGCCGGGGTTCACGAGTTCATTGAGGTCGATGATGGCTTGTGGATCCACGCCGAATTTGCGGGCGATCTTGAAAATCCAGTCTCCAGGCAGGACGGTGTACTCTGTGATTTGCCCCTCTGTCGTAGCAGTAGGCTGATCCGGCTCTGGAGTCGCGGATATTAGCGGGTCGCTCGTCGGCAAGGGTGTGGGTGTACTTGTTGCACTGGTGTCCCCAAGCGCCTGTGCTGTCTGCGTGAGGATCGCCGAGCGAACGGCATCCATCGTCGCTTGAGTCTCCGATTGCGCACCCGACGGCAAACCTTCATCCGTTGCCGGCGGAGGTGTAGAGGCAGATCGTGTGCATGCGGATAATCCGAGGGTGAGGATGATTAGAACAACGATCGCCAATCTCATTCGGCTCATGTTAGCCATGGGCTCCTCCTACGGTGATCCGGGCGGGAATCCGCATCCAGATGACCTTCAAGCGCGCATAGTAGCACAGGTGTTTGGGCGCGTCAAGCGGCTTTGTTATACAAGATCCCTATCTACAGTTGGTAATCTCTTTTTGTATTTTTCAGCCCCGCTCTCTCGTTAAAGCAGTATATGGAAATGAAGAGGGTCTGGTTCCGACGCCTCTGAGAGTATTTTACAGAACTGTATTTTGATGTAAAAACGAAAGCTGTGCAACTTTACATAAATAAAACCCTGGCATAAGCCAGGGTCTGGTGATGCTTGTGAACGATAGGTGAGTCAGGCAGCCTCTAGGACTGGTCGGAATTTATAGCCGTAAATCAGGATCCCTCGATCACCTTCGGAACCCAATTTGCGGGTGACCATTTCAACCGGCATACCTACTTCTGGTTCTTTCTCGTCGATATCGGTGAGCTGAGCGGTGACGAGGGGACCTTCCTCTAGTTGAACCATTGCGACGGTGTAAGGTGCCTGTTCCTCATAACCAGCAGGGGCGTTATAAAGGGTGGTATACGAGTAGACTTCACCTCGCCCGCTGAACTGGTAGAGATCCTTCGCCTCGTCGCCGCATTCGGGGCAGATGTCCCGCGGTGGGAAAATCTTCGCTGCGCAGTGTGGGCACACCTCGCCTACCAGTGCGTAGCGTTGTTTTTTAATTCTCCAATGACTGGTTATTTCCATGTGTTTCACCTCTGGGGTTGATATCCCACCACGGTTCAGTGTATGCAATCAAGACTCTCAGGAACTATCAACTCGCTCTCAAAGGGTCTCGACGGTAGAAAGGATATGTGTGGCGGCTGTCGCGCCGGTTCCGCCGAGGCTTTGAATCAGACCGATTCTGGCATCCGCGACCTGTATCTCGCCGGCTCGTCCTTGCAATTGCAACGCAGCCTCGACGGCTTGGTAAACGCCAGTGGCGCCCCCTGTATCTCCACGGGCTTTCGAGCCACCAAAAGTGCAGATCGGGATCTGTCCGTCTAGCGCGATCGCGCCGCTCTCGGCGAGTTTCCAACCCTCACCCGGGGCGGCAAACCCCGCTGCCTCTAGTGATAGTGCGGCGAAAATAGAGTAGCGATCATGAACCTCAAAGAAGTCAATCTGATCCAAGTTGATTTCTGCTCGATCAAGGGCGACCCTTACCGCATTTTCAGCTGCAGAGAAGGATATAGGGTTCGGACGATCGTGAACCGCGACGGCAGATATAGCTGCGGCGGAGGCGTCGATCCGAACTGGCGGGAATGGCAGATTTGCGGGGAGAACATCTCCGCGGGCTAGGAATATAGCGGCAGCGCCGTCAGCTACGGGGGCGGCGTCGAACATGTTTATTGGATCGCTGAGGATGGCCGCTCTTTGGTAAGTTTCCAGCTTGATCGGTCGTCGGAACATCGCCTTCGGGTTCTTGGCGCCGTTAGCGTGTGCAGTGATGCTGAAACCGGCAAAGGCATGCTCCGGGAGGTTGAATTCGAATACATAGCGCTGCATGATCATCGCCGCCAATGCAGTTTGTGTCACGCCGTGGATCGATTCGTAATCGGCATCGCTTGAGGTTATCAGCGCAGCCTCAACTTCTGCGGTTACGCGTTCAGTGATCTTCTCTACGCCCACCACCAATGCGGTGTTGACCATGCCTGAAGCAAGTGCTATATAAGCCTGCCGCAGCGCCATACCACCGGAAGCTCCAGCGGCTTCGATAGCGACCGCTTCAATCCCCCGCATTCCTGTGTAATCTGCAAGCAGGGCTCCCAGGTGAGACTGGCGTGAAAGCGCTGGAGCGAGCATATTGGCAACATAAACTGCCTCGGGTCTCATTGCCCCGGTCTCATCGCGTGCAGCAGTCATCGCCTCAAGCGCAAGTTCGCGCAGCGAGCGGTCCCAGTGTTCTCCCACCGGTGTCATCCCGACGCCGATGATAAATACATCGTTCATGGTTTGATTATTTTTTTTCGCCATCATCTTATTAACTCAGTTTTCCGCGGAAGCGGGCGTAGGTTGCATAATCGATTTCGGTTCGGCGATTGATGTAGTCTTCTGTGCGCGGCGCGAGTTTGCGGCTCTCGAGCATGCACTCGGTGACGTGCAGGCTCATCGCATCTGAACCGGCACCCGAGCCGTAGGAGACCAGCAAGATACGATCGTCTGGCTTGGCTGCGTCCAGAACAGCCGTCAAGCCGACAAGGGCGGAACCAGCGTAGACATTGCCGATTCGAGGCACAAGAAGACCAGCTTCCAATTGCTCGGGTGTGAAGCCTAGAGTTTTGGCGACTCTTTGAGGGAATTTCGTGTTTGGCTGATGGAAGACAACGAATGTGTAGTCTGCTGGCTTGGTCCCCAATGCCTCCATCAGCTCCTGAGCTGAAGAGGTAATATGGTGAAAGTAGGCTGGTTCACCGGTGAAACGTTCACCGTGTGAGGGGTATTTCTCATTTGCGCGGCGCCAGAAATCTGGGGTATCGGTGGTGTAGGAATAAGACCCCTCAACCACGGCGAGGGACTCATCCGCTGGACCGAGGATATACGCCGCACCGCCTGCGGCTGCAGTGTACTCAAGCGGGTCTCCAGGTCGCCCCTGCGCGGTGTCCATCCCAATTGCCAGCGCATACCTTGCCATCCCCGAACCCGTAAAACCAATCGCGGCTTGAATCGCTTCTGTGCCAGCCTTGCAGGCAAACTCCCAGTCCGCGGCGAGGGTGTGTGGAGTAGCACCGATTGCCTCTGCGACGACCGTTGATGTGGGTTTTACGGAATAGGGATGTGATTCGGATCCCACCCAAACGGCGCGTATGTCTGAGGGGTTGATCTGCGCACGGGCAAGAGCATTACGGGCAGCCTCGATCGACATCGTAATGACGTCTTCATCGAGTCCGGCAACAGCTTTTTCGTCGATGGGAGTCCCGGCTGCGCCGCCTTTCCAGATCCGAGCTACTTCTTTCGCCGGAAGCCTGTAGCGTGGGATATATGCGCCATACCCCACAAAGCCAACGGGATTCTCCGGTTTCATAATCCTTTGGTCGCGTTCGTCAGTCATTGATTTCCTTCCTAATCCTTCTCCCCAATTTCGTCTTTTGAGAGATTATTTACGTTTCGCGAGGTTCTTGATCCACTAACTCGCGGGCGTGTTTGATATGAATCGTGCCTTGAGCGATCATCTTGGCGGCGACGCGATCGATCTGTTCGCCCTCGGCGCCTGCGGCGATGGCAATTTGACGAGCGTGCAAGGACATATGGCCGCGCTGAATGCCCTCGCTTGCTAGCGCACGCAGCGCGGCGAGATTTTGCGCCAATCCTACGGCTGCGATCACCTGTGCGAGTTCGCGCGCATTGTCGATCCCCATAAGTGCCAGGCAGGCTTTTGCAAGTGGGTGTACGCGCGTTGCACCGCCGACGGTACCGACAGCAAGCGGGAGCTCGAGGGACCCTTCCAAATCTCCAGCCTCGTCCACGCCCCACTCGCTCAAGGAGGTATAACGACCCGAGCGCGCTGCATATGCATGAGCGCCTGCTTCCACCGCCCGCCAATCATTGCCTGTGGCGATGACCACCGCGTCTACGCCGTTCATGATGCCTTTATTGTGAGTAGCAGCCCGATACGGATCGGCTGCAGCGAAAGCCCAGGCTTCGACGATCCCGTCGCGAACGCTCGGGCCAGAAAATGTTTCGAAAGCCAGGGCAGCCGTAGGAATGGTGCATGTGACTTTCGCCAGACGACGATCCGCCAGGTTAGACAAGATCTTTAAATGTGTTCTTCCCTGGCTTAGCGATTCGAGCATTGGGCTGATACGTTCTGTAGCTGTGTTGATCGCATTCGCCCCCATCGCGTCTCGAGTGTCGTAGATTAAATGGACGATCAGCATTGGGCCGACAGGTGTCTCATTCAGGATACGGATTTCGAGGTCGCGAGCGCCGCCGCCCAATGAGAGGATCATTGGGTCAACTCGATCTACTTCGGCGAGGATTTCATCTCGGTGTTTGAGTATCTTGGTCTTCGCCGCTTCGAGATCTGGCACATCCAAGATCTGGATCTGACCGATCATGAGCGGCTCTGTGGTCTCCGCGTGAAAACCTCCACCTTCCCTTGCGAGTTTGGCCATGAATGATGCGCCGGCGATAACGGAAGGCTCCTCGATCGCCATTGGAATGAGAATGTCTCGGTCATTGATCAGAAAGTTGGTCGCTACGCCCAGTGGGAGTCCGAATATCCCGATCACGTTTTCAACCATGTGATCGGCTTGATCCGGTTCCAGCCCACCGAGCCTCTCAAAAGCTGCCTTGGTCTCGGCATTCAGACCCGCAACCGCGGCGGCGCGTTCTAGCCGCTCATCGAGCGATAGCTTATAAAAACCAGGCAGCCGTGAAGATTGAGTAGATGTCATCTGTTTTAAATGTATCGTATCGAACTGACCGAGATTAATACTCTCCGTAAGCTGGCAAAAACTATCAGGTTCCATTTGCAAGCAGGGATTATGGGTTTAGACCCGATATGCCCTTCAAGATTACTCACCAACTGTAGTTATGTAAAATACCCAACCGATCAAATTGTTGTTTGCACCACCAGGCGGATGGGTTTTACCTTGGTGTTGGTGTGGGGTACAATCCCCTATAGGGTAAATTATTCGTGAGCCACGAACAAACCACCCGCACAGTGGTTGAGGAATCCACGGACGAAGTCGCTTCTATCGACTCGGATCTTCAAGCACTCCACCGGGCAACACTGAGCTTGATCTCCGACCTGTCACTCGACGGGGTTCTCCGCCGCGTTATTCATGCGGCGCGTGAACTGTCCAATGCAAAATATGCTGCTCTTGGGATCCCTACAGGGGATGGCGAGTTAAGCACCTTCATCACCGAAGGGCTATCCGAGGAGGAGCACGATCGCATTTCCCTTCAACCGCAGGGGCATGGACTCATTGGGGAAATGCTGCGCACAGGGGAGAGCATCCGTCTGGCGAACATTGCCGACCACCCTAAATCAGTGGGGTTTCCGGAAGGCCACCCTTCGATGAGCTCCTTCCTCGGCGTCCCGATCAAAGCCTATGGCCGCTCGATCGGACAGATCTACCTCACCGAAAAGATCGGTGAACCAGAATTTACTGTTGAGGATCAACAATTAATTGAGATGCTCGCAGCGCATGCAGCTGCAGCTATCGAAAACGCTCGCCTGTATCAAAAAGTCCTCGGAAGTGAACATCAGCTGGCAGAGAGGAATGAAGAATTAGGCCTGATGTATTCCATGGCTACAGCCGTCAGTTCTTCGATGGATTTGGACCGTCTGTTAGAAGTGATTTTGGGCAGGGTGATGAACATCTTCCACGCGGATGCAGGCGAGATGTTTCTGCTGGAAGAAGCCGAGGGTGTCTACAGGAAAGCGATTCATCTCGGCGGGGCGTCGGACGCTTTCTGGGAGATCGATCGCTTTCGGATTGGTGAGGGGGTTATTGGACAAGTGGCGCTTACAGGCAGTCCGAAGTGGACGAACAATTTGCGCGAGGATGATCACTTTTTACGGAAGGCGGTAGTGGAGAGCGGATATGAAACGTTGGTCTGCGCACCGTTGATCGCCCCTGGAAAAGTAACGGGTGTGCTCAGCCTTGCTTTCAAAGGGCGGAGACCGGTCGAAGATCGAGAGATAGGTTTGCTTGGAGCGGTTGGCGCCGGCGTGGGAATCGCAGTCGAGAACGCCAGGCTGTACCGAAGGGCACGCAGGGTCGCTGTGCTCGAGGAACGCGAACGCATTGGCATGGATCTACACGATGGGATCATCCAATCAATCTATGCCATTGGTTTGGGCATGGAGTACGCTCGACTTACATTTGAAGATAAGGTGCCGGAGGCTGCCGGCCGCCTGGAGCATGCGATCGATGGATTGAACAAGGTGATCAGGGACATTCGAAACTATATCCTCGATTTACAACCCAGCAGGATTCGCACCGACGATCTTCAAGAAGCGCTCGGACGGCTGGTCCGGGAGTTCAAGGCTAACACGCTGGTAGAGGTGGAGTTGAAGGTTGATGAGGATGCACTGGAATATATCCAGGATCAACCAGCCGAAGTCCTGTTTCACATTACACAGGAAGCGCTGGCTAATACGGCTAAACATGCGCGTGCCTCTAGAGTTTTGGTAAGCCTGCGTCAATCTTCTGATAGCGATTTAACCTTGCAGATTATTGATAATGGGCATGGCTTCGAAGTTGAATCTCAACCTGATCTTCTCGGCCACGGGTTGTCGAATATGAACGAGCGGGCTAGGCAGCTCGGCGGTGAGCTCGAGGTTGTCTCGAGTCCTGGAGAAGGAACCACCATCACTGTGCGAATTCCTCAAGAGCGGCTCATTAGTACAACCACTCGCTCGACGACGCAGTACGAGTGACTTACCCCATCCTCTCCAAAGACGACATTCCTCTTTTGCGTGACAGGTTACAAAATACAACAGGAAGGGTATCACTTACTGAGTCTCGGATGCCGTTCTATACTGGCGCTTGAAGGGTGGTCCGAGAATAGAATTGTCTGAAGCTAGGCTTTATATTATTGACGAACATGTCACTGTACGATCAGCGCTGGCAGAACGTTTAGACCAGGCGGCGAGCCTGCACGTCATCGGCCATGCGGGGGATGTTGAAGAGGTAATGCAAGACGTCGGAGAGAAGAAGCCCGATATCGTCCTACTCGAGGTCAAGCGGAAGGATGGGATGGGGCTAGAAATTCTCCGTTCGATTGTTTCGATGGATTGTTCCCCGCGATTAGCCGTGTTGACGAGCTACCCAACGAAATGGGAAGAGGATGCCGCACTACGCGCTGGTGCGATTTGCTATATGATGAAGGACATCGACTCAGAAGAACTAATCCGTATGATCGAGCGGTGTGCAAAAAAGTAAAATCCCAGATGGTCGATTCATGTTAAGTTCTTAGCGGCGGAAACCCCACTGCTTGCGGTGGGGAGGAGCCGCTTATCTCCCTTCAGGGTATAATCTATACAAGGCACGAAACGCTCTGGCGTGGACACGGCTATGTACCTTAACAACTGAAGATATGAGGTTGCAAGCAGTAACCGTTGTTTGCGTAAAATCTCCAACGTCGGGTTAACCTCCGTAACTTCGCGGTCGCAGGCTTGACCTGCGATTGGGTTGGTGTCAACCAACCGGCTCTTGGATGAGCTAGATGTGAGTAGCTATCGTCTCGCATTGAACGGGTCCACCGAAACATCTCTATCTGGCGTGAGACCCAAGTCCCGTCGCTTGCGGCGGGGTAGTTGACTTGAAAACACCCTGATCAGGGTGTTTTTTTATTTTGTTTAAATTGTGATTGGCGATTCATCATGCAGTATTCGCTGGTTTCAGAAATTCTCGCTTTGGTCTGGTGAGCAGAGAAAGGCTCGGCGCGGTATAAAAAAACGCACTCGAGATCAGTCTCGAGCGCGAGAGGTGAAGCATGGTGCCCCCACGGGGATTCGAACCCCGGTCTTAGCCTTGAAAGGGCTACGTCCTGGTCCCCTAGACGATGGGGGCATCGAGCCGCATTGTACCATTCACGAGAGTTGGCGGTCAACGCTTCGGACGGCGGCGCTTGGATTTACCTTTAAAGGATGGCACTGTGATCGGAGCTATTTTCACCAGACGACGGTCCATAAACCGCGCCCGCAGGCGAGGGTCGATCTCCTCTAGCGCGTCTGCAGTAGTGATCACCGTTGGAAGCTCCGCGTTATAGCGGTAATTGTAAAGCTGATAGAGCTTTTCCTGCACCCAGGGCTTCGTCGCTTGCGAGCCAAGATCGTCAAGTACGAGAAGTGGGGCGGTACGAATCTCCTCGAAGCGTCGATCGTAGGATGTATCACTGGCTGGGTTGAAGGTCGCCCGCAGGTGATCGAGCATATCCGGCACAACCACGAATATAACCGGGAACCCCTGACTGGCGTGGTAGTTGGCTATGGCGGAGGCCAGGTGGGTTTTCCCGCATCCGTAGGTTCCCATGAGGATCAACCACCCTTTAGGATCCTCGGCGAAAGTTTGAGCGGTTTTGAAAGCCCCATCGAGGGTCTTTAAATCCTTCGCGGGAAGCTTCTCGTCTTCCCTCAAGCTGAATGTACCGAAAGTCTGGTGACTGTGAAGGAAGAGAGACGAGAGTTCGTGCTGACCAGTATCGTCGACCGGGCGGCGATAGTCTGGAGCGTGGATCCGCACATAGGTGACAATTTCCGGATCGGAGAGGCGTGAACGCATGCGACCCTCAATCTCCTCCATAGTGAGATTCGTCGTCACGACCAATGGTAGTTGGTTGATATAGCGGAAGTTCAAAATCTGGAAGAGTTTCTCTCGCGCCCAAGGCGTTGCGCTTTGCGTCCCGAAATCATCCAGGATGAGAAGCGGAGCAGAGCGGATTTGCTCAAAGCGGTCTTCAAATGTGACATCTTCGTCCGAGTAAGAGAAACGAAGTTGATCGAGCAGATCAGGGACCGTCAGGAAGAGCGTTGGGATGCCGATCCCCACGGCGTTGTTGGCGACCGCCGCGGCCAGATGTGTTTTCCCACATCCATACCCGCCCTGGATCAGAAGCCATCCTTTTACCTGCTCTGAGAATGTATGGGCTTGGTTGAATGCCCTCTCAAGTGATTCTTGCTGCTGAGGACCAAGTCCCACCCGACCATGCGGGTTAAAAGAATCGAAAGTGAGGTGCTGGAGCTCGTCGAGTTGACTTAGGTGGAACAGCCGTGCGTGCATTCGCTCTTGCACATCTGCATGTCTGCAAGTGCAAATCTGGAGGCGGCCAAAATCTGGATGATCGATGGGGAGGTCTGCGCGTAAATAACCCTGGCCCTGGCAGTGAGGGCAATCAGGGTCACCTATCAAGTGTTTTTGTTGTTGGGAATTCATGGTGATATTTACCTGCCTACGTGTCTTCGTAATCGGCGAAGTCTCCTTCGACGTAGCGGCGGCGAGCCTTTTCAGTGTCTCCTCGATCTTTTCGCTCATCCTTGCCTCTGTTGTGCCAATCTTCCAGGATAGCTTCGATATAACGCCACTTACGGACGTTGTTCGTCACGGCGATGCGGACAGCGTCTTCAATCCAATCAGCAGGATACTCGTTTTCCGCCTCGCGCAGCTGCTCGGCGATCATCGGTGTAAGCGGGCCGATGTTCTGTTCATAGAGAGTATAAATGTTGGGTCGCTCGAGTGCTAGAGAGATAGGGGCTTCTGGATCCCCGGTGGGCTGCCAGTCCCCTGCTTCTATTGAAGCGACCGCGGCGCGCCCTTTGGGGCTGTTGAGAAAGAAATAGCTGTCCTGTCCCTGATCGAATTCGACTTGCACTTTCAGGAAGGTTCCGCGCGCAACCGCCCGGTCCAGCGCATCGACCAACGTCTCCAGTGGTGTCATATTCTCGGGCTTCAACCCCTCCATCAGCAATTGATCGGCAACCATCTCCTCTAGGCTGATATATCGGAAACGCCCTTCCTTCTGGGTTAGAGCCCAGAAGGCGTAGATGGTGACCTTGAACTCGCCGAGGTGATCGATCCTCGGCAGGAGTTCGCTAAAGAAGGCGTTGGGAATAGGGGTGAGGGAGAGTTTCCCCTCTGGAAACCCGGCGAAACTTTCGGTTTTGTTCATCGTGATTGTTTTTAGGGCAAGGGATGACCCTGCGCACTCATGTGCTTGCGGCTAGATCGACCTGGCGTGTAGCCGCGTTCTCGAACTTCGCCAGTGACTGGCGGAATACGAGTTCCACACTGCCGACTGGTCCGTTACGATGCTTGGCAACGATAATCTCGGCGATGTTCTGTTTTAACGTATCTTCCTCGTATTGATCGGGACGGTATATGAACATCACAACGTCGGCGTCCTGTTCGAGGCTCCCTGATTCGCGAAGGTCGGAAAGAATTGGGCGAGGCGGACGCCGGGATTCTACGGCCCGTGATAATTGAGCGGCCGCCAGTACGGGCACGTTTAGCTCACGTGCCAGACCTTTCAGGTTCCGCGAGATGTAGGAGACCTCCTGAACGCGGTTGTCAATCCTGGAATCTCCCGTCATCAACTGGAGGTAATCCACGATAATCAGGTCCAACCCGATTTCCATATGCAGCCTGCGGCACTTGGTTCTCAATTGTAGAGGGGTGATGGCCGGTGTATCGTCCAGATAGATATGCGTGTCGCTGAGTGCGCTGACGGCTTGCGTAAAGAGAGGCCATTCGTCATCACGCAGGTTTGCCAAACGCAAGCGCTGCGAGTCGATCGAGGTTTCCTGAGAGAGCAGTCGCTGAACGAGCTGCTCGTTTGACATCTCCAGTGAGAACAAAGCAACATGTTTCTTGTGGATCTGACTGGCGTTCTTCGCTGCCGATATGCAGAAGCCTGATTTCCCTTGCCCCGGTCTGCCGGCGATGATCAACAAGTCGCTCGACTGCATGCCGCCTAGAAGACGATCCAGGTCAATGAAACCGGTCGGTACACCGATGGTCTCATCCTGGTGTCGGGCGAGGTAATCGATACGGTCGTAATAAGAACTAAGAACGCGTTTGATTGGCTGCAAATGGTGCGTGAGGCGGCGTTCGCTCACTCCGAAAATGGATTGCTCTGATTCGTTAACGACATCCTCAATAGTCGTCCCGCTTTGATACGCAAGACGTGCAATTTGAGCCGCGGCGCCCAGGAGCCGGCGCCGGGTGGCAGTCTCTTCCACCACACGTGCGTATGCCTCGGCGTGCAAGGAGGATGGAACGTTGTTAATCAGCGTTGTCAGGTATGCTGGACCTCCGACCTCGTCCAGGCGTCCTTGGCGTTCCAACTCCTCGGATGCAGTAAGGATGTCGACCGGGAGACGTTGTTCTTGCAGGCTGGTGAACGCTTCCCATATCCACTGGTTGCGATGCAGGAAGAAATCTTCAGTTGAGAGGAAGTGAGCGACGTCGAAATAAACCTCAGGGTTAACCAACACAGATCCGAGCACAGCTTCTTCTGCTTGGCGGTCGTGCGGCATCTCCTGAGTCGGACGACCATCACCGGATGGTGGGATGCTTTTAGGAGGTTGTGGTTGATCACTCATATTATTTGACAATTACTCGCGTGCATCATGGAGAGATTACGGGTACGCTCAGACGCCGGATGCGCAGTAGTGCAAAGCTTAACCGGGCGTACTTAAAGTCGACGAATTCGTTTATTTCTTATCGTCATCTTCGGTGGTTTCGAGGTCATCGAGATTAAGTGTCTCTACGAAATCCTTAAATACGTCCAAGCGTTCATCGGGCTCCCCCTCGATCTCTTCCCCTTCGATATTTTCTTCGGGAATAGATGCGGCTTCGTTCATGACGTCTTCAGCGATGAAAACGGGAACGTGTGCGCGAACCGCGAGCGCCAGCGCGTCTGAAGGGCGTGAATCGATTGACATTTCGCGACCATCAATAGTTACGATGATTAAGGCGTAAAAGACATCATCACGGAGAGCGGTGATATTAACTTGAATTATTTCAGCGCCAAGTTCGTGCAAGATGTTGCGAAGCAGATCATGCGTTAAAGGTCGGGTGACTTCTACTTCCTGCAGGCTGAGCGTGATTGCCTCAGCTTCGTAGGGGCCGATCCAGATGGGCAGGAATCGCTCAGAATTTCGCTCCTTCAGGATAACGATCCGCTGTTGAGACATCAAGCTAACCCGAATGCTGTCGATCTCGACTTCAACCATCCAACAAGCCTCCAAATCCACCATTTCTCATGGATGTGGCGATTATAACATGGGTGTAGATTGAGCACGTTCATAGCGAACGTGTCCTTGTCGACGAGTTCTGCTAAGATTATGCGTGGAATTCGATTATCAGAAACGAACGGAGTTAATAAATGTTTGAGGGTCTCTTATCTCCCCGAGGGGTCGCTGTCATCGGCGCCTCCCAGAATCCCAGCAAACTAGGCTATGGAGTCGCCCGCAATCTGGTTGTTTCAGGATACCCTGGTGCTATTCACTTTGTGAACCCCGGCGGCGGAGACCTTTTTGACCGACCGCTATATCCCGATGTAGAGAGCATTCCTGATCCGGTAGATCTGGCTGTGATCATGATCCCAGCACGGTCGGTGCCAGAGGTGTTGGAAGCCTGCGGCAGGCGGGGGATTGGCTTTGCGATTGTGGGAGCAGGCGGGTTCAGTGAAACTGGCGAGGGAGGAATTCGTCTCGAGCAGCAGTGCATGGAGATCGCCCGGTCCTACGGCATCCGTGTTTTAGGCCCGAACTGTATCGGCTATCTGGATACCCATCTTCCGATTGATACGAGTTTCCTACCGCTTCCAGGACCCATTAAGGGCGATATCGCCTTTCTGTCACACTCGGGAGCCATTTGCGAAGCGGTGATCGACTGGGCGCGTGGTCAGGGGTTTGGGTTGTCCCGATTATTGAGTTTGGGGAACCAGATGGATCTAAATGAGGGGGATCTCCTGCCGCCGACGGCAGCTGACCCAAACACACGTGTTGTCGCCATGTATCTAGAGGGTGTTGGGGATGGTGAGAATTTCATTAAGCAAGCGAGGAAGGTTACGTTGGATGTGCCAGTCGTTGCGATCAAAGTCGGACGCTCTGAGGGGGGGCGTGCAGCGGTAGTGTCTCACACCGGCGCGCTTGCTGGGCGTGATGTCGCCTTCGACGCTGCTTTTCGTAAGGCAGGAGTGATCAGGGCTCGGCACAGTGAAGAGATGTTCGATTGGGCGAGAGCTCTGGCATGGTGTCAACCGCCTTCGGGTCCAAATATGGCTGTGCTCACCAACGCGGGCGGACCGGGCGTTATCGCCGCGGATGCGCTGGATGATAATGGTTTAAGGCTGGCGAAGCTGGCAGACCATACCAGGGAGAAATTGGAGGCGTTCCTTCCCCGCGCGGCCAGTTTGAACAATCCCGTCGATATGCTGGCAGGGGCAGGGCCGCGAGAGTACGCAGACAGCTTGCGCCTATTGCTGGCGGATGAGGGAGTAGATGGAATCATCGTGATCCTACCGCCTCCACCTGTGACGACTGCAGCGGAAGTCGCAGGCGCAATCATTCCGGTTATCCAGTCAGCGACGAAACCTGTAGTGATAGCGTTGATGGGTGAGGAACTTATCGCCCATGCCGCCCGGCTCTTCAGGGGTGCACGCATTCCCGATTATCGATTCCCGGAGCGTGCAGCATCTGCGTTGCGCGTGCTCTACGAACGTTCAACCCAGCTCAAAAAGCCACCTGAAAATGTGGTCGTGTTCGACGATGTTAAGCAGGTAGATGTGGAGTCCATCTTGAAGGAAGCAAGCGTCGGGGCGGATGGGTTTGTGACCGCGGATATTGCCGCGAGGATCGTAAACGCGTATGGGATACATATCCCAAAACACCGCGATGTAACCAGCGCTGAGGCTGCCGTGAGTGCCGCCGAGGAAATAGGTTTCCCTGTGGTGCTCAAAGCGGATTCATATGACCTCACCCATAAATCCGATGCCGGCGCAGTCTCATTGGATCTAAAAGAGATTCCAGAAGTTGAAGAAGCTTATCGTTCCATTTTGCGCCGTGTACGGAGTTCGGTTCCGCGAATCGAGGTGCAGGGGGTCATGGTTCAGGCTTATGTCCCGAGAGGGCAGGATGTGATCGTCGGTTTTGTGCGCGACCTACAATTCGGACCTCTATTGATGTTCGGTGCCGGGGGGACGGAGGTCGAGGTGTTGAAAGATGTCTCTTTCGCCCTCGCACCGCTGAGCCGTACCGAGGCGGAAATAATGGTCGATAAGACATGGGCTGGTCGACGCTTGCGAGGCTATCGAAGCACTCCAGCTGTGGATCGAGAAACGGTGATCGAAAGCCTTCTCCGAATCAGTCAGTTGGCGCTTTCGAATCCCCAAGTAGCAGAGCTTGAAATCAACCCTCTCCGTGTTCAAGAGGTGGGAAGTGGCGCGCAGGCGATCGATGTCCGCCTGCGTATGCGTGGATGATTGCCCGCGCTTACATTGCCGCGAGGTTATGGCACCCATGCACTGTGCGTAATCGAAAAGCTTAATGCCTGCGGTTCGGCACTGTCGGTTTTTATCGCTTATCGCGTTTCTCTATTAGCTTTCAACCCGCTATTCTCTCAATTTCTTCACGAAAGGAGATCCTTGAGTGGGGCTATTCCTTGAGGAGTTGTGAGGGGGGCGCAGGCTCTTTCTGATCCTGCTGCATAGGTCCTACCGATCCTCCTGTTGAATCAATAATAAGGCTTTGGCGATCTCGGCGGCGATGTGTGCGTTATTGCGCAGGAGCGCCAGGTTCGCGTGCAAGGTTGCACCTTCTGTGATCTCCGCCAGACGAGATAGAAGGAATGGTGTCAGGTTTTTTCCGTGTATCGCTTGTTCTTGAGCTTCCTGCTCAACTTGCTGCAGAGCTGAGTTTAACCGTATCGCCGGGATCGCTGCACTTTCAGGGCAGGGGACACAGATCAGGATGCCTGAAATCTGTGTTTCCCAGATCGTCCGCATTAAAGCTGCCATCTCCCCAACAGTGTCCACCCGAACGTGGATCGGCAAGTCGCTCTCTCTAGTGAAAAAAGCTGGGAATGTATCTGTTTGCCAGCCGATGACAGGTACGCTAAAAGTCTCCAGCCACTCGAGTGTTCTAGGTAGATCCAGGATCGATTTCGCACCTGAACAGACCACTGCGACGGGTGTACGTGCTAGTTCGGTTAAGTCGGCTGATATATCTCCGCTCGGTCCGTGGTGGACTCCGCCGATCCCGCCTGTAGCGAACACCGGAATTCCGGCTTTATTTGCCAAGAAAATCGTCGCTGCTACAGTCGTGCCGCCACTGTTGAGCGAGGCCCGTGCGAGGCCAATGTCTCGTACGCTGATTTTTACACTATCGGTATCCAAAGCTAGCCGCTCCAGATCTTTTTCCGATAAACCGATGTGAACTTCGCCCTTCAACAGAGCAATTGTGGCTGGAACCGCGCCTACTTGGCGAACTTCCTTCTCCATCTGTCGGGCGAGTTCAAAATTGACCGGTCGCGGGAGTCCGTGAGTGATCACGGTTGATTCAAGCGCCACGATCGCCTTGCCTTCGGCGCGGGCGTCTGAGACTTCGGATTGAAGGATTAACCATTCAGGTATTGGTGGCATCATCTTAGCTCACCGTAAAGCCGTTCGAGAGATAATTCCGCAGAGACTGTCCCGGGTGAGCGCAGGGTGAGAGTGGCTGCGGATACCCCGAGGCGAATGGCTTCATCTAACGGGATATCGTTCAGCAACGCGAAGATCACTGCCGCAGAGAGAGCATCACCCGCCCCTGTGGGATCCACGATCTCGGTCTTTAGCGCAGGCACATGACCGCTGCTGTCCGCAGTCGCATAACCGACGCCGAACTCCGCCATTGTGATCATGGCAATATCGACGCCTTCAGCAACCAGATGCCGGGCGGCGTCGATCGCGCTGTGGTGGTCTGCATGCGCGACAGGGATAGGGCAAAGAGCCTCTGCCTCGGCTTCATTTGCCGTTATCAGCCAAAGACGATCGAGGTAGGGAGTGAGGACAGGTGCAAGGTTGACAGAGGTCGTGTCTGCAGCAAGAGGTACTTGCGAGCGGTGGGCGATCGAGATAGCTGTTCGAAGTGTTTTCTCGGGGAGATTAGCATCGATGAAGACTGCAGAGGCTTGCTTAAACAGCTCTCGGCGTTCACGCAAATGTTCCGGATGGATGGCTGCAGTCACGCGCATGTCGTCCATGCCTAAATGGAGATTCCCATCCGGGTCGAGGATCGCCAGATATGTCCCCGTATTCTGATCTTGGACGACCAGGCAGTGCTCGATGTTAACCCCGACGGATGCTGTTTGCTCCAGGAGCTGGCTTCCCTGTTCGTCGGTGCCCACTGCGGTG
The DNA here is from genome assembly GCA_004376895.1 of Anaerolineales bacterium. Taxonomy (GTDB): domain Bacteria; phylum Chloroflexota; class Anaerolineae; order Anaerolineales; family E44-bin32; genus E44-bin32. The sequence goes on along the minus strand of SOIH01000075.1, from coordinate 3,222 downwards.
ATCAAGATCACATCGGTACCAAGACGAGCGAGGTTCTCGGCGACGTTGCGCGCCACACCTCCCATTGATACGCGCAGCTTACCGGGGTTGGATGTTCCTGGTTTAAGGTTGATTTCTGCCCGTCCAACGAGGTCCAGTCCGGCGGAGCCGATCACAAGCACTGGTCCGTCGTTCGTTGGAGTCTCACTCATCAAGCATCGTCTCCGAGGATCTTCGGTTCAAGCACACCCTCAATATGCTCCAGGGCATGTTTAAGCTCCGGTTTACATTCGCTGTCAGCATCAATCTCCAGGCGCTTCTCCATCCGTTGGAGTTGGTTGAAGATCCTGGCCAGGAGTTCGTAGCTGCGGTGCTCCACAGGTAGGTCTCCGTAGCGCCATGTCTGGATCCAGGATTGAAGAAGTTCTGAGGTGACTTCCCGGTAGCGGAGAGCCCGTTGGCGCTCGAGGTACTCGGGTGATCTATATAATTGTACGCGTTGGTGATCACGCCAGGTTGTCATCAATGTATGACCCGGCCCGAATTGCCCACTCGCATCTTCCTGGATGCTCACCGGTATCTCCCAGGTTCCAACCCCTACCCAAACCAGCTCTAAGCCTTGCTTTCGTAACCGTTCCCTCAATACCTCGGTATGGAAATGTTCGGTCAATTCCCGACGAGGGATATGGACGTTCTGGAAACTTTCAACAGAGGTTCCCTGTTCGGCGTGTTGTTTTACCGTCGAACGATAGGGCTGCAGGGCGAGGAATTCTTCAAGGGAATAGTGAGCGATGAAATCAATCATCTCGTGACGTAGAACATACGCCAGTGCCTGATCCGGGCTGCGTGTCTTGCCTTCCACAACCGGTTGGCCGTAGACAAGGCGGCGAACGCTCTCCTCGGTGAAGGGATAGGGAGATTTTAAGCTCCGTTCTTTGTCCGCACTGTAGACTCGGAAGAGCATCTGTGCATCACGCGCATAAGCCAGAACCCCGTCGCGGGTCACGGCGCGGATTTCATCGACCTTCACCAAGCGATCCCGCAGGTCGACGACTTCACGCAAACGTTCAAATCCCTGGATGAAGTACGTGGAACGCGCTTGAGTTGGTGTTGAAGAATCAACCTCGGGTTGGGTTGGATCGATCTCGTCCACCGCGAGACCGTAAACCTTGGGTGTACCGTCGATGGCCTCTGATGTTGCCGCGAATCCGAGGTGGGTCTGGATGAATCCGGGTCCACCAATTCGCTTGATCGGGTTGGTGGGATTGAGCTGATCTACATCCCCACGATCGATCTTCAGGCGAGGGTAGTTCCATCCAAAGAAGGAAGCGAGAAGATATCGGATAGCGATCCAGAGCGATTCAAGCTCAAAAAGGTCGGCCAGGTATCTGCTGCTCAAGATGATCCCGACGCTGAGACCGAACAAGACTGGAATGAGATAAAGTAGGACCTGCGGGTTCAGGAAGGTGCTTATGATGTTGAGTATAGGGTAAAGGAGGGGAGGCAGTGATTGGAGCAAAAGGAACGGGATTTGACCAGGAAAGTCGAAGGCGACGATCAGCACTAACCAGAACAAGGTGAAGAAAGTACCCGTCAGGAAAAGACGGATCATTGATGCGGTGAGATCTCTCCCGAGAATGAGTTGGATAGCGCTCCGCGAGGTCGCTTTCGATAGTTCAATAAACCGGTCTAGGGCAGAGTTCTTCATGCCACCATCCATCCGTATAACACCCCTTATTCTCTTCCTGTGAGTCTGCTCGCGATTTGGTTCAGTTCATGAACCATACCGGTACTCTCGGGCAGCATATCATCCTGCCCATAAAGTTTGACGGCATCTGTGAGAACCAATGAGAGCGTTTCCGTTAAACCCGGGCGGTCACCCGCTTCGAGTTGGCCGCGGAGCGTGGAAGTTAATTCATTGAATAGAAGGTCATTTGCTTCAACTTCGCCCAGATTGCGATTTTTTCGAAGTCGGTCGGTCGCTTCCCGCAGGGCTTCCTGCACTTCGCCCGCCCAGGATTCGCGCCACTGCAGGTTGCGTTCATTTTGAATTTCCAGGGGCAACTGCAAATCAGTCACTTTCAAGTCAAGCACCCGGATACCACGCGAAATGAGAATCTCTAATTCGCGGGAAGCATCTGGAGCTTCTCCTTCTTGCGCTGGTGGAGCAGATTCCATTGAAGGAACCAATCGCGTGTAGATGGCGCTAGCAATTCGCTTCAGCGGAGGGGTTTGAGTTTTATCTGTCTCAATCAGGGCGTTGAGGGTCCACTGCTTCAGTTCCTCTCGCCAGAGGTCAATAAAGAGAAGCAGCGGTAAATCCTTCCATGAAACTTCCTCGTACTCACCGAAGACATGCCCATAGACGGCACGCTCGATCGCATCCAGGTTGACCTCGTAGGGAGGTGCGTCAGCCGTTCGTCCTTCTCGCGGTTCGAGCAGGTGCCCAGGGTCGATCATAAATGTGATGGATAGATCCGCGGAGACGGGAATTCCATCTTGTGTGACCGCCAGCGAACTGAGGCTCTCTGGGGAGTGATCCTTTCCGGTGGCAGGGGGGGAGCCCTGAATGTGTAGTTCCTGGCGGTGTAAGTCGACGGCCTCCGCCAGCCATTCACCGGGTTCTGTGAATACGATTCCAGGTCCGACAGCCCGTGTGAACGCCGTATCTGTTCTCAAGACCGCTGCACTTGCGTAATCGATGAGGATGACACCGGAGCCTTTTCGGGTACGCTCGCCGATAGCCTCGATAACTGATCCGTCTCGAACGAAGGAGACCGGTCCGCGTTCGCCCAGAGCATGCCCCAGCAGACGGAGAAAGGCATCAATACGTTCTTGGATGGAACCGACAGGCAGGACGAACTGAGCTGTAAGTGCGAGGAAGGGGATCAATGTTATCAGGGCTAAGTCTAGTAGAATAAGAATGGAGCGCAGAGTTGTTGTTTCCTCTCCAGGGCCGACAAATTGAATGTGAGCCGTTAGCCAGGTGAGGAGGATGATCAATCTTAACGCAGCGAGTAGTGTTCTCCTGGGACCGGCTACAGAGGAAACTGCGAATCGTAAAGTGAGTGCAATCAAGCTGATGAGCGCCGGCATCGCAAGGAGCAGTACGAGCGTGGATACCAGCCTCGGAAGTTGAGCATCCGTGACTCGGCCAAAGAGAAATACAGTAAGGGCGACCGCAAGCAGCGTGCAGACAAACAATATGAAGAAGGGGCGCCTATGGAGGGATACTTTTTCCAT
>SOIH01000112.1 GCA_004376895.1 Anaerolineales bacterium | reverse complement strand
ATTTTGACCTAGGAGCGAAGTGTGCCCTCTACCAAGATCTTAGTGATTGACGACGAACAGAGCATTCTCGATCTCGTCACCGCTTATCTCCGCAATGAGGGGTATGAATTCCACACCGCCATGGATGGCCCTTCCGGGCTCAAGGCGGCTCGAGTGTTTAAGCCTGACTTGATCGTCCTGGACATCATGCTTCCAGGGATGGATGGGATAGAGCTGCTTTCTCGGCTTCGCCGCGAATCCGATGTATATGTCATCATGCTGACCGCGAAGTCAGAGGAGACGGATAAGATCGTCGGACTTTCCGTGGGAGCAGATGATTACCTGACCAAACCTTTCAGCCCGCGTGAGCTGATGGCTCGGATCAAAGCTGCGCTGCGTCGAATGCGAACAGGAGACAGCCGGGTTGAGGGCTCCGTCCTTTCTTTCCAACACATCCGGATTGATACCGGCGGGCGAACCATCTCTGTGGACGATAAATCGGTGGACCTCACCGCGATCGAATTCGACCTGCTCCGCACCCTCGCGGAGCATCCCGGCATTGTGCTTAGCCGCGAGCAGTTGCTTGAAAAAGTCTGGGGTTTTGACTACTTTGGGGAGATCCGAGTAGTTGATGTCCACATAGGGCACGTCCGGCAGAAACTGGGCGATGATCGATTCATTACCACGGTGAGGGGAGTGGGTTATCGATTCGAGGATGAGGTGTTGTAACGATGTTGAAAATCATCCGCCGCCACTTAGGGTGGAAGATCTTCCTTTCCTACCTGATCGTTCTCTTGGTGGGGTTTATTGTCTTAGCTACAGCTACGGAGTTTACGGCACCCACTGCTTTTGATCACCATCTAGCTGCGATGAACGATATGATGATGGGGGACACCTCTATGATGGGCGATGCAACGGATCTGGGGCTGGATCTATTCACAAATTTCCGCAACGCTGTCAATGAGGCGCTCGGACTGGCACTGGCAGCCGCCTTTACGGCTGCTTTAGTCGTTAGCCTGATCGTCAGTCGCCAGGTCGTTGCCCCCATTCGCCAGATGATGTTCGCCAGCCAGCGAATCGCTGATGGTCACTACGACGAGCGTGTTGATGTGCCCGGAGATATCGCTGGGGATGGAGTAGATGAGTTAGCCCAATTGGCGTTGAGCTTCAATCAGATGGCTACTAAGCTCGAATATACAGAAGAAATGAGGCGGCAGCTGATCGGGGATGTCGCCCACGAATTGCGAACGCCGTTGACCACGATTAAGGGTTCGATAGAAGGCCTGATGGACGGTGTGTTAACCTCCGATGCCCAAACGTTCCAACAGATTCATCGCCAGGCCGATCGGCTGCAGCGCCTGATAGACGATTTGCAGGAACTCAGCAGAGTCGAGGCGGGTGCATATGAGATGAATCTCCTCCTTCGGGAGGTACAAGACTTGGTCGAGATCACGAAGACCACCTTGATCCGTCAGTTCGAGGAGAAGGGGGTAACCTTAAGCATTGAACTAGATGCAGATCTTCCGATGGTCTACGCAGATGAAGATCGGATCGGACAGGTGTTACTTAACCTTGTGGGGAACGCCTTACAATACACGCCGGTAGAAGGCGTTGTAACAATCCGAGCCCGGCGGGAGCAAGACGAGGTTCTAATTTCCGTCTCCGATACAGGCGTAGGTCTTCAGGCTGAACACATAGAGCAAATATTCACCCGCTTTTACCGTGCGGATAGCTCTCGCTCGCGCATAGTTGGCGGCAGCGGCATAGGATTGACGATTGCCAAGCATCTCACAGAAGCTCATGGAGGGCGTATTTGGGCTGAAAGCCCGGGCGCCGATCAGGGGAGTACGTTCACCTTCACGCTGCCAACCGCTGGCTGACCTGTCTCTTCCATGTGGTGTTGAAAAATCATGAAGAATCTTGCCCGACCAGAGTGACCTGTTAGGCAAATCCGAGATTCTCTACTCCTCGCGGTCACTCAGAATGACTTGCCCGAGCAGCTGCCAACCTTATGTCGAAAGCTCTCCGCGCATTAGATGAGATTTTCAGTGTCGGATTATGAATCCTCCCCCTACGAGTGAGTCGTTGTAAATCCCCCCAAGTTTCTTTACCGAATCTTTATATTCACGCTAACACGTCTTTATAAAGGGCGGCTAAGATCATTGCATACTAATTAGTGAACGCTCTGAATTCTGTGAGCGTTTCACAAGAAAAGGAGTTGCTCACATGATGGGTTGGTTTTCAGGATGTTGTGGATTTAGTGGATTAGGGGGTTTCGGTTCCTTTGGGTGGATCGGGTTGATTTTCAACTTGGTCATCATCGTAAGCGTCATCTTGTTGATTGTCTGGGTGGTACGTCGTTTTACAGCAGGTGGGTCAGCTTTCACCTCTCTCCAGACTTCGGGTGGTGCTCAACCATCCCCGCGGGAAATCCTGGATATTCGCTATGCAAGCGGAGAGATCGATCGAGATCTCTACCAACAGATGATTTCAGATTTGAACTGAACTTATGGGAGAGCCTGACACCCGATGATGTCGAGTTGTTAGGTTCTTTCATCATATATAAGGAGAGTCCATGATGATGATGGGATTTGGTTTTATTGGGTTACTGCTCATGCTCCTGTTCTGGGGCTTATTGATCGCTGGCGCCGTCTGGCTGGTAAAGGCTATCTTAACCGGCGGATCGAACCCCGGGTTTTCGGCAGAGAGAAGTCGTTTAAGCGCGCGCGAGATCCTTGACCAGCGGTATGCAAAGGGTGAGATCACACGCGAGCAGCACCAGCTTATGGGCGAGGACGTTACATGAATATCGTGCCAGCCCGGCAAGCTCAATCGCATATAGGAGGGTATATACATGGATAATAAAGTTATTACAGCAAGCAGCCTTAAACGCGTCTTCCTGATCATCTCCATGGCGTTGGTGGCGATCCTTATCACTGCGTGCGGAGCGCCGGAGTCTGGGTTGGAAGCGGGCGATCGTGCGCCGGATTTCAGCCTTCTAGCAGCCGATGGCGATACAGTTTCACTATCCGATTACCGCGGTGAACGACCGGTGCTGCTGTATTTTCACATGGCGCTTGGTTGACCGCCTTGTATGCAGCAGATCGTCGATCTGCAAAACGACCCGGATTTTCAAGCTCTCGATGTCGCATTCCTCAGCATTGCCTTTGATTCACCCGCGGAGCTGACTCAAGTCGCCGCGGAATACGGGACCCACATCCCACTGTTGACGGATGCGGATCACGATGTGTCGGAAACCTTTGGGGTGTTAAAATGGGCTGTAAAAAGCGGTGAGCCCGGGCACACCTTTGTGTTGGTGGACGCCGATGGGACCGTGCTGTGGGTTCAGGATTACGGTGCCCCAGAGAATGGGGGGAGCATGTATGTACCGGTTGAGGAGTTAGTCCAACATATTGGAGAACGAATCGACTCGTAACTTGTGGTCGCTCAGAGTAGATGAGAGAGGGTAGAGCCAAATTGGGCGGCATCTACCCTCCTCACTGCCTAGCGGTCAAAGTATATGCTCTTGCCGCTCACCGATAGGGGGATCCCCATCACGAAGTCGGCGTCGATCAAACCAAGCTCTCGTGCCACCACGCCTGCCCTGTACATGATACGATTGTCTACGTTCATCAGGCTGGCAGTCTTGACGGCTGACCCGAGGGCAATCCCCATATCAAGCACCCGCAATGGGCATTGAGGCCCTTTGAATTCACCCTCGTACGTATTGATGACGATGCACGCTTCAGCCCCGCAAGCACCGCAATTTAGGTCTGCGACCGCACCATCCTTAATGCCGATAAGCACCACTGCGCCGGAATCCAGGATGTTCTGACCATCGCGCGCGAAGCCGTCGATGCCAATTCGTTGAGCGTAATCTTTCATTCCCTTACCCAGGCGAAGAAGATCTTCTCCCTCGACTGTTTTCACAACCACAAAATCCTGCCCCCGGGTCTTGGGAGCGGTTATCGCGGCAATCTCCATTAGCTCGGCGATAGTGTGTAGCGCTGCCATAAATAGCCTCCATGCGTTCTTCGCTCAGATGATCTCAGCTGGTCTTGTAGGATTGAGAGCATTATCTGTAAAGTCAGGCGTTATCGCAACCTCGCTCTGGGTGGGATGAAGAGGATATTCGTTGAAGCGTAACTTGGAAACCGGCGCTCGCATGGAGAACTCAGGCTTGCGCTTTATACCTGATCGCAATAGCCTTAGCGAAACTCAGTCTGGACCACATACCTGAAGCCACAGCGGGTGAAGTTTTGTATAGAACGGATAAATAGTGACGGGAATGTGGATGCGCAAATGGTTGGGAGAAAATAGTGGATAACAAAGCGCCTGGAGATATTGCGGCGGTCTTTGACCTCGATGGAACTTTATATACCGGTCACATCACTATGGGCATTGCCGAACATCACCGAACTCGTCGTGTAAAACGCCTTGAGCTTTATACTTACATGCTCACCCATATGCCTATTTGGTGGCTTCAACAGTTAGGTCTGGTGTCCGAAACTACGTCTCGTTCAATATGGGCTCGAGATATGGGTTGGACAGTTCGGGGCTGGACTCCAGAGGAAGCGAAAGAAGCCTTTCAGTGGCTCGCAGAGCAGTACGTACTGCCGAAGGTGCGGCCCGAGGTGATGGCTCGATTGCGCGACCATCAGGACGCTGGGAATAGAGTGATCCTGGTTTCTGGGACCTTCTCCCCGCTGCTTCGTGAAATCGGGCATCAGTTGGGGGTTAGGGAAACGGTAGGGACACCGATATTGATGAAAGATGGGCGCTACACAGGTGGTAGCGAACTTCCAGTTTGTCAAGGCAAACAAAAGGTGACACGGCTTAAGGCGTATCTGCGTGATACGACGGATATTAATTGGTCGGAGAGTTTCGCATACGCGGATAGCCAGGCAGATATCCCCTTGCTTGAAACTGTTGGATTTCCCATCGCAGTTGTTCCTGATGCTTTTCTTGAATCATACGCAAAGGAGAGGGGATGGGAGATCCTGCAATAAGACTCGACATGCGACGTACAAAACTGGGTTTCCTCCTTCGCTTGACCGGCATCGTCGCCTTATTGCTGATCAGTGTAGCCTGCCTATTCGTTTTTCTGGCGATGAACCCTTACACCGCGTGTATGGGCTCGAACCCAGAATCTCCCCGGCCGGGCACGTCAGCCAGATCGCTAGTGTCCGCTGGCACGCAGCGCTGTTATCTGCTTCATATTCCTCCTGATTACGACAGTGGTCGATCTCTGCCTTTGATTATCAGCTTGCCCGGGTTTACTTCAAACCCAAAAGGTCAAGAATATTTAACTCTCTGGAACGAGGTTGCCGACAATGAAGGTCTTATCGTAGTCTACCCACAAGGCACATCTTTTCCTCTCCGGTGGAACTCGAGCACGGCATTGACGGACAGTGATGTTGATGATGTTCAATTCATAGCTGACTTAATCGACGAAGTATCTAATATCGTGAGTGTCGACCCATTACGAATTTACGTGGATGGGATGTCCAATGGCGGTTCAATGGCGAACCGCGTGGCCTGTGAACTGGCCGGCAAAGTGGCCGCGGTCGGGGTGGTTACCGGTCCACCGGTCGAACCGCCGGGGGGGTGCAATCCTGAGCGCCCCATCTCGCTGATTGCTTTCTATGGTTCAGAGGATCCCCTCGTCGCCTATCGGGGCGGTCAAGTGGAAGAATCGTTTATCTCCAAACTGATACATCGATCCTCGCCTCCCATCTCTTTCCCGTCTGTGGAATCGTATATCGAGGCATGGGTAAATCGTGATGGCTGTTCTCCAATGCCTGAGCTCATCCCGGCACAAGGTGATGCCAGTGGAGTACGCTATACTGGCTGCAAGGACACATCAGAGATCGTTTTCTACACGATCGAGGGTGGGGGACACACCTGGCCGGGAGGCCGACCCACCTTCGTTGGCAAGACAAGCCGTGATATTAAAGCCAGCGAGGTGATGTGGGCGTTCTTCGAGGTGCATCCCTTAACCGTCAATCCTTGAGCCTGCAGGGAACGGTATTAAGAGCCCGGTTGGAAATCGATTTTACCGATTTCAAGAGCTGGGCGACGAGAGACTGAACATGCAGCCGGCAGGCTGCCCAACCAATTAGCATCTTATGCTCTGGTAGGAGGTTTACTCATGCAATTCTCAGATCCTCACTCTTTTACAGATACCGAACAGGGGAAAATTGCACATATCCGTTTCTGGATAGCAGCTGATTTCTCTGCGAAAGTCCTGAACATCAAAGCCACCTATAGCCTTGAGGAACCTGTAAGCGGCTCATTCTTCCTGGATACTCGTGATCTTAATATCACCCGAGTTCACGTCGATGATCAGGAAATCCTTTGGGAGATCGATCAACACGATTCGATAGTGGGCGATCGCCTTCATTTGAAGGACCTTGATGGTCATTCAGAGTTCACGATTGAGATGACCACCTCGCCCGAAGCCAGCGCATTGCAGTGGGTGACAGCGATGCAAACTGCTGGCGGGGAACATCCTTTCCTTTATAGTCAATGTCAGGCCATTCACGCCCGCAGCATATTCCCATGCCAGGATTCCCCATCTGTGCGTTTTACGTACGAAGCAACCGTGGAGGTTCAACGTCCGCTGGTTGTCGTTATGGCTGCCGAGCATCTTGATAGCGAACAATCGGGGGAAACCAGCCTATATCGATACAGGATGCCCCAGCCGATCCCTTCTTATCTTTTTGCAATTGCAGCTGGGAATCTCGCGTTCGAGGAATTGGGCCCTCACACGGGCGTATATGCCGAGCCAGAGATCATTGCTTCGGCCGCTTGGGAATTTGC
>SOIH01000162.1 GCA_004376895.1 Anaerolineales bacterium | reverse complement strand
GGTTGCTGCGGCAATTGATGGGTTTCCTTTGCGATTGTCCTCTATTAATATAACTACCTAGATCATGATTCGTGAAACGAACAGGGACGGCGAATTACGCGCCTCTGTCGAGAGAACGGTTTTGAGCTCAGCCGCCCCGCTTGTACCTTGGCTTGCTTTCCAAGTTTCTCAAATCAGAACAGTCACTCGCATTTCGCCCTGCTCACGGGGTCGGCTGTCCCAAGATCCCGGTTGGGACGGGGGCAGCAAATGGATATGCGCCATTAATTCCATTCAACCGGTCTGGCTAAGGTATGCCCGTCACGTTTGGCAATCTTTTTCGGAAGCTGGCACTTGGACAGTCTTCCTCTTACCGATTCTGAAGTGGGCATCCGCTATATTACGAAGGTGATAGCTATCTCTCTTAGGTGGAAAAGCAATCACCACTTTCTTGTGCGGAAACTCGGCTTTTATAATCTCAATGGGAGGCTGGAGGTCTGCATCTGCAGATTAGATTAGGACTGTATCAAATTTATCCAGGAACACATCACGAAGAATCTCCGATGCCATTCTTACATCTGACATCTTCTCCTCGTATTCTACCCATGAGGAGTTACAAGAAAAGCATTTTTTGGATTTTTCTTGATAACGACCGTAGAGGATTTGAATATTCCCGGTCTCGTTGAGGGCCTGAAGATATGTCGATTGTCTTTGTGCTTTGGAGATATCGCCCCGAACCAGTGCAGTGAAGTACTTAACTTCGATTAATCGTTGGTCCTTTAACAACATACGTTGTGCGAGGGTTCCAATATCAAGCCAAAGGTATCGACGCCAACCTCTATCATTTATCCCAAAGTAGAGATTGAAACCATCAACATACACACTTACGCGTTCCATAGACCCCTCTGATTGGTAGAGAATATTTGTTCTATATTGACTAAATATAGCATCCAAGATATGCTTTGAATAGCCCTGTCAAGGTGAATAACCTTGGCAACGACGCCCCCCTCTCACGAGGGGGACGTTTCTTTAAACCCAAGGTGCATGATTGAAAAACTTATGGTGTATAGCTTCATGTTCGCGTGAACCTAGCGGTTCATTTCCCAGACGAGCCGTAACCCATCCAGTGTCAACCAGGGGGCAAGGATTTCTATCGTCTTGGTCTCCTCAGCGATGATCGGTGCCAATCCACCGGTCCCAATGACTTTCATCTCCTGCCCCAATTCTGCCCGAAAACGTTCGACCATCCCCTCTACCAGGCTGACATAGCCATACAGGAGCCCGGATTGGATGGCGTGCACCGTATTCCGGCCGATGACGGATGGCGGTCGGCTGATATCGACTCGCGGCAGCTTAGCCGTCCGTTGAAACAAGGCATCTGCGGCGATACCCATCCCGGGCGCGATCGCGCCTCCCAGGTATTCCCCCTCAGCGGAGATTGCATCAAACGTGGTCGCCGTTCCGAAATCCACGACACAGGCGGGACCGCCATGGAAATGAATCACCGCAACCGCGTCCACAACCCGATCGGCTCCGAGCGCATTCTTGGGGTCTTCATAGCGAATCTGCAACCCGGTTTTTACGCCCGCATCGACAACGAAGGGATCAATGTCAAGATAGCTCCGACTCGCTTGTTGGAAATTGCTCGTGAGTGGGGGGACAACAGATGCCAACGCAACTGCATGCAGATCAGCCCCTTTCCAACCCGCATGCTCCAACAGACTAAGCATCTGAAGCCCATATTCGTCTGGCATCCGATCATGCCTGGTCGCCAGCCGCCACGCTCGCATGAGTTCGGAATCCTGGTATAAACCCAGCGTAATATTGGTGTTCCCTATGTCTATTGCCAGCAACATATCGGCATCCTCTCACTTTGCGATGAATTCAATCCTTTTCCCAGCACCGGTGCTTTAATATCACCGCCCAAACGCACTCGGGGTTGCAACTTCACACGTATAGAGTCGGGCAAGCCAATGTTTCAATCGAGCCCTAGCATCACGTTGTCGATCAAGCGCGTCTCCCCCACATAAACTGCCATTGAGAGCAGCGCACGTTGGATCTCTCCCTGCGCTTCTTCGAGCGTGTCCGGGTCCGCCACGGAGACGTACTGCGCCCGCGCCAGTGGCTCATCCTGAATAACCGCGAGCATGCTCCCTCGAAGAACTTCGGCATCCCTTTCCCCATTATGGAAGCGCTCGGCCGCTTCCCCAAGCGCATGATGCAGAACGATCGCCGCCCTTCGCTGCTCTGGGCTCAGATATGCATTCCGGCTGGACATTGCCAGACCATCCTTTTCGCGCACGATCGGGCAGACCACAATCTCGATCGGCAACAACAAGTCCTTGACCATGCGCTGGATGACGAGCGCTTGTTGGGCGTCCTTCTGTCCGAAATAGGCTCTATCCGGCTGGAAGGCGTTGAATAATTTTGCCACGGCTGTCGTTACCCCGCGGAAGTGCCCTGGACGCTGCCCACCTTCCAACTGCTTGGTTATTTCCTCGACTACAACCCATGTCTGTGAATCGGTGGGATAAACGTCCTCAACCGTCGGTACCCAAACCAGATCCACCCCGTCCTCCTCCAACAACCGCAGATCCCGCGGGAGGTCTCGAGGGTAGGCTTCAAGGTCTTCCCCTTCGCCGAATTGGGTTGGGTTGACAAAAATGCTCACTCCGACGCTTTCACATTCCCCCTTTGCCCTTTTAACCAGAGAGAGATGACCCTCATGCAAAAACCCCATCGTTGGGACCAGCCCCAAAGGTGAGGGGAGATCGCTCTTCGCAGACCGCAATTCCTCCAATGTCGAAACAACCTTCATCTGTCCCTTCCTTGCTTGAGCATGACTTTTCCTTGCACCAGGTGCCATAGAGTCCAGTTGATGGGCGTTGCGATTCCTGCACGTTCCCCTTCGCGCACAATCGCCCCGCTGATGGCATCGATTTCTGTGGGTGCACCCCGGTGAATATCCTGCAGCATCGAGGATATATTCTCCCCCGTACTCCGTGCCACATCCATCACCTGAGCGCCAGGATCAGCAAAGGGAAGTTTCACACCCAGAGCGGCAGCCACAGAAGCCGTTTCTTCCGCTGCGCTTACCATCACCTCCATGATAGAAGATGACGCGAGGAGCGCACCGTTCGGCACTTCCAGCAGCGCTGTAAGTGGGTTGATCCCAGCGTTAATCACTAACTTGCCCCATAGTAATCCCTGTACATCTTCAACCGGATCCATTTCAAATCCGGCTTTAGTCAACAATTCCACCAGGGGATTCATGCTGGGCTGCGGTTTGAAATGGATCGGACCTTTACCGCCGGATCGTACGCGGCCCGGGTCGAGAATGGTAGCCCCTGTTGTAGTAACACCGAACCCGACGCGCTCTACACCCAGGGCACCCTCCAATATCTCTTGATTCCCAAGGCCATTCTGCAACGTTAGCGCGATCCCCCGCGGATGAAGGCAATCCGCTAACTGGTCAGCCGCTCGACGTGTCTGCCACGCCTTCACCAGGACAATTGCCATTTTCGCACCCGTGCATGCCTCCGGGGATCTCGCTACACGCACCGCAAACGACTCTTCTGTTTCGCCGGTTTCTACCAAGCGCACACCTTGCGTTTCGAGGGCGTCGAGACCCTCCTCCCACATTCCGAGAAGCGTGACCTCAGCGACCCCCGCGAGCCTTGCCGCAAATAGACTGGCCATGGCGCCAGTTCCCACGATTAGAATCTTTTCACGCTTCATTGCGATATGCTTCCGATTGCGTGTATGTTTTGTGGTTTATTGGGTATTGCCATCAAATGGCCGAAACCTGCCCGAATCTGGTGTTGAGCATATCCCTTGTCACGCTTCACTTCCAAGTTCTCGCAAGAGAACCTCCCACGCTTCATCCGACATCGAAAAGCCGTGTCGCTGTGCTGGGAACTCTCCCGCCGTGACATCCCGGATATAGGCTTCAAAAGCCCGGATCATCTCGAGGTGTAGATCGGCGTACTTCTTCACAAAACGGGGCGTGAAACGATCAAACAAACCCAGTAGATCATGCGTTACGAGGACCTGTCCATCGCAGTCCGGGCCAGCCCCGATCCCGATCGTCGGGATCTCAAGCCGCTGGGAGACAAGCTTCGCCAGACGAGCGGGTATCGATTCGAGAACAAGCGAAAAACAACCCGCATCTTGAAGAATTTGTGAATCCTCGAATAACCGCTGAGCGTCTGTCGCCGACTTGCCCTGGGCGCGGAATCCCCCCAATTGGTGGACGGACTGCGGCGTGAGCCCCAGATGGCCCATGACCGGGATCCCAGCCCCTACTATCCCCTTTATGGTCTCGCTGCGATCTCTTCCTCCCTCCAGCTTGACCGCGTCCATACCCCCTTCCTGCAGAAATCGCCCGGCGTTGCGAATAGCCTCATCGATACTGATCTGGTAGGACATAAAGGGCATGTCACCGATTAGGAGAGCATAGTTTGCACCGCGCGAGACCGCCTTGCAGTGATGAATCATGTCACTCATCGTCACCGGCAGGGTATTCTCGTAGCCCAATACGACCATCCCCAGCGAGTCGCCAACCAGGATTGAATCAATCCGCGCCCGATCGATCGCTGCCGCAGTCCCATAATCATAGGCTGTCAGCATCGTAATCGGCTCGCCGTGCATTTTCTTATCACGGAAAGACAGGATCGTTGTTTTCTTACGATCTGAATGGGGAGGTTGTGTTGACATGGCTATCTCCTGCCTGAGTGAGACGCCTTGCGGCCTAAAAAATAAGACCCGCCCAGGCCGTTGGGGCGGGACAGTTAAATTGGTGGCGCCCAGCCGTCTCGGTCGTGGCCCGATCCAAGCGGCGAGGAGATTATAGCATGGGAATGGCACAACTCACGAAGCGAGATCCTTTCTATCTGCTCTCTCTTTAGCAAAACAGCCCCGCTCCATGTTATGGAAACATAAGCTGGGTGGCACAAATGTATCCCTTACTTTTCTCGGGTCTCCCCAACAAAGTGCGGGTGATTGAAATTCCTCTTTCTCTTGGTATGAAAATAAGCAGAACGGGAACCCCCATTCAATCGGTTGTAACGAGGGCAATAGGTAGAGCGTGTTTCATATCGAACTTCCCCATTGAAGGGCGTGGCATCACACTAAATGCACCTTTACATAAAAAGGCTGGTTCCGGAGGGCAACTGACAAGAAGGTGAAGTAGCAACTAAACTAAGTGGCAAGATTAAGCTAGAGAGAGGCTGGAATGCCAAAATATTTGCTCCCTAGATTCAGCACCGACCTGGCTGCACTACGCCGGAAACCTTCGCCCATCCAGTAAATCTCGAACATCACCTTGCCCCAGTGCCACAGTCGTCCGGAGCGAGGTTGGCCTACTACCGGATTAGGTTCAGCATAAAACTGGCCACTGGTAAAACCCGCCGAGCCGCCCCCTGCTTCGATCCAGCAATAGCCCACCCCATTAAACTCGGCTTGAGGCGTGCGCCCGCCAATCTCAGCGGCAATACGAGCAGCTACGGCCTCCCCTTCGGCGTGGGCGAAGGTGCCGGCCTTGGGGAGCGGTAAGCCGTTGCTCAAGATGATAGCCGTCACATCGCCAATGGCGTAGACATTCTCAAAGCGGGTCTGGAGGGTGTGCTTGTCTACCGGAATCCATCCCGACTCATTAGCCAGTGGCGATTCCTTGACCACTGGCGGTGGGCGATGGGGCGGCACGGCAGCTACGAAGTCAAAAGGCTCCTGCCGGCCATTTTTGAAAACAAGGGTCTGCCTTGCAGCATCGATGTGGTCCAGCGGTAGATTGGGGTGAAAGCCGATATTTTTAGCGGCCATCATCCCCACTACAGCCACGCCCATATCCAACCCGGCCACCAGCATCGGTTGAGGTTCCGGGGTAAAAACCTGCACCTGGCAGCGGTCGCGGATGCCCCGGCGACGGAGCGCATCCTCGATGAGCATTGCTGCCTCGTAGGGAGCGGCAGGGCATTTGTAAGGCATGGCCGAAACCAGCACGGCCACCCGTCCCCCTTCGAAGCGTTGCAGTGCCGGCCACAACCCGGCAGCCCCTTCCAAGTCAAAGAAGTTGTGGGCGACTTCAAGGTAACCGGGCATAACTTCGGGAGCCAAGTCTGCTCCCAGAGCCAACACCAGGTAGTCGTAAGCCAGTTCTTCGCCACCGGCTCGCACCCTGCTTCGGTCGGGGTCTATGGCCTTCACCTCGGCCTGTACGACCTCAATGCCCGGTCGCAGCAGGCGACGCAGGTCTTTGGTAAGCTGCCCCAACTGCCGCCATCCGACCATCAGCCACGGCAGCGAGGGGGTGAAGATATACTCAGCCCGCTTGTCCACCACAACAATGCGATGCTCTGAAGCCAGGTGCTCGCGCAAGGCGTTGGCGGTTACAACGCCACCAACACCACCACCCAAAACAAGTATTGTTTTACCTTTCATAGTCCTTTGCCTCTTATATACGATTTTGGATTTGCGATTTGCGATTTGCGATTTTTCTCAATCCAAAATCTAAAATCAGAACAGTATCACTTTGTAAGCCGTTAACGTCCACTCGCCAAGCAAAGCCATACTGCCATGTAGCGTGCCGTACTGGTTACGGATCGGCGTGAGTACGGATCCCATAATGGGGACCTTGAATCGTCAGGCCAAGCAATTTAGAGTGCCCTTACGAAAAGTGATGTCTAAATAAGACGGCAAGCTTCTGATTTCACCTATCCAATACAAAAGACGAGAATTTCTCTCATCGTTCTTTCTCAATTTGCTATGGGATGAATTAATTGTTATTTCACGGTAGGTAACTCTCTTGAGAGTCTTTCCAACAATTCCAGCACCACATCATAGGTCTGG
>SOIH01000274.1 GCA_004376895.1 Anaerolineales bacterium | reverse complement strand
TTCGAAGTTTGCGATCCGTGAAGGCGGTTTGACGGTTGGAGCGGGCGTTATCACAAAGATCCTGGAATAGGTGAGCAATGGCAAAACAGAAGATCCGTATCCGGCTAAAGGCATACGACCATCGAGTACTCGACCAATCGGCGAAACGAATTGTTGAAACCGCCGAGCGCACAGGCGCTAAAGTAGTCGGGCCAGTCCCTCTGCCAACAAGAATCGAGCGCTTCACAGTCCGCCGGTCGACGTTCATCGATAAGGACTCACATGAGCACTTCGAGATTAGGACACATAAGCGCTTAATTGATGTCATGGAGCCAGATACGAAGACGATCGATACACTAATGCGGTTGAACCTTCCTGCCGGTGTAGATATTGAGATTAAGATTTAACAATTGAGATTGAATGCCCCGGAGAATAAAAGAATCTCTGAGGTGCACGACCTGAAAAGTGGCCGTGTAAGAGCCGGACGGGCGAATGGAACACCAACCCGAACTTCCTTTCCCCGGCGGTTTACTACCCGGCGATCGGGGATGATGCAGCCAAGCCCTGGCTGACAGTCCCGTCAAGGAATTTGAAATAGGAGAGATAGTATGAAAGGGCTTATTGGCAAGAAAGTCGGCATGACCCAGGTTTTCGATGAAACGGGCAATATTGTCCCGGTTACGCTAATCGAAGCTGGGCCTTGTTATGTCACGATCATTCGCCACCCAAAACGTGATCACTATAAAGCCGTACAGCTCGGTTTTGGCGAAGCCAAACCAAAGCGCCTCTCAGGTGGTCAATTAGGCCATCTGAAGCGGAACGATCTGCCTCCGCTGCGCTATCTGCGTGAATTCCGGGTGAAATCGGTGGAAGATCTGAAAGAAGGGGATCAACTCAAGGCGGACGTTTTTCAGGTTGGGGATCATGTAGACATCACCGGCATCAGCAAAGGTAAGGGGTTTGCCGGCGGTATCAAGCGCCATGGATTTCACAGGGGACCCAAGACGCACGGTCAGTCTGATCGCGAACGTGCCCCCGGATCAGCGGGCGCAGGCTCAACCCCCGGTCGAGTTTTTAAGGGGAAGAAAATGCCGGGACACATGGGTACGGCGCGGGTGACATCGCAGAACATTCGCGTGGAATTGGTTGATCCCGAACGCAATTTGCTCGGTGTCCGCGGAAGTGTGCCGGGTGCTCGGGGCAGCGTAGTCGTGATCAAAGAAGTACGTAAGCAATAGATCCTCCGGAGCGAGCGATGAAAGTAGACGTTATTGACATTAATGGAAAGAAGATAGATACCACGGAGCTCCCTCCGCAGATCTTCGAAGCGCCAATCAAGCGTGATCTGATGCATCAGGCACTCGTTCGACAGCTTGCCAATGCTCGGTTGGGGACCCATAAGACCAAGTCGCGAGGCGAAGTCCGTGGCGGTGGCGCGAAACCGTGGCGTCAAAAAGGCACGGGACGAGCGCGTCATGGATCACGCCGTTCGCCGATCTGGGTTGGCGGTGGGGGAGCCCATACGCCTCGGCAGCGCGATTACAGCAAGAAAATGCCCCGAAAAATGCGCCGGGCGGCTTTGTGCTCTGCCCTGTCGGTTAAAGCGGCTCAAAAGGAGATCATCGTGCTTGATCAGATCTCGATGGCTGCGCCGAAGACGAAGGACATGGCAGAGGTGATCAATCGAATCGCCGGGCAGGCAAGCGCATTGATCATTCTTCCGGGCGAGAATGCCAATGTTGAGATGTCGGCGCGCAACCTGAGTAAAGTTAAAACGTTGCGAGCTAATTATCTGAATATTCGCGATTTGTTAGGATACGAGCGGCTTGTGATGCCGTTGGACGTGCTGGATGTGATCCAGTCGTATCTGGGAAGCTGAGGAGCGTCGAGATGACAACGGTATACGATATCCTGCGTCGCCCCCTTATTACAGAGAAGACGAGCTTTCAGAGCAGTAATCTGAATCAATTCACTTTCGAAGTTGATTCGAGAGCTAATAAGCGTCAGATCAAAGAAGCGGTTGAGGCGATGTTTGATGTAACAGTCTTGCGCGTGAATGTTATCAATCGACCCGCAAAGGTGGCGCGCAGTTTGCGGAACCGCCGACGCCAAGTTCGGCGAGGCGGATACAAGAAAGCGATTGTCACCCTGAAGGCAGGGGACCGAATTGATGTGTTCGAAGGGGTTCAATAATGCCTGTAAAAAAGTATAAACCCACATCACCCGGTCGCCGGGGAATGAGCGGACATACATTTGAGGAGATCACGAAGACCAGGCCTGAGCCTTCGCTTCTGATCGCCAAGAAACGCTCCGCAGGGCGTAACAATAAGGGTCGAATCACCGTTCGACATCGCGGAGGCGGCCATAAGCGCCATATTCGCAGGGTCGACTTCAAGCGCGACAAGCGGGAAATCCCGGCTCAAGTGGCTGCGATAGAATACGATCCCAATCGCTCTGCCCGTCTGGCACTTCTTTACTATGCCGATGGCGAGAAACGATACATCATCGCGCCTTTGGGATTGCAGGTCGGCGACACTGTGCTTGCGGGCCCCAAGGTGGAAATTCGTCCGGGCAACAGTCTGCCGTTAGCGAGTATCCCCCTGGGAACGACCATTCACAACATTGAGTTGAACGAAGGGAGCGGCGGTCAGATGGTGAGATCCGCAGGAACCTCGGCACAGTTGCTGGGTAAAGAGGGCGCCTATGCGGCAATCCGCCTGCCATCAGGCGAAGTACGCCGAGTCCGCCAGACATGCTATGCGACTGTTGGAGAAGTTGGCAACCCTGACCATGGCAACATCAAATTGGGTAAGGCTGGGCGCAAGCGCCATAGGGGCATCCGACCTGCAGTGCGTGGTTCGGCGATGAGCCCGCGCGATCACCCTCATGGTGGCGGCGAGGGAAGATCCCCGATTGGTCTACCCGGGCCGAAAAGCCCGTGGGGTAAGCCAACACTGGGTAAGAAGACACGCCAGAATAAACGCACGGAGAAGTACATTATCCGTCACCGGTCGAAGCGTCGCCGTTAACTTTTATAAAACATGGACGGTGGAGGCGAAGAAAAATGTCTAGATCATTGAAAAAGGGTCCCTTTATTGACCCGAAGTTACTAAGAAAAGTTGAAGAGATGAACGAACGCGGCGATAAGACGGTCATCCGAACGTGGAGTCGGGCGAGCACCATCTTCCCGCAAATGGTTGGTCATACACTTGCTGTGCATGATGGCCGGCGCCATGTGCCGATATACATCACCGAGAATATGGTTGGGCATAAGCTGGGGGAATTTGCGCCCACGCGGACTTATCGAGGACATGTGGGGAGAGACAGGACCACTCGCACGAGGGATGAAGCATGATGGATTCTGTTGATGTGCGAGCGAAAGTTCGATATGTCCCGATATCACCGCAGAAAGTGCGGCTGATCATCGATCTTGTGCGCGGCATGGATGTCGTTGAGGCGATGAGTGCATTGCGGTTTGAGCAAAAAGGTGCAGCCAAACCGGTTTATAAACTGCTTCGCTCCGCGGTGGCGAACGCTGAGGAGAACATGGGTCTGAGCAGAAATGATCTCTTTGTGCACACCATTTATGCTGATGTTGGCCCTACCCGCCGATGGAGGCGCTTCGGCGCACGTGGACGGTTCAAGCCATTGTTGCGACGCTCTTCACATATTAGCGTCATCCTCCGCGAGCGCGAGGCGGAGGCGGTCTGAGAAGAACCTAAGCCTTACCATTAAGCGGGAGGCAGATCTCATTGAGATTACATCCAGCTTGCGGTGGGGAGAATAGTAAGGATTTGAGCGAAAGGAGATAGTATGGGGCGCAAAGTCCATCCAATAGGTTTTCGTCTGAAGATCAATAAAACCTGGGACTCCCGTTGGTTTGCAACGCCAGATAAATATGCGGATCAACTGCACGAGGATCGTGAGATTCGTGATTTGATATTCAAAGCCACGCCGCGGGCGGGCATTTCGAAAATTGAAATCGAGCGCTTCCCGAACAGCGTCCAGATCATCGTTCACACGGCTCGACCGGGGATTGTCATCGGTCGTAAGGGTGCGAACGTGAAGGAACTGCGCCGCATGATTCAGGAGTTGACAGGCACAACCGTAAAGCTCGATATTTCAGAAATCAAAGAACCTGATCTCGATGCTCGCCTGGTGGCAGAGAACATCGCCAATCAGCTCGAGCGACGCATCAGTCATCGCCGGGCGATGCAGCGGGCAATCGGGCAGACAATGCGGCAGGGGGCTGAGGGTATAAAGGTTATGTGCTCGGGCCGCCTGGGCGGTAATGAGATGGCTCGCCGCGAGTGGATGCGTGAGGGACGTGTTCCAGCGCAAACGCTGCGGGCGGACTTAGACTTCGCTCGCGTTGAGGCGGGGACGACCTATGGCCGCATTGGGGTCAAGGTCTGGATTTATAAAGGCGAGATTATACCGGAAGCGGCAGAAGAGGTGGAAGCGATGGATGTGTATGTCAGCGAGTAAGCTGTCTCATTTCCTGAGCGATGAGGTGTGGCTATGTTGATGCCAAAGCGAGTGAAGCATAGAAAGCAAATGCGCGGCCGGATGAAAGGGAAAGCGAGCCGCGGGACGGAAGTCACTTTCGGCGATTATGGTTTGCAAGCGCTCGAACCCGGTTGGGTGACTGCGCGTCAAATCGAGGCTGCCCGAAGGGCGCTGGTTCGATACATGCGCCGCCGCGGGAAAGTATGGATTCGGATTTTCCCCGATAAACCTGTGACGCAGAAAGCAGCCGAGACACGCATGGGAAAAGGGAAGGGCGCTGTTGATCATTGGGTGGCAGTAGTAAAGCCGGGCAGAATCATGTTTGAGCTCTCAGGTTTGAACGAAGAAGCGGCCAAAGAAGCGATGCGTCGGGCCACGCATAAACTCCCGATTAAAACAAAGTTCACCTCGCGTGATTCACTTGGGGGGGGTAAGCGATGAAGACGGCAGAGATCCGAAAAGCATCCACCGATAAAATCCAAACCTATCTGGACGATGCACGAGAGAATTATTTCAAACTGCGCTTTCGGTTTACGACAGGTCAATTGACAGATCACTCTCGTTTGAAAATTGCCCGCAAGGAGATAGCGAGACTTGCGACGATCTTGCACGAACGAGAGCTAGAAATCGAGAGCGAAGGAAGTGAAAAATGACCAATACGCGACGCCGCTTGGTTGGTGTGGTCACACGCACAAACTCAGAGAAGACAGTGACCGTACGGATTGACCGCAGCTCCCGACATCCGCTTTATGGGAAGGTGATCCGCACTAATAAAAATTATCTTGCCCATGATGAACTAGGCTGTCACATTGGGGATCAGGTGAAAATGATCGAAAGCCGTCCAATCTCGAAGCGGAAACGCTGGGTGGTGGAGGAAATTCTTCAACGCCAGAGCGAGTTGGAAGCCAGCGTGAGCGCTGTAGAAACCGAGGATGAAGTGGACGTGGAGGCGGAAGCATGATCCAGCAAGAAAGCCGTCTCAAAGTAGCTGACAATACAGGCGGCCGGGAGCTACTCGTGATCCGAGTCCTCGGTGGTTCAAAAAGACGCTATGGACGAGTAGGCGATATTATTGTTGGAACGATTAAAACGGCGACTCCGCATGGAGCAGTGAGTAAAAGTGACGTCGTCCGAGCAGTGATTGTCAGGACGAAAAAAGAGTACCGCCGAGATGATGGTTCCTATATCCGCTTTGATGACAATGCCGTAGTAATTCTGGACACCGATGGCAGGAACCCTAAGGGAACTCGCATCTTTGGTCCAGTAGCCAGAGAGTTGCGCGAGAAGGGGTTCACGAAGATTGTTTCTCTTGCGCCGGAAGTCCTATAGGAGGCTTGTTGCGGTGGCTCAGACGTTAAGAATAAAAAGAGGGGACCAAGTGAAGATTATGAGTGGTCGAGATAAGGGCACACAGGGAGAGGTGCTCCGTATCTTACCCACTAAGACGAAGATAACCGTCCAGGGTGTCAACATCCGCAAGAAACATCAACGTCAGGTTCAAGCTGGTGGACGGACGATGAACCCTGGAATTATTCAATTCGAAGCGCCGATCCACATATCGAACGTATTGTTGATCTGCCCGAAGTGTGGCCAGCCGACACGTATCGGAGTAAGGCGGGAAGAGGGCAAAGCTCAACGTTATTGTAAGAAGTGTGAAGCGGTCATCGACTCCTAAGAGGAAGAGGGAGCCATATCGGAATGGCACATCATCTAAAAGAACGATTCGAAAAGGAAATTCTCCCGACGCTGATGAAGGAGTTCAATCTCGGGAACCCAATGAGGGTTCCAAAGATTGAAAAGATCGTTATAAATGTCGGTGTCGGTGAGGCGATTGACAACGCAAAGGCTCTTGACGCTGCAGTTGGCGATATGACGATCATCACCGGTCAACAGCCTGTTGTGACCAAGGCGCGCAAGAGCATTGCGAACTTCAAGCTGCGCGAGGGGAGTTCGATCGGCGTAAAGGTAACCCTTCGAGGGGAACGTATGTGGTCCTTCTTCGATCGGCTGGTCAACGTCGCCATGCCTCGCACACGTGACTTTCGTGGCGTATCCCCCAACAGTTTTGATGGTCGGGGTAACTACACATTAGGCATCCGTGAGCAATTGATCTTTCCGGAGATCGGTTACGACAAGATTGACAAGATTCGTGGTTTTGAAGTCACGATTGTCACTACCGCACCGAATGATGAGCTTGGGCACCGACTGCTGCAATTACTCGGGATGCCCTTTGGGAAAGGCGAGATTTATGGCTAAGACATGTATGCCGATACGAGAAACCCGCAGGAAGTATAAGGTCCGGGTGCGCAATCGCTGCCGCATTTGTGGCCGGCCGCGTGGTTATTACCGCCGTTTTCAGCTATGCCGTATTTGCCTTCGTGAACAAGCACTGGAAGGTAAGATTCCAGGGCTCGTGAAGTCATCCTGGTAAGAATTGATCGAGAGAGGTTTTAATGAGTATCTCAGATCCCATTGCTGATTTTTTGACTCGGATACGTAACGCCATAATGGCGGGGAATCAGAACGTATCGGTCCCGAGCGCTAAAATAAAAGTAGCGCTAGCTAAAATCCTCGTTGAGGAAGGGTTTATCGATGGTTTCGAACAGGTGTCTGTTGAGGGTAAACCCCAGGATGTCCTGCGGATCCATCTCAAATACGTTGGTGAGCGCCGGAATAGAAAACCGGTAATCAGCGGATTGAAACGAGTGAGCAAGCCTGGCCGCCGTATTTATGTCGGGCGGGGCGAGATTCCGTGGGTGCAATCAGGATTGGGAATCGCAATCCTTACAACACCCAAAGGTGTAGTAACCGGAGTTCGCGCCCGTAAACTAGGAGTAGGTGGAGAAGTGTTATGCGAGGTCTGGTAGCATAAAAAATTGCCAGGTCATGCACCGTTCGAGGAAGTTCTCCCAAACCCCGTGGGACTCGGCAGGAACGAGCGAAGGATTATATGGGGTGGTTAGATGGAGCGGAGGCAATACTCGAATGATTAAGGATGGAGGTTGAAGTGTCGAGAATCGGTCGTATGCCAATCGTCATCCCGGATGGCGTACAAGCAGAGATCAAGAAGACAACAGTCCGTGTCAAAGGCCCTAAGGGTGAACTGACGAGGGAGTTTCGACCGGAGATGTTAATCAAGCTTGAAGATGGGATTATCACGGTCGAGAAACCTTCGGACGCGCCCCAGATGAGCGCATTTCATGGTCTTACTCGTTCCCTGATTAACAATATGGTCGTGGGCGTGAGCGAGGGATTTGAAAAAACCCTTCAGATTGAAGGCGTCGGCTACCGACCGGAGCTCGAAGGGAAGGAGCTCATCGTGCATGTTGGTTTCTCCCATCCTGTGCGCGTCCAACCTCTTGAAGGCATTGAATTCGAGGTGGACACGCGCGCTCGAACAATTGTTGTAAGGGGAATCGATAAAGAATTGGTCGGCCGGGTTACTGCAGACATCCGCAAGATTCGCCCGCCGGAACCTTACAAGGGTAAGGGGATCCGTTATAAGGGTGAGTATGTCCGTCGTAAAGCCGGCAAGGCCGGTAAGGTGATGGAATAATTATGGCGAAAGAAAGCAGAAATAAGAAGCGCACACGACGCCATGGTCGGGTGCGAAAAAAAGTCTCGGGAACCGCTGAACGTCCGCGCTTGAACGTTTTCCGGAGCTTAAACCAGATCTACGCACAAGTCATTGACGACGAGCGTGGACACACAATTACGACTGTCTCCACCTTAGAGCAGGCTATTCAGTCGAAACTGAAGGGTTTGAACAAAACAGAACAGGCTGCACTGGTGGGGCAAGAGCTGGCGAAGAAGGCGAAGAAAGAAGGCATTAAGGTAGTTGTCTTTGACCGCGGTGGTTTTCGCTATCATGGTCGTATCAAGGCATTAGCCGAGGCGGCTCGAGAAGCCGGTCTTGAATTCTGAAGTATAAGGAGAGCGATCGGTGAGAAAAAACTTTCGGGATCGGAAAGACGATCGTGATGAATTTGACGAGCGTGTGATTGACATCTCCAGAGTTGCTAAGGTGGTTAAGGGTGGCCGTCGTTTTGCATTCCGTGTCACCGTTGTCGTGGGTGACAACAAGGGGCGGGTGGGGCTCGGCGTAGGAAAAGCGCGCGGTGTTCCGGACGCCATTCGCAAAGCAGCTGAGAAAGCACGTAAGAATATGAGTCAGATCTCCCTTGTGGGGTCGACCATACCTCATCAAGTTAACTCGAAACACGGTGGGGCGATCGTCATGCTTAAGCCCGCATCTCCAGGTACAGGTGTGATCGCCGGTGGTGCGGTGCGTGCAGTATTGCAGGCTGCAGGGGTGCACAACATCCTCACAAAATCACTTGGCAGCGCGAATGTCTTAAATGTCGCGCGAGCGACGATTAAAGGACTCCAAGATCTCAAATGGATCGAGGAAGAGACCGCAAAGCGGGGTAAGTCTCGGGAACAACTAATGCCCTTCTGGGAGCGAGAGCGCAATGGCTAAACGAGCAAGCAAGGGGAAAGCCTTGCGCATTACATTGGTGAAAAGCCCGATTGGGTATTCAGAGCGGCAAAAGCGGACCGTTCGCGCCCTTGGGCTGCGCCGGCTGCGTCAAACAGTTGAGCACAATGACAACCCAGCCGTGCGTGGCATGATCACGAAAATTCAACACCTGGTACAGGTTGAGGAGTAATAACTGATGAAACTACACGATCTTCAACCACGCCACGGCGCTACAAAGCGCCGCAAGCGGGTCGGCCGGGGCATATCGGCTGGACAAGGGAAAACAGCGGGACGCGGCACAAAGGGGCAGGGTGCACGCGCCGGGTCCGGAGGGAAGCTCTATCATCAGGGTGGGAATCTGCCTTTCTACCGCAGTCTCCCATTCAAAAGAGGGTTTACCAATATCAATCGCATCGTTTGGCATGAGGTGAAACTCGAGAATCTATCGGAGTTGAAGACCGACGCGGAAGTTACACCGGATAGCCTCGTTGAAGCTGGCATCCTGCGTGATGCGCGAAAACCAGTGGTTTTGTTGGGCAGCGGAGAGATCAAAGTACCGTTGAAGATCCGTCTGCATCGGGTCACTCGAGGGGCGAAAGACAAGATCGAAGCCGCGGGTGGAACGGTCGAGCTGCTAGAGATTTGAAATCAGTGGCTCAAAAGGAGTAATGGATGAGACGCTCTGCGTGGCGCTTTTTATTCATATCATCAGATATTCGTAATCGGATCCTGATTTCGCTATTGCTGCTGATCCTCTACCGATTCGTGGCACATATTCCAGTTCCGGGTATTAACCGCTTAGCAATTGAAGGCGTGATGAGTGGTTCGGGGCAAGGACAGACGTTATTCGGGCTTTTAGACTTGCTTTCCGGTGGAACTGTATCGAACTTCTCCGTCCTGGCAATGGGTGTCTACCCTTACATCACAGCGCAGATTATCTTGCAGCTTCTGGTTCCCATCATCCCCGCGCTTCAGCGGCGCATGGAAGATGACCCCCGAGAGGCCCGCAAATGGCAGGAAAAGTGGACGTATTATCTTGCGGTGCCGATGTCAGCCCTGCAGGCTGTAGGTCAGATCCGGCTTTTTGAGCAATACGCCACTGGACAGGGAGGGAGCATCCTCAATACCCCTTTGGGTTTGAACCTGGCATCACTCACAACCCTCATAACGATGACTGCGGGCACAATGTTCGCTATCTGGCTGGGAGAGCTCATTTCTGAGTACGGGATTAAGAATCAGGGTCTTTCGTTAATCATTTTCTCTGGAATCGTCACTCGAATCCCGAGCAACGTTGGTCAGTTGCTCACCGGCGATTTTCAGCAGGTCATCCCCATGGGGATCTTCCTGGTGTTTCTAACTTTAGTAACGATCTTTGTCATTGTTTACGTGCAGGAAGGACGTCGGAATGTGCCTGTAATGTACCCGGGACGGCGTGTGGGAAATCGAATGTCTATGCCTGTTAAAGGCACACTGCCATTGATGGTCAACATGGCGGGTATGATTCCGATCATTTTTGCACAATCGATTCTGACATTCCCTGCCGTTCTGGCGCAGTTTTTCATCGGCTCAGAGAATTTGACCATACAAAATATCGCATTTTTCCTTCAGAATACATTTGGTGGTTTCAGCGATATCTATTGGATTCTATACTTCCTGATGGTCGTGGCTTTTACCTTCTTCTATACCGATGTCCTCTTCTCGCAGCAGAATTACGGTGAGAATCTGAAACGATCCGGCGCGCAGATCCCAGGTGTGACGAAAGGCGCGGTAACGCAGCGCTACCTCACGCGTGTGATGCGGCGTATCACGTTTGTTGGCGCGTTCTTCCTGGGCGTAGTGGCAATTATGCCGTTTTTGGTCGGACTGTTCTGGCCGATGGGTGATTCGAATACGGGGTTGTTGCTGGTTTCATCTTCTGGTTTGCTGATCGTGGTTGGTGTCGTTCGGGATTTGTACCGCTCAATCGAGGCCGAGCTTAAACTGCGCGGCTATGACCAGGCGGTATTGGTACGTTAGATCGAGCACTATATGGCTGTTTTTCTTATCCTGATTGGCCCACCGGGAGCAGGGAAGGGCACACAGGCCGAAAGGCTGGAAATATCGCTGGGTGTCCCGCACATTTCGAGCGGTAACATCTTTCGCGAGCACCTTACAAACAAAACAGAATTGGGCCAAGCGGCGGAGATGCATATCGCCAAGGGCGAATTAGTCCCGGATCGAATCACGATCGGAATGATCGAGGAACGTTTATCACAGCCGGATGTATCAGAGGGAGCGATCTTGGACGGGTTCCCCCGCACAATAGCTCAGGCTGATGCTCTCGATCGATTTCTTGAAGCGAGAGGGGAAAACGTTGATCCTGTAATATATTTGAACACTTCTGACGAGGAAGTGCTCAGACGGCTCACAGGACGGAGAGTATGCAGAGCTGAGGGGCATATTTATCACGCTGAATCCAAGCCCCCACAAAGAGCAGGAATTTGCGACGAGGATGGTTCTGACCTCTATCAACGGGACGATGATCGAGAGGAAACCGTGAAAGAGCGGCTTCGTGTCTATCGGGTGCAAACAGCCCCGTTGATTGATCATTACCAAGAACGTGGAGTGCTGCTTGAGATTGTGGGTGAGCAATCGATGGACAGTGTGACGGATAGGCTAAAAAGCGTTACGTCAGTGAGGGCTAGCGGATGACCTTGAAGCGGGGAATCGTCTTGAAAAGCCCGCGTGAGCTTGCGTTGATGCGCGAGGCAGGGAAAATCAACGCCCGAGCCCTAGCTGCGGCACTCGAAGTTGTGCGTCCTGGAGTTACGACTGGTGAGGTAAATCGTGCCGCCGCAGAAGTGCTCAAGAAGTCCAGTTCAGTACCAGCGTTTGTTGGTGTTCTGGGAGCGTATCCTTATCCCGCCGAAACGACGATCTCGATAAACGATGAATTGGTTCATGGAATTCCTGGGGACCGCCGTTTAGAGGAAGGGGATATCGTAAGCATAGATTGTGGGACGATCTATGAGGGTTTTATCGGTGACTCTGCGCTGACCGTTGGAGTGGGAGAGATCTCAGAGGAAGCGCAGAAGCTCATCCGGATCACACGCGAGGCGTTATTCGAAGGAATCAAAAAAATGATCCCAGGGAACTATTCGGGCGACGTTTCTGCTGCTATTCAGGCCCATGTTGAAGGCAATGGTTTTCAAGTCGTTAGGGAGTACACTGGGCACGGAGTTGGCAGAAGTATGCATGAGGATCCTCAGGTTCCGAACTATGGGCGCAAAGGACGCGGAGTACCGCTTAAGCCGGGAATGACAATTGCCTTGGAACCTATGGTAATGAGCGGGGGTTTTGAAACACGCATCCTGCGTGATCAGTGGACAGTAGCGTCGAAAGATGGACGTCTAACAGCTCACTTTGAACACTCCGTTGCTGTGACAGAAAAGGGTCCATGGATCCTTACAGCAATGGACGAAGAACTAGACGAGGGGGAGTGGATTAGATATAATAATTACTTTGCTGGCCGTATAGAGTCAGCAGTTGCAATGAAGGAGTAAGCGAAGATGAAAGTATCTTCTTCCGTTCGGAAACGCTGCGCAAAATGCAAAATCGTGAAGCGGCGCGGGAAAGTCTATGTGATTTGCGAGAATCCGCGTCACAAACAAAGACAAGGATAGAGTTATGGCACGAATCGAAGGTGTTGATCTTCCTCGGAATAAACGCGTTGAAATCGGGTTGACCTACATCCATGGGATTGGTCGAACCACGGCACGCAATGCACTAATCTCAGCTGGTGTCGACCCGGATCGAAAAGTGCGGGATTTAACCGAGGGCGAGGTTACAAGTTTGCGCGATTACATCGCGCAGAATATTGTCGTCGAAGGCGATCTCCGGCGTGAGGTCCAGATGAATATCAAACGGCTGATGGAAATTGGTTGCTACCGCGGCTTACGCCATCGCCGGAATTTGCCCGTTCGCGGTCAGCGGACGCGAACAAACGCGCGAACAAGAAAGGGCCCGAAGAAAACCGTTGCGGGTCGTGGACGGCGGCGCGGGGCGACGAAGAAGTAAATCGGGCTCGTTATTAGAGCACACCCTGGCGGCTGATGGCTTTCCTTCCATTCACAGCTGCTGCCGTCTGTGAGTGTCGCATCTATGTGTCCAGGTAATAAAAGTTCGAGACTATTAAGATAGGCGGAAAAGTATGGCAAATAGATCGGCGGGATCACGAAAAGGTAAGTCACGCAAGGAAAAGCGGACACTATCCCATGGGATAGCGCATATCCACGTGACTTTTAATAACACGATAATCACAATAACAGATACACAAGGGAATGCAGTGGCTTGGGCGAGCGCGGGTTCAGCGGGTTTTAAAGGATCGCGCAAGAGTACCCCATATGCAGCCGGGCTTGCCGCGAAGGCGGTTGTGAAAGCTGCAAAGGACCTTGGATTGCAGGAACTTGATGTCCATGTCAAGGGACCTGGTCCTGGCCGTGAGTCTGCTATACGGGCGTTAATGGCGGAGAATGTTAAGATCCGTTCGATCAGTGACACAACGCCCATTCCGCATAATGGCTGTCGACCACCTAAGAAGCGCCGCGTTTAAGGTTTAACCTGATAAGGAAGGAATCATATCGTTATGGCGAGGTATATCGGACCTGTTTGTAAGCTTTGTCGCCGAGAAGGAGAAAAACTCTTTCTCAAAGGACAACGCTGTTTTACACCGAAGTGTGCATTCGAGCGACGCGGCTACCCCCCAGGGGAGCACGGACGTGACGCTCAATGGCGCCGGCGGCGAGTATCGGATTACAGCCGGCAGTTGCGCGAGAAGCAGAAGACTCGTCGCATCTATGGCGTCACGGAACGGCAGTTCCGTCGCTATTACCGAACTGCAGTCCAACAGCGGGGTCTTACGGGCGAGAATCTCTTAAAGATGCTAGAGCGCAGGCTTGACAATGTTGTATTTCGCCTGGGCTATGCAGAAAGTCGTGCGCATGCTCGAATGCTTGTGACGCATGGGCATTTCAACGTCAATGGCAGGAGGACGGATGTCCCCTCCATGCTTGTCCAAGCGGGTGATTCAATCGAGGTTCGTGAGGGTTCCCGGAAACGAACCTTCTTTCAGGGTTTAGCGGATCTCGCTGAGCCAAAAACCGTCCCGGCTTGGCTGGAGCGTGATCTGAGCGACTTATCGGGGAAGATGCTCATCGCACCGGAGCGATCGGATATCGACGCCAGCGTGAATGATCAATTGATTGTTGAGTTCTATTCGAGATAAATCGATACGTGCACGGACACGTTCCTATGGTCGTGGGTCGTGGAGGGATATCGTGGTTATAACCACCAACCTAGTTATGCCGAAGATTGAACGAGAAGCCATCGCTCTGAATTATGGCAAATTCGTGATCAGCCCGCTTGAGGCTGGATATGGTATTACTATCGGCAACGCTCTTCGACGGATACTGTTAAGTTCCTTGGAAGGCGCTGCGGTCAGTTCCATTCGCATCACGGATGTGCCGCATGAATTCACAGACGTTCCTGGCGTCCGTGAAGATGTGCTGCAGTTGATGTTGAATTTCAAGAAGCTGCGGCTTTTCTTGCACGAGGGCGAATCAGCCCGCTTGCGCCTTGAGGTGAAAGGCGAGGGCGTTGTAACGGCGGCTGATATCATCGCTCCCGCTGAAGTGGAGATCGTCAATCCCGAACTCTATCTGCTTACAGTGGATGACGATAAGTCTCATCTTGAAATCGAGATGAATGTTGAGCGGGGGCGGGGATATTCCCCTTCTGATGAGCGCGGACGTCTACCCATCGGAGAGCTCCCGACAGATGCGATTTTCAACCCGGTCCGACGGGTGCACTACGAAATCGGGCGCGCCCGAGTGGGTCAGGATACTAGCTATGACTCGCTGGTTATCGAGATCTGGACTGACGGCACGATCAAACCTGAGGAAGCATTAAGCCACAGTGCGCAAATTCTTATGGCGCACCTCCGCGATATCGGCGGGGTCACAGAAGAGAGCCTGATGGTCGCCGCGGTGGAAGAGGAAGATCCTCGTCTTGCTAATGAGGTTTATGAAATTCCCATTGAAAACCTTGACCTCACCGTACGGGTTTTCAACTCGCTTAAGCGAACGGGAATTACAAGCGTCGGTGAAGTGCTTGACATGCTGGAGAAGGGTGAGGAAGCGATGTTATCCATCCGCAACTTCGGTGAGAAAAGCCTCGACGAACTCAAGGAGCGCTTGTCTGAGAAGGGCTATCTTGATGAAGAGTCGGAGCAGTCGGACGAGGCGGAGTGAGGGATAGATGAGACACCAAGTTGCAGGTAAAAGATTAAGCCGGTCTAAGGGCGCACGCATAGCGTTGCGAAAGAATCTGATGAAAGACCTCTTTCGTCACGAGCGAATCAAAACAACCAAGGCAAAAGCTGCGGCAGTTCGAGGCGGCGCGGAAAAGCTGATCACGCTAGCAAAGAAGGGCAACGAAGCGGGAGAAGCGAAGGCAGTACATGCACGTCGCCTGGCGGCCGCACGGTTGAATGACTCCGAGATCGTGAAGAAGCTTTTTGATGACATCGCCCCACGCTATGTGGATCGATCAGGTGGCTACACCCGAGTGATAAAACTCGGACCACGCCTCGGTGACGCCGCGGAGATGGTCATCTTAGAGCTCGTAGAAGAATAGGCTGGGATGAAACCAGCCGTGACGGAGCAGGAAGAAACTCTGTCTTTAGCAACTTACAAATCGATCGTAGCCTACGACGGCACAAATTATGAAGGTTTCCAGCGACAGGCTTCCGGGCGGAGAACCGTCCAAGGAGAACTGGAGCAGGCACTTCAGAACATCGGATGGCAAGAGAGCTCCCTGAGAGCGGCTGGGCGAACCGATAGTGGTGTGCACGCGCGAGGTCAGGTTATCGCCTACCAACTTGCGTGGAAACACCCGCCCGAAGATCTCACAATGGCGATAAACGCCAACCTGCCATACGATGTAGCGGTCCGGAAGACTTTGCTTGCGCAGAAAGACTTTCACCCGCGCCATTCAGCCGTCAGCAGACGTTACCGCTATCGCCTATTCATCGATAAAACGCGGGATCCGTTACGCGAGCGATACGCCTGGCGTATCAGTGCTGAAGCGGATATGCAACTGTTGAACCGAGCTGCGGATATGATCGTCGGCAGGCAAGATTTCGGCGCTTTTGGTAGCGCACCGCGACCAGAGGGGAGCACGGTGCGGGAGATATTCGAATCGGTTTGGGATAGGCAGGATGATGAACTGTGGTTCGAGATTGAGGCTAATGCCTTTCTCTACCACATGGTGCGAAGGCTGGTATCCGCACTGTTAGCTATCGGGTTTGGTAAGATGGAAATGGACGAACTCATTGCTGCAGTGCAGAACCCCAATCAAAAATGGGATGGCGGACTAGCGCCTTCACAAGGGTTGTGCCTTCTCAGCGTGAAGTACGAATAAGACAAGATGGAATTTGGGACGGTGTAAGCGGAAGCCATACTAGCTGTAGAGATCGATTACGAAGGAACGCAGGAGTAGGAAGCGTGCAGAAAACGTATTATCCAAAACCCGATGATGTAACTCGAGAGTGGTATATCGTTGACGCGGCAGGGGAAAACCTTGGACGTCTTGCCTCGCGTATCGCTCAAGTCTTGATAGGAAAAAACAAACCCGAATACACGCCCGGCGTTGATGTGGGAGATTTTGTCATCGTCATAAATTCTGAAAAAGTTACGGTTACGGGGAAGAAATTAGATCAGAAAATGTATTATCGCCATTCGGGCTATCCGGGTGGTCTAAAGGCGATTTCGCTCCGTAATCAATTGGAGAAGTTCCCGGATCGAGTAATCACCTCAGCGGTGTGGGGTATGATTCCGCATAACCGCTACGGTCGGAAGCTAATGAAAAAGCTTAAAGTCTATCGAGGGGCAGACCATCCTCATAGCGCACAGAAACCTAATAAACTGAAGTTTGAATAATCTGCGCCTAAGGAAGCTGTCTCGCGGAACTACATCGATAAGAAGGTTAGAGGAAGGCAGGATAGATGTCTGAAAAATATTATGAAGGCATAGGACGACGAAAAACCAGCTCAGCCCGTGTCCGTATTACGCCGGGCAGTGGAAACATTATTGTCAATGGCAAACCTGGAGCGGAGTACTTTACCCGCATGGGTGACATGGAAATCATCCTTGATCCCTTGAAAACGGTGGAGATGGAAAGCAAGCTGGATGTATCCGTACTTGTCAAAGGCGGTGGGGTTACAGGACAGACGGGTGCGGTTATGCACGGTGTAGCGAGGGCTCTGATTAAAATGGAACCTGAACTGCGGCCGATTATGCGATCCGGTGGGTTCCTCACTCGAGACTCGCGTATGAAGGAGCGCAAGAAGCCAGGTTTGAAGCGCGCACGCAAGGCACCGACGTATACGAAACGCTGATCGATACGGGCACTATGCGTCCTTTATCGTTTGTGGAAGAACCAGGCCGGGGTGAGTTAACCTCCCCGGCCTTTCGTGTTGTTTTCAGGAGGTTGTTTTGGGAGCAGATTTGACCATCGTGGGATTGGGACCAGGTTCTCCGGAGTTGGTCTCACGCAGCGCGTGGGAATTGCTCACGGGTTCGAAGGTCGTCTATTTCAGAACGGGCCAGCATCCCGTCCTTAATGCGCTTCCTCCGCAAGTTGAGCTCAACACTTTCGATCATCTCTACGAAGAGATCGATGACTTCGAGGGGGTATACGCCTCCATTGTTATTGAAATCCTCGAAGAGGTACGCGGAAATCCACCCGTCGTTTATGCAGTTCCCGGGGATCCAATGATCGGCGAGGCGACGGTAAGCGCTCTCGTGCGTTTGGCGTCAGCGGAGAATCTCTCTGTTCGTGTGCTCCATGGGATAAGTTTTATTGAGCCGTGTTTGGGTCTTCTTGGGCTCGATGCATTGGATGGTCTTTCGATTTATGATGCTCTCGAGATTGCAGGAAGAAATCATCCGCCATTTCCACCCGATACACCGGCACTGGTCGGGCAGCTATATTCCAAACTCGTCGCTGCGGATGTTAAATTGACCCTGTTGAATCAGTATCCGCCTGAACATCCTACCAGCTTGCTGCATATGGCGGGAACCGACGATGGATGGAGAGAAGACCTACCGCTGGCGGAAATTGATCACAGCGAGAGTATCGGCTATATGACGACACTCTTTCTGCCGGAGCTGCCAGTCCAGTCCGCCTTCGAGAATTTCCAGGAGACGGTGGCACATCTGCGCGCGCCGGATGGGTGCCCGTGGGATATTAAGCAAACGCATCTAAGCCTACGGAATCATCTTATGGAGGAGGCGTATGAGGCCCTCCAGGCGCTTGACAATGAAGATATGGATGCGCTGCAGGAGGAATTGGGCGATCTACTGCTTCAGATCGTTCTCCATGCTCAGATCGCGACCGAAGAGGGCTTCTTCACAACATCCGATGTGATCGCCAGCATTCAGTCGAAAATCATCCGGCGTCATCCACATGTTTTTGCAGACCTGGATGTTGAGGATGTCGACCAGGTATTGCTCAACTGGGAGGCGCTTAAGGAAACCGAGCGTGAGAATGATGGTTCCGATAAAGGAATCCTGGATGGTGTACCGATTGACCTCCCTGCGCTCACGCAGGCGGAAGAGATTCAAGCGAGAGTCGCCAGAGTGGGATTCGATTGGCCTCACATCGATGGCGTGCTGGAGAAGCTCGAGGAGGAGCTCGTAGAGGTTCAAGAAGCTGCTGAAGACGAACACGTAGCTTCGGAAGTCGGAGATTTACTATTTGCTGTCGTAAATTACGCTCGTTGGAGAGGCGTTGATCCGGAAGCCGCCTTGCGAGAGGCTAATCGTCGCTTCCGGCGAAGGTTTACTGATGTCGAAAAACAGGCACGTATGACGGAGCGAAAGCTTTCTGATCTAACGATCGATGAATTGGAGGAGCTTTGGCAAGCCGCAAAAAAACGATCTTAACGCCATTGCCTCACCAGCGCTGCATGATCCACTTCATCGCTGGTGTTATTTTGCTGGGAGCGCTTACAGGCTGCGCTCGATCCGGGGGCTCGGTGCAGGATGAATATCCCAAACTATCGCCTACAACAGAACTGCCAGCAATGTCAACGCCGGCCAAAACATCACCTCCACTAACGCCAACGATTGCACCAACACCTGAGGAGACGATCCCGTCTCCAAGTTATGATTCTTCAAAAACCCTCAATGATTACGTTATCCCCCTCACAATCCAGCATCTCTCAAAAACAGCGGCAGATCTTTACTTCATACTGGAGTCGCCGGCTGAAGGCGCAGTATTTTACTCGCTGCAGGGCGATAAATCAGACCAGACTCAGTGGATCACGTTTAACGCAACAACGGATACTCACCTTATCAAGGTGAGTGACCTGGAGCCTGGAGCGTTGTATGAGGCGTGGGTTGGTGTTTCTGATGAGGATGGTATCCACCACCCGCCTTCCTTCGCAAATGGCACTTGGGACCCCATTACGATCCGATTACCGCAGGAAGACGATTGGCCTATCCGCATCGGCGTCATTGGAGATTCGGGCTTTGGGGAGGCGGTAACATTTCAACTCGCTGAAGAGATGGCTTCCCATCACCCTGAATTGGTCATCCACACTGGTGATCTTGTGTACGATGTATATCAGGATCCATCCCCTCCAGAAGCTTTTATTCGGAAGTTCTACCAACCGATGGCTGACCTGCTCCACGCTGCACCCATCTATCCAGTTTTTGGCAATCATGAGGGTTATGGAGATACGTATTGGCGGGATCGCCCTTTCTACTACACGGCATTTCCGCCGCTGGAGAATGGATACATTGGGGATAACTTCGGCGGAATATCGGACCAACGGGAATGGTATGCATTCTCGCGTGGCGACTACCAATTTATCTTTCTCAATAGCCAGCAATTTTATGATGGAGGATTGCGGGAGGAGCAAAATGCCTGGCTCCAGGAAAGGTTGGGAGGCAGCACATCGACAACGAACATCGTGGTCTTCCATATCCCTCCTTTCACAAGTGGGTATCATCGTGATGATGGAATACCCATCCGTCAAGCCTGGGTTCCGCTAATCGAGGATGCCAATGTTGCCCTGGTGCTATCAGGTCATGACCACAACTACGAACGGCTGGAATTGAATGGCATAACGTACATCGTTTCGGGCGGAGGTTCCAATAAACTCTATGGCAAACAGGACGCGAGAGAAGAAAGTGAATTCTTCACGGCCCAGTCCCACTTTGTAATCCTGGAGCT
>SOIH01000256.1 GCA_004376895.1 Anaerolineales bacterium | reverse complement strand
GAAAATTGTTTGATTGAGCCGCTTCTTACAACAATTATGCCAAGGAGGAGAATCGTAATGATCAGCAAACTCTTGCCAAAGAAGCATGGGGCGCTATTGAGAGTGGTTGGTATTGCTGTGGTCACGGCTGTGATGCTTCTGGGAACAGCGATGTGTGCCCCCGCAGAAGTTCCTGAGGAAGTGCCAGAGGGTGCAGTCCTGGCGATCGAGCATTTCAGTGTGATTGAAGGGACCACCTGGTCTGGTGCCCACGATCGCGCCGGAAAGCGAATCGCCGAAAAATATCCCAATGTAGAGTACGTCTACAGAGAGGAAGTAGGACCTGATCTCACAAATCCCTACGCAGAGGAAATGATCGCGGACGGCGCTGACATCGTCATTGGCAATGCAGAATTCATGGGGATGCCTTTGAAGGATATCGCCGACAAGTATCCGGATGTCTACTTTGGCTCGATCATCGCCAGTGATCTAACCACAAAAAGAAACTTCATTCGACTTTTCCCGCGACAGTACCAGGCGCTCTATCTGGAAGGGCTCATCGCTGGAGCATTGACCGAAACGGGTAATATCGGCATCGTCTCGGCATTCCCGTCCGTTCAGGTCATCAGGCGGCAGAACGGCTTTATCCTCGGAGTGCAGGATGCAGCAGCATTACTCAACAAAGATGTCAATATATACGTGAAGTATGTCGGTGACTGGTACCTGCCCACGGAAGAGCGTGATATCGCAGAGACCTTGATCACCCAGTACGACGTGGATGTCCTCACCCAGCAAACCGATTCTGGATCTCCCCTCGATGTTGCCACAGAACAAGGCATCTGGTTCGTCGGCAAGGACATGGATATCGTGGGGTTCTACGGCTGGTCGGATACGGACACTGTGGCCGTGTCGTTCGATACACGTTGGGAAGTCCTTTACAACTACATGTTGAGCGAATTCCTAGCCGGAGAAGAGAATCCGACGACTGTCCTCTATCTCGGCATGGATTCATCCATGGTTCTGGCGGACGGCACTGAAGTCCCCACCGTGGACATTATGAACGACAATAAAGTGGGCGTGGACGCCATCAGTCCTGCTGCATCACCCTTGATCCCGGATGAGATTGTTCAGCTCGTTAAGGATAGAAGGGATCAGATGATGGCAGGAGAATGGGATCCATTCACCGAGCTTGCCTTTGTCAGCAACGGAACAGGACTGGCACTCGAAGGCACACCAATTCCTGCTGCAGGGACAACGGTTAAAGCTGCTGGCGAGACGCCGACTGATGAGTGGCTGCTCTCCCAGTTCAACTTCGACGTTGAAGGTGTGACGATCCTGGAGTAGAACAGCGTTAGGTGATCCTCCACGATCACATCAATGCATAATGAACACGACCAAGCACAAGCATGAGGTTCCCAATCTTGAGTGTAAATCCCAGGAATGGGAGCCTCATGCCTGCTTGCAGATCAACTTCAGATAATTACAATCACAAGGCAATCTTGGAAGTTATCGATACCAACCATATCGAGTATCGGCTGTTTCGGGTCACGGATGAAGACAGCTAGATCGGCAAACAAGTCAATGCCCTTCTCACGGAAGAGTGTCCAGTGCAAAAAATGCTCATACAAGATATAAAACGCGGGGAAACGATTTTGGAGGCGAGGGGAATCACGAAGAGATTCCCGGGAGTCGTCGCCAATGACCGCATAAATTTTGAGATAAAGGCGGGTGAGATTCACGCGGTCCTGGGAGAGAACGGCGCGGGGAAAACTACCCTGATGAAAATCCTCTTCGGTCAGTATCAACCTGACGAAGGTGAGATTTACATCGGCGGCAAGCAGGTCAAGTTCAGATCACCTCTAGATGCTATCGATCTGGGTATTGGGATGGTCCATCAACACCGCAAATTGGTAACCGCTCACACGGTAATCGAAAACATCATCCTCGGGCACCCTAGGGCGGGTAAGGTCCTTAACCTGAAAAGAGCAGAGGGGGAGATCAACGAATTCTGCGAAAAATACGGATTCAGCATCGACCTAAAAGCAAAAGTGTGGCAGCTTTCCGAAGGAGAAAAGCAACTCGTTGAGATTCTAAAGGCACTCTATCGCGGCGCAGAGGTTCTCATCATGGATGAGCCATCTTCCGCCCTTACCCCTCTTGAGACTGAGAAACTTTTAACTTCCATCGAAGCTATGACTCGAGATGACCTCGCCATCGTTCCGTTCATCACCCATAAACTCCCTATTGTGCTGAGGATAAGCGACCGAATCACGGTTCTAAGAAGAGGGAAGGTTGTGGCCTGCGTAGATAGTGCACTAGCAACAGAGAAGAGCCTAGCTAAGGAGATGGTAGGGAGAGAGGTCATATTTAGAACAAAAAGGACTCAGGTGGAGAAGGGTAAACCCCTCCTTCAAGTTGAAAACCTTGAGGTTTTAAGCGACAAAGGTTACCTGGCATTAAAGGGTGTATCGTTTTCTATCTGTGAAGGTGAAATCTTCGGCATTGCTGGAGTCTCCGGCAACGGGCAATGCGAATTGGTCGAGGCGCTGGCAGGTCTTCGAAAGGTAGAGGGGGGTAAGGTGATTTTTGATGAAGAAGAGATCACTTTTACGACCAGCCTAGAAAGATGGCAGTTGGGCATAGGATACATCCCATCGGATCGCATACACGTGGGTTCGATTGCCGACTTCTCCCTAGTGGAAAATACCACCCTGAACTATTACTTCGATGACGATTTCTACAAACGAGGGTTATTGGATTACAGGAAAATACGGGAGTTGACAAAAGAAATCATTGCAGAGTATGGCGTGGTAGCACCGTCCGCCGACATCAAGGCAAAAAGCTTATCCGGAGGCAACCTTCAAAAGCTCATCTTAGCACGCGTACTCTCGCGCAGTCCAAGGCTTTTGATCGTTTATTTACCCACCCAGGGTCTTGATGTGGGGGCGACGGAGTTCGTTCGCAACAAGCTTGTCGAAGCCAAGCAAGAGAAAGCAGGAGTTCTTCTTGTCTCTGAAGACCTGGACGAGATCTTAGCCTTGAGCGATTGGGTGGCACCGATCTATGAAGGAAAGTTCATGGGCATCATCCAGGGAGAGAATGCCCAGAGGGAGCTTGTGGGTGCGATGATAGCTGGGATAACGCTGGATGAGGAAGAGATATGAGGCTCGGTGGCTTTGAGTATAAGCTTCAGAAAAGGGTGTCGTTATCCGGCATGCAAGCTGCGACCATATCTATCTTGGCAATCATCGGCGCTTTGGCTCTTTTCAGCTTGATCTTCATCTTGGCCAGGATCAACCCCCTGGTCGCATATCGCGAGATTTTCTCCTACGCTTTTGTTAACTCCTATGGTTTACCGTTGACGATTAACCGGTTCATATTCATCTTGTTGTGCACATTCTCCTTCATCATTCCCTTTAAAGCAGGGCTCTGGAACATCGGGATGGCCGGGCAGCTTTATACCGGTGCCTTGGCTGCATACGCAGTTCTGTATGCCTTTGGTGTGAATGAATTCCAATCCTTGCGAGTTTCACCTCAACTCATCATCCTATTCATGTTGATCGCAGCAGCATTGGGGGGTATCGGAGTTGGCTCGATTGCAGGATTTTTAAAGGGGAAGTTCAACCTCAATGAGATTGTTGTGACGATGATGTTGAATTTCATTACTTTCTGGTTGGTTTCATTCATGATCAAAGAGGGAGGTCCTTTCATGAACCCTGGCGGGAGAGGCGAGAGCTTTGAATTGCCGTCTTCCCTGCAACCAGCATTGATCATGGGCGTCCCTTTTACGATCTTTATCGTCCTTGGGGCTGCACTGCTGTTGAATTTTATGTTCGCAAGAACCAAAATCGGCTACAAAATCAAAGCTTACGGACACAATCCTACTGCGGCCGAATATGCGGGAATCAGTCCATTGTTGATACCCCTCCTGGTTTTTATTATGGGCGGCGCTTTAGCGGGCCTGGCCGGGTATCACTACTTTGCGGCGGTTCCCGGGGTCTATAAAATCGCCAGGACGTATGGCTATTTTGGCGATCTGGCGTTTTATGGGATTATTTGTGGGTTGATTTCCCAAGGTAACTCTATCGCCGCGATCCCAGTAGCTCTGCTTTTCGGAGGTTTGTCGATCGGTGGCAGATTCGTCCAGGGAAAACTTGGTATGAGCTTTGGCGTGGATTTTGCCCTGCTTGGCGTTTTAATGATGACGCTCGTCGCTTTTCAATTCTTTTACCGCTATAGCATTGTCCGGGAAAAAATTCAGAAGGAGAGCATAGATGTGGGAGTTCTTCGTTAGAAGTCTTGACGCCTCAACGATCTTCACAATTGCGGCTCTCGGTGAACTCATCGGACAGCGCTCGGGGGTTTTAAATGTAGGGATTGAAGGGGTGATGCTTTTCGGTGCTACCTTGGGTTTCATCACCGCGAAAACCACCGGGAGCTACTTGCTCGGATTCTTAGTGGGAATTGCCATCGGAGGTTTGCTCGGGCTTCTCCACGGATTTTTTTCCATAACGCTTGGTGGCGACCAGGTTGTAAGTGGAATGGGTATATGGATCCTTGGTTTCGGCCTCACCACCTACATCGGCAGCACATATACCGGACCCTTAGGGATGGAAAGGATACCCGCGATCCTGGGCCTTTCCCCATTCTTTTTTCTCGGAATTGTGCTTACCGTGATTACCTGGTTTGTGCTCTCCAAGACAAGTTTGGGATTGATGATAAGATCGGTGGGGGAGAATCCTACGGTCGCTGAAGTATCAGGAGTCAATATCACCAAAACTCGCTATCTGTGTGTCATAAGCGCAGGAATGCTGATGGGATTAGCGGGTGCGATTTTCTCCTTGGATTACAACCCAGTCTGGAGCTACAACTTCCTCTCAGGTCGTGGTTTCATCGCACTTGCGCTTGTTTTTTTCTCGATGTGGAACCCTTTTATCCTTGTCGGAGGTTCGATCCTTTTTGGAACCTTGTGGCAGCTCTCACTCAATCCACAAATGTTGCTCCCAGGCGTTATGTCCAGGTACATCTGGAGGACAGTCCCCTTTGGCATCACCTTGGGCGCTCTACTGCTCATGTCAACCAAGTGGTTCCGGACCAAGTGGGGCGCTGCAACGCCCGAAGCGCTTGGACAACCTTACGTCAAAGAATGATAAGCCACTATCTATTTTCTCCAGGCAATAAATTTAATATATAGGAACGATCTATCCAGTCGCATGCCTAATCGAAGCTACTAGCTGCCGCAGCACCATGAGTAATGCGATCATACAGAACACCAGTTTCCATCAACATTACCCTGCCGTGCCTGTTGCTGATCAAGCATTTATTTGTTTTTTTTCATCAGCCAAACATGCTATCAAACAGTACCCAACAGCAATGTTGGATCCTGCTGTGAATTTGGAATGACTCTCGAATTTATGCGACAATAGCGAAGAATATGGATCCCCCAAGAAGTTTTCTGCGAGCGGAATGGAAGCTCACAAACCCACAGGTTCTATGGAGATCATAAATGGGTCCACTGGAAGGAATTCGAATACTGGATCTTAGCCGGGCGATGGCCGGACCGTATTGCACCATGATGCTTGGAGATCTTGGTGCGGAAGTGATAAAGGTGGAGCGACCTGGTCGCGGCGATGAAAGCCGTGGATGGGGTCCACCTTTTGTAGGGCCATCGGATGACAACCCCACGGGTGAATCGGCTTACTTCCTATCTGTAAATCGCAATAAACGCAGCATCACCGTAAATCTAAAGAGCAGTGAAGGTCAAGAGGTCATTCAGCGTTTAACGAGCTTGTGTGATGTGCTCGTGGAGAACTTCCGGACTGGAGTGCTGGAAAAACTGGGTATGGGCTATGAGGACATAAAGAAACTCAATCCCAGCATGGTGTATTGCTCCATCAGTGGGTATGGGCGAACCGGTCCGTACGCCGAGCGACCTGGCTATGATGTGATGATCCAAGCCGAGGGTGGGATGATGGGTATCACTGGCCCTGTTGAAGGCCCCCCTTCAAGGGTGGGCGTGCCGATCGTGGACATCACGACTGGAATGGTCGCGGCGACCTCCATCCTAGCGGCATTGCGCGCCCGCGACCAAACGAATGAGGGACAACTCATCGATATTTCGCTCTTCGATACGCAGGCAGCGCTCTTAACGAATGTAGCGTCCAACTATCTGATCGGCGGAACCGATCCGTGCCGGATGGGGAATGCTCACCCCAACCTGGCACCCTACGAAGCCTTCCGCGCTCAAGATCGCTGGCTCGTCCTCGGCGTAGCTAACGAACTCCAGTGGGAAACCTTCTGTGTGGTAATTGATCGGCAAGATATCAGGGAGGATGTACGATTCAGGACGAATGGAGACCGTGTAGCTCATAGGGTTGAGTTAGGTGAGATTCTTAGCGAGGTTATAGCATCGCGCCAGGCGAGTGAATGGCTGAGTGCCTTTCGTAATGCAGGGCTGCCCTGCGGTCCTATCAACGACGTAGCAGCTGTCTTCGATCACCCCCAAGTTCAGCCCAGGGATTTGATATTGGAGGTTGAGCATCCCAACGCCGGTCCGATTCAGCTTACAGGGTTTCCTTATAAACTCAATCAGACACCTGCCGAACTACGCTATCCTCCTCCA
This sequence comes from Anaerolineales bacterium, assembly GCA_004376895.1. Lineage (GTDB taxonomy): Bacteria > Chloroflexota > Anaerolineae > Anaerolineales > E44-bin32 > E44-bin32. Next base: position 266 of record SOIH01000256.1, on the reverse strand, counting down.
TTGCTCGGGGAGCATACAGAGGATGTGCTCACGGAGATGTTGGGTTACTCTAAGGAGGAGGTCGTACGATTTCAGGAGCTAGGGGCTATCTAAAATGATGCTTCTACCCGACCTAAAGATCCTCTAGTGGGATCATCCATCTCGAAGTGGATTTTCCAAGGATTGTGATGACGTCATGATGGTATCCAAAGTAGAGATTCGATCCGGCGCATATTACGACTCGGTCATCCTCATGCAGCTGCAGCGAGAGCTCGCTGCTCTCCCCG
>SOIH01000163.1 GCA_004376895.1 Anaerolineales bacterium | reverse complement strand
CGTTGACGGTCATGACGATGGGGTGTGGGTTGTCCATGTGACGTCTCATTCTCCCCTGCAACTGATTAGGAGCAAAATCGGAAGCTGGCATATCCATTTCAAGAATTCAAATTCAAGAAAAACGGATGCCAAGTGAAATCTCGTTCTCTCATTAATGCTGGGGATTTGTTTAGGCGAAAGGGGATTTCCTCAAGCGGTAGCGGGTATTCCCAGGAATAAAATCACCAGGTGACGTGAGGTTTAGTAGTGGTAGCGAGCTTGGAGAAAATCTATCCGTTCATCACGCACCAGATAAACAATTCGGTGCTCTTGAGTTATACGACGGGACCATGTACCTGGAGCCAGATATTTCAATGATTCCGGTTTACCAATTCCATCGAACGGATCACGCAGTATGTCTTCAATGAGCTTAATTACTCTGAGCGCTGTTTTTCGATCATTCTTTACCCAGTACTTCAAGTCGTCAATAAACTCCGGTTGAAAGACGGCTTCGCGATCTTTATTCGCCAAGGCCAACCTCGACCGAGAGTTCATCAATCGTCATCGTCTGTCCCCCACCCTTAAGCGCCCTGGCAAGCGCTTTAAGTAAACGCATTGCATTCGCTGGCGATCGGAGAAGATGAGCCGTTTCGGTGAGACCAGCTAATTCGTCCGCCGCGATCAGAGCAGCAGGCTCTCCACCACGGCGATTAATGATTACAACTTGCCTATCTTGGGTCACTTCATTCAAGAGCGACGCAAGATTCTGTCGTGCTTGAGAATAGCTAACTTCAATTGTCATCCTTTTGCTCCTTACTTGTACAATATCATTGTACAAGTATTGCGAACTTTGTCAATACCTGATTTCCAGTCCTGCCTTTCCTAAGACATTCATGTTGGTTCCGATTACCCCTATAATCGGAACCAAGAAATCACACCCCTTCACAAAAAATCATGGTTGCCTTCAAGACCTTTTCATATCACCACATATCTAAAAGGAAGCAAGAAGGGTATAGAATAAGGGCAAATCTGGGTCAAAGAAAATGAGAGAGACTCTTTGACCAGATTGATATACTTGGTAAAAAGGAGAAAGTGGATGGAAGCCAATCGCAGTTTCTTGAAGAGTGATCTCTGGAAAGAATTTGACCAACTCGAAACCGATCAAAGAAAACAGAAACCCAGACCAGAGGTTCAGAAGCCCTACCCTGACGATGCTGAATTGATCGAATTGGTCCCATTTGAAGATATTCGTGTTGGAACAGCGCCGCTGAAAGAGGTCATTCAACGTAGAAAAAGCCAACGTTTTTTCACCGAGGAATATTTATCACTGGAAGAGCTATCCTTCTTGCTTTGGGCGACCCAAGGGATTCGTGAAACCAGCCCAGATGGTGTTAGATTTTACCGGAATGTCCCCTCTGGCGGCAACCGGCACTCTCTTGAAACCTACCTGAGTATCCACCGGGTGGAGTCTCTAGATCCCGGGCTTTACAGATATCTCCCTTTAGAACACAAATTACTCCAGGTGAAACAGGATAAAGAAATTGCCCTAAAGGTCAGCGAAGCGCTTATGGACCAAGAAGAAATGAAAGATGGCAAACCTTATATCTTTACCCGGGATTGTGCCGTCGTCTTTATCTGGACCACCCTCCCCCACCGGACGGAATGGCGCTACAGTTTGCTAGCCCATAAAATGATTGCCATCGATGTCGGCCATGTCTGTCAAAACCTATATCTCGCCAGTGTGGCGATTAACGCCGGGACATGCGCCATCGGCGCCCTGGACCGTATGAAGATGGACCAGGTGTTGGGCGTGGATGGTGAGCAGGAATTCACCATTTATGCGGCTACTGTGGGGAAAGTCGAATAAAGAGAGATCCACAGACCATACATTCTGCTGATAACCAGTCTAATCCCGACATACTGTCAATCCTGCTCCAGCATCTATGGACCTTTATCGTTACGAGAAACACACCTATAGGACTTCTTTTGTATTCTACTTATACAAGACCAATCTTACGAGGCGTGTTGATAGATCGAGGTATACGAAGATACGCGGCGATCTCTTCGACGGTAATAAACGCGGGTTAAAGTTTAATCACGATGCACTTCGCTGTGTTGAAGTTGTCAATGGGGATCCCCTAGTCA
>SOIH01000175.1 GCA_004376895.1 Anaerolineales bacterium | reverse complement strand
ACAATTTCTTCATTTCATTGACCTCCTTTGCGTTATCGATTGTGAGCACCTCTTACTCATCTATTCTCCCGATATTCACCTCCTGTCTCGAACCCAAAAAGGGAAACGGACCCTTTTCAGGTCGGTTTCACTATTCGCTTGCTGCCACCCAAGTGACCACATCCAGGCAGCAGGTCAACGCTTCCTGTTTCTATTTCGTTCTGGGGATAACTCTACTTCTCCGTGTATTAGTCGCCCTCACCCCCTAAGGTCCCTGAGGCAGCATAATAATTATGGAGGTGTGTACGGGCTGTTGTCAAGATGCATTTACTTCACTCTTCTTACCCATCGCTACACTTGAAAATGGTCATAATCAGGATCGGCAGCCCAGAACCTAGACGCTCAATACAAATTGCAGCGCTACAATCTCGATTTGTCCCTTTTTTAGGACATTTCGGACATTGGACCTTTGGTCCCCCTTTTTCTTGGGCTTGAGAAACTCCAGAAACCCCTGATAATCAGACGTTTTCGTCTCTGTTCTAGTGCAAAGCTCTCGGTATTTTTCTACTCGAACATCTTCTTTTTCTGGGGTTGAGAGAATTGAATAAATCCATCAAAACGACTCTTAGCTTTGTAAGCCTTCTATTTGCTTACCTTTGCCTGGCATATCAATTCCGCCAGCAGGAAATCATCTTCTTCGTCGATATCTATCGCTTCAAGCTTGCTTATTTCAAACAGGTACGGTCGTAGCCCGATACGCCTGTTGCCACTTCGCTTGAACGATTCTCTTGAGAATACATAGAGGTTGGAATTCTCCTCAAAGATGGGGGGCAGGTCCTGAGTTCTAAGCATTTCCTGCGGATTGTGGTTAATTGGGCTTCCATCGCTCCAGTAGAAACGGGCATTATGCCGTGTTACCGTAAAGAGCGAATCATACATTTCCAGATTGTGGAAATACAATTCTATGGCCGCGTCAATGGTCTCAGCGTTCAGCAAAGGGTTGGTGCTGTGCGTCTGCAGAAAGTGCTTCCCGGGCGATTGCGAGAGGTCATGAGCGATTATAGTGTTCATCGATACGAAATCACCCCTGATTTCACTTGGACGATCAATAATCTTCACCCTGTCGAAGCTCTGGCGGATGTTCTCCGCTATCTCCTGGCTGTCGGTATTCACGACGATATCTTCGACATAGCGGCTCTTTTGCAGGCTAAGTATGGTCCAGTGGCAGAGCGGTTTGCCACAAAAAGGGCGCAGGTTCTTGTTGGGCACCCTGGCACTGTGCCCCTTCATAGGAACCAGTGCCGTAACGCTTCTTTCCTTTCTATGTGTTTCCGGTTCTACTTCAACACCTTTATGCATTATCTGGGTTAAAACTATGACCTTATCGAATCCTGAGTGGTAATCACTCTGAAAACTGCTGTAAATACGTCTTTTCCCACGAACTCCAGCTCCGGCATCCCGGCAACCTCCTTATCAACGAAATCCGTAAGTCCCGGCCAGTTAGGATTACCGTAATCATCAAAGATGATGTAGCCGCCGCGCTTCACCAGATGGCGGTAATTCTGGAAGTCGTGCTTGACGCCGGCATACGAGTGGTCTCCGTCAATAATGAGTACGTGGTAGCGCTTTATTGATGCCTGCTCTATCGCCTCGTCCTCCGTGCTCAGCTTCTCAATGATGGTGTAGTCCGCCTCGGGAATGTTCATGCGCTGCATGTTGTGAACAAGTATGTCGCGAGTAACCGGCATCCCGGTCAGTGGTTCTAATTCACCCTTGCCGTAGTATCCGCTTAGTGGATCAATGACAGTGACATGCACATTGTCAAGGAATTCCCGGCAATACTCATGAATCATGGCCACACCGACGCCGAACATAGTCCCTATCTCGAGCACCTCCAGGTTGGGTTCCTTCACACTGCGCGCTACGAGGACGCGCAGCAACATGGTTTCGATATTGCCAGCCAGACGGCCAATACATGTGTCCTCCGCCAGGCAGATGCGATGAGCAATATACGCCAGTGCTCTCACATCCAGGTTAAGCCCGAGCTTGGACGCCCATTCTCCCGCAAACCGCTTCAAGTCCTCATCTGTCAGCTGCCGGTTGTACTGCTGGAAGCGGGGGATATTGCCGACGTTCATTTTCGCCAGG
>SOIH01000074.1 GCA_004376895.1 Anaerolineales bacterium | reverse complement strand
GCTGGAGTTTTTGGGAGTGAAGCAGCAAGTTCGATTCATCACCTAAGTCGAGCATTTGGTTCTCAAAGCGTATGGTTAGGGATTATCTTGAACGGAGCGAGGGCAATCACCGATTGACTCGTCCTGAAATTTATACTAAGATGTGAGCATCAACTAGTACCAAAGTCCTACATCTCTCCAATCGCAGGAAGGGGGCGATCATGAAAACGAATAGTCGGATATTTATCGCGGCGATCTTGGCGGTCGCCGCGATCTGCGTGTTGGTGTTCCCCGCTATTGCTGGGTGCCCGGACAACGATCCAGCCTGCAAACTCATTCCGCCGGAATCGCGCGAGGTTCGTGTCTCCACATCGGCAGGGGAGCTCGTCTTTTCTGAAATCGATGGTTCAAACCCATTGGCGCCGATTCCCATGCCACCTCCAGCGTTGCTGCAGCCGGTTACACCGGCTCTTGATTCAAGCTCTCTCACACCTGAATTCACGACGATCGCCCTGCCCCTGCGCTACCAAGACCCTCTGGATATCTCCTGCGGCGTGCAGGCGTTGGGAATGGCGCTTGAGCCTCTTGAAGGCGCTGCCCCCAAATCGACAGCTATCATCGACTTCTTGCTCCGGCACGATTACCTGTATGACTTCGGCACCGGTGTCGAGGAGCTGGCACTAGCCGCCCAGGAATTTGGCTATGCCGGCTCGGTCGGTTTCCACAACTGGACGCGGGAGGACCTGCAGGCCGAGCTCACCGCTGGCCGACCTGTGGTGATCGACCTGGGCGCCAACGGCCCCGACGAGCCCGGCCATTTCGTCGCCCTGACAGGCATCTCGCCCGACGGCAAATGGGCAGCTTATAACGATCCGCTGCTAGGTGAGCGTGTTTTACCGCTTGATGACTTCCTGGACTTATGGGCGCTGCAAGGCAATAGCGGCGTGGCCGTGGCAGAAGCAACCCCCACCCCGCTCAGCCCCAACTATACCCCCTGGGCTGCCCTAGCGGCGGCTATGATGGCCACGCTGGCCCTTGCGCCCAGCGTGCTACAAAATCAGCGGCGGTTGGGAACTGGGGGAATGTTGATCGCTCAATCGGGAAGCAGCGGTTCGGCGACATATATTGGTTTCGAACCACCTTATCAAGCCCCTACCGGGATGCGATGGGTACAGGGTGAGCCAGTTTATGAAACTCATACTCATAGTGAGATCATCTACCATAAAGTGCCAAAGAGAGAGCTGCAAAAGGTACGGGTAGGCACTACGATTAAAAAAATCCCTTATACGAAACGGATCCTGGTTGACAACGGCCACTGGGTCACGGATTACAAATCTGAGCGCTACGTCAAAGGATATCGAAGGAAGAGGATTCTTGATGGTTATAGAACTAAGCGCTACGTGAAGTACTACCGCACGAGGTTGTATCGCAACCGTTGGGGTTTTTCACGGAGACGGATCCCGGTGTACGGATATAAGCGCGTGCCGGTGTATCGCACCCTTCGAGTGCCAATCTATGGCACCCGGAAGGTTCCCAATGGGAGACACTGGGAATCGAAATGGGAATATGAGGTATACACTGAGTACAAGACGGTTGTAAAACCAGTCTATGAAGAGCAGTGGGTCACGGTTGGCTACCAGCTGATCCCGGAAGAGAAAATCATCGAGGAGCAGGTCACTGTGGGATACCAATGGGCGCTCGAACGCTCGAGAGACCCACTCCCGAAAGAACACGAGATCGACATCATCGACGAAATGCACGACATCCGCGCCCCAATACTGCATCCGAAAATAATGGTTACGACGGCACCATTGCGAGTTCGAAGCTCAGCAGGCCCGAATTCGCATCCCTCACCATCGCAATAGATGGTGCCGAGATCATCTGGACAGGCCACTCACAAGTATTAGCATCGGGAGCGATCTGGTACCAAGTCCGCTATCAGGACCCGATCAAAGGTCTCGTCACAGGCTGGGTGAACAGTAGCTACCTTAAAACTCCGGTGTATGTTCCTGATACTTCAACCGATGTGGGATCGAGCGTCGACACCGCCAGAACGGATGCAATGGGACGTTGGATGCATTACTTTTCACCTGAAGAGCGGGCCGCATACATTGCATCAGAAAAACAGAGGCTTGAAGCGTTCTGGTCCGAAATCCGTAAGTTGACGATTCCGCAGGGCGGATTAGGTGGGGGTATCGAAGGGCTCTTTATACAGGATGAGGTCGACATTCTATTCGAACCACCAGGATGGTACACCAGCGGAGGCATGCCCGATTCCTTCTATAAACAACATTTGTTGGATGAGGAGACGCTGAGCGTGCTTCAGTCCATCCTCCTGAATCCCGAGAGTCTCTCTGGTGAAGTAACCGATCGAACCTGGGACATCATATCGAACGCACTTCACATGAGCCAGGAAGACCTTAAGGTTCACGTTTTAGGTAATGTTTCTTGGAAACCTGAGACGACGACATCGGTTGGTTCCTACCCGATTACACTGTATGTCATTCGACCTCATGGGCACTACTTGCTCAAGAATCCCAGTCCTGGCTCTGGGAACATCTCTTTGGCATTCTTGGGCGTACCGGGCGGGGAGGCGGTCCACTGGGACGGTCACTACCAGCTTGGCGTCGATGATGGCGGGAATAATGTTATCTATTACCGCGTTTCGTGGGCGTTCAATGGGAAGACCTATTGGGGTTGGATCCCGAATAAATACCTGGCACCCGAGGTCAAGCACTGGGATCCTTCCGGGGGTATCCCCGGAGGTTTTGCTTCCCCGACCTTTGGGTATGGTGATTTCGCCGATTGATGGCTGAAGTATCATGCACCCGGAGCAGCACAGAACATTTACCTGCGAGCGATGCTAAAGGCTATGGGTTATCAAGAAATCTATAATAAATACCCTATTATCCATAACAATCTTTGCGGACCCTTAGCAGTAATGGAATACTTTAATGTGTCACTTGAAGAGGGTATCAGACGATGGATCGAATTTAATGAAGATATGGGATTAAAACTCCAATCTGGAGGGACAACCTCCAGCGATGATTTATTAGAATTTTTCAAGACATTTGACATCGAAGGTGTAAAGACAAGCGGAGCAGCACGTTTAATTACCGCAAGCAACTCTAGACAACCCATTGTAGCTCTCGTAGCGATCAGTGGAGGAACTGTCTCGCCCGATGGCGACACCGCACATTGGATAAGGATTACTGAAGCAAAGCAGGGTGGAATGGTAAGGTATTACAATCCTTATTCGAATGCCTACGAGGAGGTCGACTGGACCATATTCCTTAATTCATGGGATAGAGTACTCATGACGAACGGTAACCAAAATGCTGACCGGCGATTCGTTACGACAGAGATGGATTAACTTACAAGCATATGGAAGCTAAGAGGATTTCAAACCGCACTAGACAAGCAAGCTTGAGAATACTATTGTGTAGGTCAAAATTATTCTGCAAGTTTTGTATCCTACTTTTCATTGTGGCGTGCTCTACTTCAGCACCGGGAATCCCACATTCAACAATAAATCCTTCCCCTTTTCCGCCCGAGACAAATATTCCAGAAACTATGCCATCATCGACACCCCCCCGATGGACTGATACCAACTTATGAGCCGGATTTCGGTCTAATGGGAGAGAACTCATATTCAATCAAGATAAGTTGGACTGTAAATGCTAATTTACCATCAGAAGAAGTAGCTTTGGTCATTCCTGGAGGAGACTTAGGCTTTTCCGATTGGACTGACCCACCGATGTTTGACTACCTAACTTGGTCTGGATCTCGTGAAAGATTATTCAAAATTGAATATATCGGTAATTTAGAACTTGAATTCCCTACGATCCTTCATATATCACCTGCCGCGAATCGCTACTTCGCTTTTGCTTTGAGTGATTCGATCTATGTGGCAGAGATCTATTGGATTGACATTCAAACGCGAAACTTGTTTGGTTTTGACCCACCATGCCAGAGCATCACAACTGTCGGGGAAGATTCCCTCGCAATTGGTCCGGAGTGGCTAGCCTACGTCTGTGATGAGGATCAAACCACGTGGCATGCATTCTCACTTGCAGATCCTTCCATCACCATCTCCATTCATCTCCCCTTTGAGGAAGAGTTCTCCAAAGGTTTCGAACCCTTCTGGCTTGATTCCGAAACCCTGGTCCTCGACCGACTCCGCAGCTCTGATACCCGGTGCATCGTGGATATTAGCGACGTATCCGAACCGATCGTCTCGTGCGAAACCTTTGACCTCACTTTGGGACGTTTCAGCACTGACAGAAATCGCATGGAGGTTCGAGTTTCATATGATACTACCGACGCGAAGCCCGAAGAGATCGGAGTCTTGAATGCCGCCTGCTTCTCCACACCGATTCGATGTACACCCGACTTCTTTTTCTCACCCTTCGGTCCAGGACAAGGATCCCTTTTCCTTCAAGACACCACTTGGCTTCCCGATGGCACCTGGATCCTCTACCTTCAATTTGAGGAGATGACAGTAAATACCGTTTTCGATCGGGACACACGACTATGGATTTTCGATCTGCAGCAGGAGAGCTTTTACCAAATTGCCGATCTTGAACCACCATTATTGTTTAATCACTACTCCGATCATTCGGACGCCATCTGGTCTGCGGATGGAAATCGCGTCCTGCTCCAAAACGCCTTATCTATCTACGCCTTCGACCTGACGGATGGCACCCTGCTAATGCTCAACGATGATGGCGGCATCGCCATCGGGATAGTCGATCTGCCCTAAGATTACTGCCATATACAAATAAGGGGTACCGACTTCACGCAGCACCTTTTTCGAAGATCAAGGTTCTACAACCTACGTATGCTACGTGTCAGCTAAATAAGAACTAAACCCGCTGTGAATCCCCTTAATTTGTTGTACAGTACCCCCATAAGCTAATCTTTCTTAGAAAAGGACAAACTCATGGACATTTCCGCCATCTTCAAACGCGCGTGGGAGATCACCTGGAAGCACAAGGGCCTCTGGGTGCTGGGCATCCTGGCCAACTGCTCCGGAGGGAGCAGCAGCCAGGGATCCAGCAATGTCAGCCGTATCCCTGAATACCGCACCGGCGGGGGCGAGTTCCCCCAGATCGAACGCTGGTTCCAGGCCATCCCCGAGGAGGCCTGGATCGCCATCGCCATCGCCGCCGTCGGGGTCATGCTGCTGCTGGCACTCGTCTTCTGGGTGCTGGCCGCCATCGGCAACGGCGGCTTGATCGCCGGCTTCCAGATGGCCGAGACCGGCGAGACGGTCACGCTGGCCAGCGCCTTCCAGCAGGGCATCAGCTACTTCTGGAAGCTGCTCGTGATCCAGCTCATCCTGGGATTAGCTTCCCTGGTCGTCTTCGTCCCGGTGATCTTCGGCGGCGCAATACTCTCGGTCTTAACGCTTGGGATCTTCCTGCTCTGCCTGATCCCGCTTATCTGCTTGTTGATCCCGCTGGGCATCGCCCTCACGATCTACACTCTGCTCACGCAGATCGCCCTGATCGTCGAAGAACTCGACATCGTCGCCGCATTCCAGCGCGCCTGGGAAGTCTTCCGATCGAACCTTGGTCAGGTAGTCGTGATGGGCTTGATCCTGGGCATCGGCGGGTTCGTCGTCGGGCTGGTCCTGGCCATCCCCTTCATCCTGATAGCCCTGCCCTTCATCACCGGCCTGATCGTGGGCACCGATACAAGCAGTGTGGCCGGTTTATCTGTCACCATAATCGGGATGCTGCTGTACTTGCCCGTCCTGCTCCTCGCCGGCGGTATCATGCGCACTTTCATCACCGGCTCCTGGACGCTGACCTACCGCAGCTTGATCGCCTCCATGGCTGAGTAGAGCAAACACACGCCAGCCTACGGCACACGGAATGTTCTTCAAAAAATCTGGAGGACGCGCTTGGCGCGCGTCCTCCGCTGTGTAAACAACCACGAATTCGCAGTCTTTGATGTTACGGCAACCGAGGTCCCGAAGTACGAACGGCGCATGGTCCAGGATGGCTTCATGGCGACACATGAGCATGTGCTCCAAATTGTTGAGAAGCGCTCCGGATTTACGGACAGGCCATCAAAGTCGTCGCCCACATGAGATTTTCAAAAAGAATGTGCGCGGAACGTGCTTTTTCCTCGACGGTCGCCGAAGCCGTGTTGCAGTCGTCGCTGGCTAATCCGGAAATCTGCAGCCTGTATTTCTCCCCCACCGTGACGGTTGCGCTCTTGATCTCGATCTCCGCTCCCAGATCTTGCACGAGGAATACGAACTCCTCTGGGGAAACTTCTCGATACTCGACACCTTCGGGGCAATGCACTTCTTCGGCCTGCGTCTCCTGGTTGTAGGAAACCGCACAGTTCGCATTACTCTCGGCGACCTTCAATGTCTCGGCATTCCAGATCCTGACTCGCAGGCTGGCTTCAGGGCTGAAGGTCTCTTTGTTGATTACCACATTGAAAGTCACGAGTTCTTCTGATCCGCCAAACGGCGATACAATGCTGCATCCTGCCAGAAAGACCAACGCCGCGGGAAGGATGAACCTTCTTACGAACGCATGATTCATGATGCCCTCCTTGTTCTTAACGTAAGACGCCTCCCGGCCTTGATAGGTTCCCTCTTATGAAAAGTGGAATGAATCAACGCCTTACGGTTTGATCCAATCCATAAGGAAATTGATTTGATCGGTGTGCGGAAGATCGACGACCTGCATCTTCCAGGCCCCCACCTCGGCGAGCGAGAGCTCCTGCTGACCTGCGTCGTTGGTTCGCAGAGACGCCAGCCATTCACCATCGTAGCTCCATGTGGGCTCGAGACCTTCACCCACATACATTTCTTCACTCCCGTCTGGTCGAATCACCCATAATTTCGGGGCACGACCTGTCACCGGCGGCTCGCCGAAAGTGACGAAAGCCAGCCATTCACCATCCGGACTCCATTCAAGATAAGACGGGA
>SOIH01000268.1 GCA_004376895.1 Anaerolineales bacterium | reverse complement strand
TTGAATCAGTTCGAGCGCAGGCGAACTAAAGCAGCCTTAGCGGGATTGGCGCTGAGCAGCATCAACGTTGTGATCACCACTGCTGAGGTCAGGCACCAGGCACACGTGGCTCCGATCACAAAGGGCTCGAGGAACGTGAGGTAGATGGAGAAGAGCGTGCCGATGAATGCCATGAGGAAGATCGCGATTTTGGCGAGGTCAGCCAGTTGCTCCGAACCCCACCGGTCGATCAGCCAGGCGCTGAGGATGGCGATATAGGAGAGCATGCCGAGCAGACCAATGGATATAATCCCGAACAGGAAAGCGTATTTGCTCTGCTGAACGGTGTTGCAGTCACCGACGGGGCCGCAGACCGCCTCGCTGCCAGTTGTCTCAACGAAAGCCAGATAACCAGCCACGAACAGCCCCACTAACGCAAGCAGCGGCACGATCCGGTGTAGTTTCGCCCGTGCTCTGGTCTTCTCTTGGCCTCGCCAGCGGACACTCATGATCACGAGGCTGATGACCATTCCGATCAAGACGACTACGGAGAGTGAATTCCCTACAGGGTCGAGTTGAAACTTCTCGCGTACGGAGAGATCGCCGGGGTTGAAATCGACCACCGACGTCGGCGTGGGTTCCCCGGTAGGGGCAACTTCGGTCTGGTTTCCGGCGGCTGTCGGCGTACCGTTACCAGGTGCCTCAGCGGTTGGCTCCATCTCCGGGAAGGGGGTCAGCGCTTCGATTGCCTCTTCCAGCCCGGGTATGTCCGGCCAGGCGATGCCGCCTTGCTCGAATGCTTCATCGACCAATCCAGGGAACAGCTCGGGTATTTCAAGTGACCCGACGAGGCTCGTTTCCCCGATAAATAAGTTCGGGACACCATAACGATTCTCGGGGATCTGGAATTGGATAAGCGCGTTTCCAAACAATTCGCTTCCAAGCGGGGTGGCGGTGTTGATGTACAGGATTTGTAGGGCGTCGCCCATCAGCCCAACGATGGGAGGAAGTTCGCTGGTCTCCTCGCCTGGCGGCTCGCCGACAAGAAACCATTCTTCCTGGCTGTTGTATTTCTCGTATAGCAGAGGGAGATCTTCTTGGATTACCTTATGGCAGTGTCCGCAAGACGGGGAGTAGAACAGAACCGCATGAACGACTGATCCGTCATCAGCCGATGCAGGGGTAGTGATAGGTACGATGATGGCGAGTATGATGAGTATGCGTACCAGTCGGTTCACAACAACTCCTGATCTTTGAGGAAGATGAGCAACATTATACCGCCGGTCTGCGCTGCCAGAGTGACCAAAGCGTGCCCAATCTATCCTCTAACCTCTGATAAAGCACCTCTTCACCGTTCGATGTTACATCGTCATTGTTTTCGAAGTTCACGTAGGGCACGTGGACGTCCTGGATGGATAGATATTGCGGATTCCCACTCGAGAAGCTTGGCCAATCATCCTCCCGATATAGGCGTTCCAGCCTATCATCCGGCAGCGCATGCTGTAGGATGCTGTCTGGTCGTTCGGGGTTGAAGCGGGCGCGGTTTTTTCGCAGCGATTCCTCGTAGGTGACATCGACATACAAACAGGCAGCCAGGCTTAAAATGTCGCGGCTAAAGTGTTTGTATGCCGTTTCATACCCACCATGCTCAGCCCCGCGTGAAAATTCAAAGACTACGGTGTGGTCTTCGGGCGCATCCCTCCGCCATTTCTCATACTCGAGGGAAAGCCGTTGGATGAGCAAGTGCCATAGATCGTCGGTCAGGAAATAACCGTCCGCGGTGGTGTGTAGTCGAGGCAGATGGAAGATCGTCTCCAGGAGTTGGTCCTCTTCGAACCACGACCAGAGGATAGGAAAGTCGTCCAGGATGTGAAGCGGACCGATGTGGAAGCGTGTGATTCGTTCCTCCAGGGGCGTTGTTTTGAGCGCGTGGATGATCTCGCTTTTCCCGGCAGCCGGTCTTGCGTTGAGGATTAATATTGGGAAGAAGGTCTCTGACATGGCGTCTAAGCTCCTTATATATACGGGAATTTTCACGACATTCCTTGATGGCGTCAAGTGTACGCTGGGATTAGTAAGAGCCGCATTATTGCCATGGTAGAATGCCCTATTACACCAAAATAGGTCCAATCACCTTTGTCGAAGATTGGATTAACCGACCCGAAAAGGGATTTTGAACTGCGAGTGAGGTGAATTTGGCCGGCACCCCCGCCTGCATTTTCTGTGAAATTATTTCTGGGCACTCAGAAGCCAGCATCGTGTTCCGGGACGACCTGGTAACGGTGTTTATGGATATTCACCCTGTTAATCCAGGACACTTACTCGTCGTCCCCAACCAACACGCATCCGGCATCGATGATGTTCCTGAAGCCGTATGTGCCCGGATGTTCATTGTCGGCCAGCGGATGGCCAAAGCATTGCGGCGATCCGGTTTGCTGTGCGAGGGCATTAATCTGTATATCGCCGATGGCGCAGCAGCCGGGCAGGATGTCTTTCACAGCCATCTACATGTCATCCCCCGTTTCCCGGGCAATCCCGGAAGCCTTCGCCTGCAAGCGGATTTTTCAACTGCGGCCTCTCGTGATGAATTGGACGGGCAAGCGGAAGCGATACGCAGCTCGCTTGATGCGGCCGGTAAGGAAGCATAAGTTCGGGATTCACGATGTGAAACGTCGATAATAGGAGATCCTATGGGAAGTATTCAAAACATCTGTATCTACTGCGGCTCCAGCGATCAGATGAACGCCGAGTATCTCCAGGCGGCGAGCGATATGGGCGCCGCGCTCGTCGAGCGGGGCTTAAGACTCATCTACGGGGGAGGCGGTACGGGCATGATGGGAGCGCTCGCAGACGCGGTGCTCGAGAACGGGGGCGAAGTCATCGGCATCATTCCAAAGATGTTTGAAACACCTGAGCTTCTCCATACCGGGTTAACAGAGCTGCTTGTGGTTGAAGATATTAATACGCGTAAAACACGCATGGCTGAGATGTCAGACGCCTTCGTCGCGCTCCCTGGCGGGTTCGGAACATTCGATGAACTATTTGAGATACTCACCTGGGCACAGATCGGCTTGCACAGGAGTCCCATCGGGATCCTGAATACGCTGGAATACTTCACCCCGCTTTTGGCCCTTATCGAACATGCTCGACAAGAGGGTTTCATCTACAATGAGCACATCGATCTACTGATAAACGAATCGGATCCGCAGGACCTATTAACGCGCATGGAAGTATTTGAACGCCCACCAAATCTCGAGAGGTGGGTGCAGCGCAAGGAAGATCAATAAAAGAGGGGCTAGGTGAGATAATCCCCAGAACATTTCGTAGATTGGCACAAGGACTCTAAGCGATGACAGAACCCATCCGTATGCTCCATTTCGCTGATAGTCACATCGGCATGGAGAACTACGGGAAGATCGACCCCAATACAGGAACATCGAGCCGGGTGCGCGATTTTCTGGACCGGTTGGATGAAGTCGTGGATTACGCCATCGAACACGGAGCCGATCTTGCGGTGTTCGCCGGGGATGCGTTCAAAGATCGCAGTCCGGACCCCACCCAACAGCGGGAATTTGCGCAGCGTATAAAGCGCCTGGCAGATGAGATGCCGACACTGCTGCTGGTGGGAAACCACGACATGCCGGGTATGGTTGTGAAGGCTAACAGCCTTGATATTTTCCGCGCCCTGGATGTCCCCGGGGTGATCGTTGGTTACAAAGACGACGCACAGGTCGTGCAGACGGCGCACGGCCCCATCTTCCTCGCCTGGATGCCTTACCCAATGCGCAATCGCTTGATGTCCTGGCGGAAATACCAGGGCAAATCCATAGAGGAGCTGAATCAAGGACTGCGGGCGGAAGTGGCGAACCGCTTGGCGGTGCTGACGGAAGAAGCGGCTACTCGGAATATGCCGCGCGTTTTCGTCGGTCACTTCACGGTTGAAGCGGCGAAGTTCGGTTCGGAGCGGTCAGTCATGTTGGGGGGTGATCTTCCCATTTTAAAATCCATGGTGGCTGACCCGGTATGGGACTATGTAGCGCTTGGGCATATCCATAAGCATCAGGATCTTAACCCGCAAGGCTACCCGCCCGTCGTTTACAGTGGGTCGCTCGAGCGGATCGATTTTGGTGAAGAGGGCGAAGAAAAAGGGTTTTGCTGGGTTGAGCTGCAGCGCAGCGAGACCACCTGGTCCTTTGTTCCCGTGAACGCCAGACCGTTTCGCACCGTTAGCATCGACGTTCGCGCCGAGGAGGATCCGACCGCAGTGGTTGTCGATGCCCTAGAAAGGGCGGAAACCGAGGGCGCTGTTATTCGTCTGCAAGTTCAATTGCGCGCCGATCAGATCCCGGGCCTGCGGGAACGAGAGATCGAAGGAGCGCTGGCAGATACGGCGAGCTTCACGGTCGCGCGCGAAATCGAAGACGAGGCACGCGCCCGGCTCGGAGATATATCGCCAGAAACACTCAATCCTCTCGAGTTGGTCGAGCGTTATTTTGAGAGCCGTGACGTTGATCCTGAAAGATTGAAAGCGCTTCTGGCGAAGGCCGGAGAGCTGCTGGAATGATTTGTCTACCCAATGATCCCTGTTGAATTAGAGCTCCGCAACTTCCTCGCTTATCGCGATCCACCACCCTTGAATTTTCAAGGCATCCATGTTGCCTGTTTGGCTGGTGAAAACGGTGCAGGGAAATCCTCTCTGCTTGATGCCATCACCTGGGCGTTATGGGGTAAGGCACGCAGCAACAGCCCGGATGATCTGATCCATCAAGGCCAGACTGAAATGCGCGTGGCGTTGACCTTTATGCAGGGTGATGATCGTTTTCGCGTCATCCGGCAGCGGAAGACCGGAAAGCGCGGCAGTTCACTGCTCGAATTCCAGGTGTGGAAACTAGAAGCTGAGAGTTGGCAAGGGATAGCAGGATCAACGATCCGTGAAACTCAAGCGAAGATCGACGGCCTGATCCGGCTTGACTACGAAACCTTCGTGAATTCGGCTTTTCTCCTTCAGGGGCGGGCTGATGAGTTCACCACAAAAACTCCGGCGCAGCGCAAACAGGTGCTAGCAAATATCTTGGGCTTGTCCGTGTGGGAAAGGTATGAGGATACGGCCAAGCAGCGGATCTCCACGGCGCGTGCGGAGATCGAGCGTCTCGACGGGCGTTTAGAGGAGATCGGGCGAGAACTTGCCCAACGTGAAGATTACGAACTGGAACTCAAGTCCTCCGAACTCATGGCGAGCGAGAAAGCTGCTGAACTGGAGGCGGCGGAGAAGGAATGGGCGAACTTGGAGGGGACGCGTTCTGAACTGGTGTCTTTACAACGTCAGGTCGATGACCTCACGCGGCGAATTACATCCCGAGAGCGCGAACTCGCCGAAGCGCAGAGCGAGCTTAAAGAGGCTGACACCCGAGCCGATCAAGCGGAAGTTACCGGCGCTCTGGATGATGTCCGGAAAGCACTCGCGCAGCTCGACCCGCTGCAGGTTCGGTTGAAAGAATTGGACGCTGAGCGGGAGAAACTCACGAAGGAAGCTGCGAATCTGCGCGGCGCCAATGATGCGCTCGCCCCGCAGACAGAGCCGATTAAGAAACGCATTGAAACATTGAGCGGCGCAACGGAGCCTGTATGTCCGACATGCGGGCAGCCCCTTACGGATGAGCATCGCCAGGATCTCATCGGTGATTTAGAGATTGAGGTGGCAGATCGGCGAAAGCAGTATCGCGAAAACCGCATCCGAATCACGGAACTTGAAACGCATCTAGAGAATCTTTCTAGTGAGCTGAAATCCCTAAACGGCCAACTTTCCGAACAAGCGGCGCTGCAAAAACGAGCGGGGGAGCTTGAGACGATGATATCGCACGCCGACGAAGCCCAACGTAGAGTTGAGGGGTTACGCGAGCGCCTTAAACGTTGGTCCAACGAACTCGATCAAGATCAGAAGCAAAGATCTGTTCTTGAGGAACAGGCGCAAGTTTGTGAGAAGCGATTGCGGGCTGCATCAATCACACAGAAGGAAATCGACAGGTTGCGGCAGGTAAAACGATTGGCCGATGAGCGCGTTGGAGGTGCCCGTCAAAGACTTGCCGCGTTAGTTTCATTTGAGCAGCAACGACAGGAGCGTTTGCGCGAGCGGGAGCAGAAGGCAGAGGATTTGAGCCTGTTCGAGGATTTAAGATTGGCTTTTAGCAAACGCGGTGTTCCAGCGATGATCATTGAGACGGCTGTCCCGGAGCTTGAGAGAACGGCGACAGAGCTGCTCTCCCGCATGACGGATGGTCGAATGCATTTGCGCATCGAGACTCAGCGGGAGATCAAGACCGGTGAGCTGCGTGAAGCCCTCGACATCATCATCTCCGATGAACTTGGGAGCCGGCCCTACGAACTATACTCGGGCGGGGAGGCATTCCGCATTGACTTCGCTCTGCGCATAGCGCTTTCCCGGCTGCTTGCACGACGTGCAGGCGCACAACTGCGCAGCCTATTTATAGATGAGGGTTTTGGAACCCAGGATGCCCGCGGTCGGGAGCATCTGGTTTCCGCGATCAACAACATCCAGGATGATTTCGATCTGATCTTGGTGATCACTCACATCGCCGAACTCAAAGAGGCGTTCCCGGTGCGAATCGAAGTGACAAAGACATCTGAGGGATCGATCTATCAGATCGCGTAAACGCGCCGAAGGTGTCAGGAAATTTGTCTCTCAGCTAATTGTCTGCGCGGATCTTTGGCAAGATCAGGGCGGAAATTGAAATAACTTTTCAGCACATTTAGGTCTGCGGATCTTAAAGGTCTGCATTCCTGCTGTAATTTTGAGATCAGTCCTGGATTGCTTCGTTATCAACGGGGAGCCAGACGGAGAAGCACGAACCTTTCCCCGGAACTCCTTCGCTGGCTACGGTTATGCGGCCATCGTGGCGGTGGGCGATTTCGTTGCAAATCGCCAGGCCTAAGCCAGTTCCGGGCGCCCCTGTGGATTTACTAGCTGCACCGCGGAAAAATCGCGTAAAGATTTCGGATTGCTCTTCAAGCGGGATACCTAACCCTGTGTCTTCAATCTCAACAATAATCCATTCACCGGCAGTATCTATTTCAAGGCGGGTGCGAAGGGTGATCTTACCGCCCTCCTGTGTGTAATTCATAGCGTTGGTCAGGAGATTCGTGAATACCTGACTGAGCAAGCGTTCATCGCCCCGGATTTCGGGCAAGTCCGGGGTGATTTTTATTTCGAGCTGCAATCCTTGTTTCGCGGCGAGAGATCTTCGATCTTCTGCAAGGGAGCGAAGCAGACCATTCACGTTCATGGGTCTTCGATAGAGCTGGGTGGTGCCAACGTCGATGCGCGAAAGCGAGAGTAAATCGTCGATGAGATTCGCCAGACGATCGCTCTCTCTTGAAAGGGTTTTTAGGTAGCGCTCTGTTTTACCCCTGTCCTTAACGCGGGCGATAAGATCGAGATACAGCCTGATGTTAGTCAGCGGCGTGCGCAGCTCGTGGGATACATCAGAAACGAAACGCGATTTTAAGCGGTCAATTTCCTTCAGAGCGCTGATGTCATGGTAGACACTCACATAGTTGATGGCTGTCCCCATCGGGTTAAGGACGGGAGTGATCGTGAGTGCGGCTTCATATGTGGACCCATCTTTGCGCCGGTTGATGACTTCGCCCTGCCAGGTATTTCCCTGCGCGACGGTCTCCTGCATTTCGGAATAAAATTCATCATCGTGTTTGTCGCTTTGAAGGATATCTTGGTTTTTGCCGAGAGCTTCCTTAAAAGAGAAACTGTTCAGTCGCTCCCAGGCGGGGTTGACGAATTGAATCGACGCCTCGGCGTCTGTTACCATGACTGCATCGCCGATGTGCCCGAGGATGGCGTCCAGCCGATCGCGTTCAGCTTTAAGTGCTTCTTCAAGCTCGATTCGTTCGGAGATGTCGGTTACGAGTCCAGTGAGGCCCTGGGGTTTCCCCACTTCGTCGGTGATAAGACTGACTCCGATAAGGGCTGGTAGTGTGCGGCCGCTGGGGGTTTGAAACTCAAGTTCAAACACTTCTGTCGGTTCACGCTTTCCGCGGATTCGCTGATTAAAAGTCTCGAGAATTTGCCCAAGATTTTCGGGCTGAATAAAACTTAGAGTATCGAAGCGTTTGCCAATGAGGTTCTCAATTTCCGTTTCAAACATGGAGGCAAGAGCTTGATTGCCATATAGTAAGCGCCCTTCGAGATCAAGCTGAAAAATCCCGGATTGAGCGGTTTCTACCAGGGATCGGTAACGAGCCTCCGACAGAGACAGTTCGCGCGTGCGTTCATCGACTTGCAATTCCAGCCGTTGTGCCTGTGCTTCTATATGTCCGAAGAGGTTCGCGTTTTCAATCGAAACCGCTGCTTGGGCAGCAAACGCGGAAAGCAGGTCAAGATCCTTGTCCGTGAATGGGTTGTCCAAACCGAGCCTGCGGACGGTCATTGCGCCCAGCGTCCGTTGGCGAATGGAAAGCGGCACGATCGCCAGGCATTCGGGTTCATCTTCTGGGGTTCCGGGTACTTGAACGCTGTTGGGATCTACCGCCGGGTCGTTGATAACTACGGCTTTGCCGCGCTCTATTACGCCGCCGGTGATGCCCTCGCCAACCTTAAACTCGAACGCGAGGAGCTCCTCCGCATTCGGCTCTCGAGCTACAACGCAATGAACGGTGCCGCTATCGTAGTCCACCAGGTGGATGCGGCTGCCATCGCAGTCCAGCAATTGATTCGCCTGAGTCGCGATTTCGTTAAGTACGGTTTCTGTGTCAAGGGAGGCTGAGATCGAGTGGGCGGTAACGATTAATGCCTGCGCTTCTTCTGCACGGCGATGCGCCTCGCTGAAAAGGCGTGCGTTCTTTACAGCAACTGCGGCTATCTCGGCGATGGATTCCATCTGGGTAAGGTGTTCACGTGTGAACTTAATATCCTTGGATAGCCCGAAGAATGCCATTCCGCCCATGACTTCATCGCCGGCGATGAGCGGGACACTTAATAACGCACGAATCCCGGCCTCAACAGCAGGCTGTAGGGTATCTGGATGTTCGCGGTAATCCTCCAGCAACATCGCTTTGCGTTCTTTTAAAGTGATCCAAATTAAACCGTCTCCCCGGGGGGGCATTTTCTTCATTGCCTTGGGAACACCGAAGCTGTAGGGGAAAGCCAAGGTTTCCCCATCTGGTTCGAGAAGGGCAATGGCTCCCGAATCGGCGCCGGTGATTTCTTCGCCGAGGCGAAGAACGCGCTCCATGATGCTGGGTAGATCGAGTTCGCTGGTGAGTAATTCAGCAACTTGAGTGCGGAGGCGCTGAATCTCCAGCGACGCTTCGATCGCTTTCCGGTTGCGGACGTGGTTGATCGCGATCGAGACATGATCGGCAAGCGCAGAGATCAAGGGGATGTCATCGGCTGTGAGCCATTCCGCCATTACATTGAGGGTGCCAATCGGTTCGTCACCAATTATGAGTGGTGCAAAGATGACGTTACCGGGACCGAATATCTTCATGATTCGCGGGAGTATGCCTTTCGTCGAGGATGGCACCAATTGGGTTATTACACTCGAAGTGTCCTCGGTGAATATTGCCTGCTTTGTGGAGAAGATCTCTTGGTAAATGTCGACGCTGGCGGGATCAATCTTGTAGTCGTTGACACGTAGGTTGGAAAGTTTTTCAAGTGCCTTCTCTATCTTGGATCCTAGTGAAGGGGTATGAAACGCCAATTCGCCATTAGGCGTTAAGAGGGCTATGGTCCCGCGAAGACCTAGATGATGGAGTTCATCCGTCACGGCATGGATGACATCCTCCTCACTCGAGGCAGCCTGACGAGCCACTGCAGCCGTTGCTCGCAGCGTTGAGGTCAAGATTGTCTCGTGGGTAGTCTGTTTCTTCGCTTTTACCAAGGCAATTAACTCATAGGAATGATGCTGGGGTTAGTGTATCACGGTTGGGGTTTTGGATGCCATGTGGGTACTTCGATCGATGTGGCCGGAGGTCGCTCAATCGAGGAAACCATTGTCCCGGTACCAGGTATAGGCATCTTCTATACCGGATCGATATGTTCGAGGCGCAGGCACAAGTAATTCGCGCTGTGCCTTGCGACTGTCATAGTAGAAATGTAGCCCGGCCAGGCGGAATATATGTCCGCGCAGAGGGATATCCAGTATCCGTCCGAGTAATTCAGCGGGACTTGAGAGGCGTCGAAGAGCCCAGCCGGGGATGTGCCAGCGCGGGCGCGGCGCGCCGACGACATCTGCAACTGTGGTAAGCAACTGTTCAAAGGTGATGTTTTCCCCGCCGAGGATGTAACGCTCCCCCGACGCTCCGTGTTCTAAGGCGGCGATGTGACCGGCGATCACATCGTCGATGTGGACTACATTGAGTCCGCCCGGGGGGATGGGGGGACGCCGGCCGCGGGCCATATGCATGACGATGGCGCTGGAAGCGAGGTTTTTATCTCCGGCACCGAATACAGAAGCAGGGTTGAGGATGATCGTATCTAAACCATCGGCGGCAGCGCTCCGGACCTCACCCTCGGCGCGGTGCTTTGCGTATCCATAGGGCCATTTCTCGGGGGTGTAGTTCCAGGAGTGGCTCTCGTCCATGATGGGCAGAGTCTCGTTGGAATCCGCGGGGCGCTCGGGGACGCCGAGGGCAGCGACGGAGGAGGTGTGGATGAACCGCCGAACTCCGCATTGCCGGGCGGCGGAGAGGATATTCTGGGTGCCCTCGACGTGGCTGGCGGCCATCTCTTCGGCGTCGGTCCAGCTTCCGACACGGCCGCCGCAGTGGTAAACAACCTCGATGTCACGCGCGGCGAGAGTAAGCGAATCAGGCTCGAAGAGATCCCCCTGTACTAGTTCGGCGGGGATGCCTTCCAACAAAGCCAGCGAACTGGTGGGTCGGTGGAGTGCGCGGACATGATGGCCCTGTTCTATTAGTGCTCGGCACAGGTGTGAGCCGATAAAGCCGGTCGCTCCGGTTACCAGGATATTCATCTTTAGGAACTGCCTCCGTTGGGTATCTTCTTGTTGGACCATCAAGTTTACCTGAAAGACGGGGCTTCTGGAAATCCACGGCTTTTTTTCCGCGCCAGCCCAGCACAGGGCTG
Source organism: Anaerolineales bacterium (assembly GCA_004376895.1). Lineage (GTDB taxonomy): Bacteria > Chloroflexota > Anaerolineae > Anaerolineales > E44-bin32 > E44-bin32. Next base: position 9,429 of record SOIH01000268.1, on the reverse strand, counting down.
ATGTTGGGTATTGACAATTCGCTTGATGTATTATAGAGTACTCTATAAGACAGAGTACTCTGGAGGAATGATATGGATAGGAATGAGGCACATGAGTCGCTGGAGATCGCTCGGCAATCCATGGAACTAACCCGCCAGGCTGTGGCGCGCGCAGGCTCGGGCTACATGCTCATCATTTGGGGTATTGTCTGGCTCATCGGCTTCCTCGGCAGCCAATTCCTAGGCGAGGCCCAGGGTTATCTATGGCTGGTTCTTGACGTCTTCGGCATCGTTGGAACGGCAGTGGTCATCCTGAAGTCAAGGAGACAGGTGCGATCGACGCACGGTAAAAAGATCGGTATTTTCTGGTTGATACTCTTCGTTTACGGTGGTCTCCTTTTTTGGATCGCTGGCCCCATTTATGGTGAACAGTATCTGCTCTTCATCACGATTTTCGTCTCCTTTGGCTATGTCGTGATGGGATTGTGGTTTTCACCCCCGCTGCTCTACATCGGTCTGAGCATCACTGCTCTGGCGATGGTTGGGTGGCAGTTAATCCCCGCCTACCTAGGAGCCTGGCTTGCCCTGGTTGGCGGTGGCGGGTTGATCGCTTCAGGCATTTTCATTTTAAGAGGCAGGATGTGATCGATGGCGAATCTTGACAATCTCATCCACCAACCGGTCCGTCTGCGTATCGTTTCCTCTCTGTCCACCCTCTCAGAGGATGAATCTATGGAGTTCACTTTCCTCCGGGATCTCCACGAGCTAACTGACGGCAATCTAGGGGCGCATTTGCGAAAACTTGAAGAGGCGGGTTATGTGAGTCTGGAAAAAACCTTTGTTGATCGAAAGCCGCGCACCTTCATCGCCCTCACTCGTAAAGGCAGGAAGGCTTTCAGTGAGCACGTGAAAGCGCTCGAGCAAATATTGAAGGACAAACCCTGAACCGTACTGCTGTCAGGCAGCAGTTCCGATCGAGGAGAAAGCGATATGGCACCCGTACTTGAAGTTACCGACTTAGTGAAATGCTACGGAGATTTGCGCGCGGTAGACGGAGTCACTTTCACTGTTGATGAGGGCGAAATCTTCGGCATGGTCGGTCCAAATGGGGCCGGAAAGACCACGACCATCGAATGTCTTGAAGGACTCCGACAACCAGACGGCGGGCGTGTGTCTGTATACGGGAAAGATCCCTATGAAGAGCGCCGTACTGTAATGGAGCGAATCGGAATCCAACTCCAGGAATCGGATCTTCCCTCCCGTTTACGGGTGAGGGAGGCTTTGAATCTGTTCGCATCCTTTTACGCTGAGTCGATTGATCCCGAGATGCTGCTTGAGCGGATGGGTCTTCAAGAGAAAGCGAAGTCACCGGTTACAAAATTGTCTGGGGGGCAGAAACAGCGGCTGTTTATCGCCCTGGCACTCATCAACCGCCCGGAAGTGGTTTTTCTCGATGAGCTAACGACCGGGCTCGATCCGCAGGCGCGCAGGTCAATGTGGGATCTGGTGCGCGAGATACGCGACCAGGGGAGCACCGTTTTTCTGACAACCCACTATATGGAAGAAGCTGAGCGTTTGTGTGATCGAGTGGCGATTATGGATTACGGCAAGATCGTGGCGTTGGACAGCCCGCGTGCCATGATCCGCGATCTGGGAATCGAAAGAAGATTGAGTTTTTATCCCTTAAATGGTTCTAAGGATCTGGGTCTTGAAGCGTTGCCAGGTGTCGAGCTTGTCGAACGCCGACAGGATCGCGTGATCGTCTCTGGATCTGGGAAACGGTTCATCAGCAGGGTCGTCAACGCGTTGGAAGATAGTGGTATCGACTTCGACGATCTACGGACAGAGCAGCCCAACCTTGAAGACGTATTCCTCTCCCTGACAGGGAGAGCGGTGAGGGAGTAAGAAGATGCGCGGCTTAAAGGAACTGACGAAAACTTCGATCAAACTTTACATTCGGGAACCTATTGCGACGTTCTTTACCCTGGCTTTCCCAACGATGCTGATCTTGATCTTTGGTGCCATGTATGGCAACGACCCATCGCCGATTTTCGGCGGATTAGGGAGTATGGACGTATCCATGCCGGCATATTCAGCCTTGATCCTGGGAACGATTGGCCTTCTCTCTGTGCCCATAACTACGGCAGGATATCGTGAGCAGGGTGTCCTCAGGCGGTTTCGTGCTACTCCCATGCGCCCGCTCACGTATATTGCCTCCGACTTGTTGACCAATCTGGCGATGACGATACTCGGAATGACCTTGCTTGTCATTGTTGGATGGCTGCTTTACCGGGTTCAATTTGATGGGAACATCCTGCTTTTACTATTCGCGGTGATTCTCAGTGGCTTAGCCATGAGTTCGATGGGCTACCTCATCGCCAGCATCGCTTCGGGTGCGCGGGTGGCGCAAGTTATCGGAATGGTGATCTTCTACCCGATGATGTTCTTGTCAGGGGCCGGGATGCCCATCGAATTTCTACCTCCCTCGCTTCAACGCGTCTCAGATTTTTTACCTCTCACCTACGTCGCTCGGTTACTCCGGGGATTGTGGTTCGGAGAACCGTTTGCGGATCATTTATTTGAGGTTGCAGTACTTGCAGGCATACTCATCGTATTTGGCGCGGCGGCGGCGCGCTACTTTCGCTGGGAATGATGATTAGCGGACCGCCATGCTCGCAGCAATTTGAGATGATGGTGAGAGCTTCGCAAAGGAAATCCAGATGGCAATGACGAGATTTGAAAAGTTGTTTGTTAATCGTCAGGAAAAAGGCGACCGTAATATTGAAACAGTCCGAAACCGGCTTATTGGCTTGAACATTCAAAACATTCATGATGTGCTTGAGGTTGGATGCGGTATAGGAACTTTGTCAGCGTTCTTGTCAAGCGAGTACGGTATGAATGTATACGGCACGGATTTTGACCCCGAGCAAATCCAGATTGCCGGGGAGGTGTATGGAGAGGACGACCACCTCCGTTTTCGTGTTGAGGATGCGGCAAAGCTCACATTTGAAGACGCCAGTTTCGATTTGGTTGTCTCACAGGATGTGTTTCATCACATAGCAGTCTGGCCCCAGGCGGTTCGTGAAATTGCCAGGGTACTAAGGTTAGAGGGACACTTAATTTGGATTGATATGGTTTTTCCAAACGTAATTACGAAGCTATTCAAACCATTTGTAAAAACCTATGGTCTATATACCTTCGATGAAATTTGGTTTGAGTTTTGGGAGAACGGTTTCGACGAACGAGTCCATGAGCGCCTAATCCATGGCCCATTTGCGTATCATCACTTTGTTTTACAAAAAGTTTGTTCGACCGTCCAATCCTGAGTGAAGCTGGCTTGCCTTCTTCAGGAGAGACCGCGGCGCGCCACTTCCTCAGGGAGTAAGCTCTAAGCTGCTCACAAGCTATTTCCTGACAACGGATTCGGTGAAATCTGTACAAGCCATCTGGGACCTGATACACTCTCGGCCGGGTACTGGATATCACATTATTCGGAGGGTCCATGTCTTTACTTTCCAACTGGAAGGAAGTACTCGATACTGCAAATCTTTCACCTGACAAGGAGATGGATGTCGTCAGTAAGTGGCTGATCATCACCCGGGCGGCGGTTTTCTCGATGACGGCCACCTCAGGCTTGATCGGGGGATTGCTTGCGGCGGCCCTTGCAGAACACCTAAATTGGTTTCACTTCGCGTTGGCGCTGGTGGGCTTGATCCTCGCACATGCTGCCAACAACATGATCAATGATTACTTCGATCTTGAGGGCGGAGTTGATACGGATGAGTATGCCCGGGCGCTTTACGCCCCCCACCCAATATTGAGCGGCATGATCAGTAAACGCGGGTTGCTCACCGCAATTCTGACGGTTAACCTGATCGATCTGGCGATCTTGATCTACTTCGTCATCGCTGTGGGTTGGCAGGTGCTGATATTCGCCTTGGCGGGCCTCTTCATTAGTGTGTTCTACGTAGCCCCACCAGTCAAACTCAAACATCATGGCTTGGGCGAGCCAGGCGTTTTCTTGGTGTGGGGACCCTTGATGATCGGAGGCGCCTACTTTGTTACCGCAGGGGAATTCCCATCACCCGGGGTCTGGCTGGCGTCCTTGCCGTATGCGTTGATCGTCACCACCGTGCTCGTTGGAAAGCACATTGATAAACGCGAGCCGGATGAGGCTAAAGGGATACGCACAATCCCGGTGATCATCGGCAATAAAGCATCCCTGTGGCTGAACCAGAAGTTGATGGTGGGCTACTATCTGATCGTCGCCATCCTCGTCCTCACTGGCACGTTGTCGGTATGGGTGATGCTGGTCTTTTTCGCCATACCGCGCTTGGTGATGGTGTTGAAAATCTACAACGAGCCGAAGCCGAGCGAGCCGCCCCCGGACTACCCGGTCTGGCCGCTCTGGTTTGTCTCTGCAGCTTTTCATCACGGCAAGCTTGCGGGTGGGTTATTCGTGCTTGGGTTGATCCTGAACCTGGTTTTCCCCTTCACACTTAATCTGTTCTGAGCGCAGGATATCTAGAAACCGGAAGAGGGTGTCCAATCATAGACACCCTCTTCTTATTTAATCCCGTTATAAATAGTGAGATAAACCCACCTTAGTCAGCAGGAAATTTATTGCTGACCGAGCAGTAATTTCACATATTGAGCCCGTTCGAATGCAAAGGGGTCATCGGTATCTCTCTGACTCATCTTCCCGCGGAAGTCGCCAAGGTTCTGGTAATCGTGCTCATCCATCCACCCTTCTAGTTCACGGATCATTGTCGAGATGTAGGGGATCCCTTGTTTGTGTAGCGCGGATGCAGTCTGCACGATTTGTGCGCCGGCGAGGAACGCCTTGGCGGCGTCCAACCCCGAATGGACACCGGTGGTCAAGGCAAGTTCGGTCTTCACCCGTCCATAGAGCAGTGCGACCCAGCGCAGAGGTAATTTCATCTCCTCGGGTGAACTGTAAACCATCTCCGATACTAGCGTTTCAGTCTTCGGGTCGATGTCTGGCTGCAGGAAGCGGTTGAAGAGCACCACAGCTTTCGCACCGCGCTCGTCCACTTCGGACACCACATTTGCGATCGATGTATAGAAAGGGCTGAGTTTGACGGCAACGGGGATGTCGACCTCACTGATAACGGCTTCAACGATCTCATACAGCTGCGCCTCAAGAACGGCGCCGTTGACCTTCGGGTCGGCGGCGATGGCGTAAACATTGAGTTCCAGTCCATCCACACCAGTAGCTTCAAGCTGCTTGGCGTACTTAACCCATCCACCTGAGGAGACGGCGTTTAGGCTGGCGATAAGTGGCAGTTTAACTTCTTTCCGCGTCTCTTCGATCCACATGAGATGCTCGTCCGCCATACCGTGCTCTATCTCCGGAAAATAGGAGAGCGCCTCGGGAAAATTCTCGGCGCCAACCGAGAGTTCTTCTTCAAGGCGCAGCGCGTCCATGAGAATCTGCTCCTCGAAGAGGGAGCGGATTACAAGCAAGCCCGCACCGGCTTGTTCAGCGAGCTTGATCTGGTCGATGAAGCTGGATATCGAACTCGCAGCGACGACGATCGGCGAGTTTAATCCGATGCCCATATAGGTTGTTTTTAAATTTGCCATTGGCCCTCCGTTAGTGTCTCTTTCAGGGGAATTAAGTATCATTACATAGGAACGCGGTTTAATAGTAACAGGTATCCTCCAGTTTAGGATGACATTTACACTACTGCCGCACTAGATGGAACTTTAGACTCATTTGGGATAGCCCATAGGGTTCTGCGCGCTTGTGCGCATCCCCCTAGTTTTACATTACATTGGTTCAAAAGGAGTGTTAAATGGCTACAAAGAAAGCCAAGCGAAAGCTTGTCCCCTACGATGGGAATGCCGCAGCCGCGCATACTGCTTACGCGACGAACGAGGTTATTGCAATTTATCCAATTACTCCATCCTCACCGATGGGGGAAATCGCCGACGAGAAGGCAGCGCGAGGTGAGCCGAACATCTGGGGGATGGTTCCCAGCGTAACAGAGATGCAAGCTGAGGGCGGTGCCGCTGGAGCAGTTCACGGCGCACTGACCACAGGCGCCCTGACGACGACTTTCACGGCTTCACAGGGCTTATTGTTGATGCTGCCCAACATGTTCAAGATTGCTGGGGAACTGACGCCAGCCGTCTTCCACATCGCGGCTCGCTCTGTCGCCGCGCAGGCACTATCGATATTTGGAGATCACAGCGACGTGATGGCCGCCCGCTCGACGGGCTGGGGGCAGATCTCATCCAATAACCCCCAGGAGGTGATGGACTTCGCCTTAATCGCTCAAGCGGTGGCGCTTGAATCGCGCATTCCTTTCCTGCACTTCTTCGACGGTTTCCGTACGTCCCACGAGATACAGAAGATCGAAGAACTAACCCACGATGATATGCGGGCGTTAATCGACGATGATTGGGTTTTGGCGCACCGCTTACGAGGGCTTTCGCCCGATCGCCCATCCATCCGCGGGACTGCCCAGAACCCCGATGTATTCTTCGCCGCGCGCGAGACGGTTAATGCCTATTACACGAAGGTCCCCGGGATTGCCCAGAGAGCGATGGACCGTTTCGCGGAGGTCGTCGGGCGCGAGTACCATCTCTTCGACTATGTCGGCGCACCTGACGCTGAGCGCGTCGTAATAATGATGGGCTCTGGCGCGGACACAATGCATGAAGTGGTCGAATACCTCGCCGACCAGGGAGAGAAAGTCGGGCTAATAAAAGTGCGTCTATACCGCCCCTTCAGCGGGGAGGCGCTGCTTAAAGCTCTACCGAAATCAGTTAAGCACGTCGCCGTTCTCGACCGCACAAAAGAACCAGGCGCGGAAGGTGAACCGCTTTACCTGGACGTCCAGAACACAATCAGCGAAGCCGTCGTAAATGGCGACATCACCGAAAGCAAGAGACCCCTCATCGTCGGCGGGCGCTACGGGTTGGGCTCAAGAGAATTCAATCCTGGAATGGCGAAATCCGTGCTGGACAATCTGGCCGAGAAGAAGCCGAGGAATCACTTCACCGTCGGCATCGTCGACGACCTGACACATACAAACCTGGAGTGGGATGACGCCTTCTCTTCGGAGGGCGATGAAGTCCACCGGGCCATGTTTTACGGTCTGGGCGCTGACGGAACCGTGGGCGCGAATAAGAACTCGATCAAGATCATCGGTAAAGCCACCGATTATTACGCCAAGGGGTACTTTGTCTACGACTCAAAGAGATCGGGCGCAATGACCATATCCCACCTGCGCTTCAGCCCGAACCCGATTCGCAGCACCTACTTGATCCAGCAGGCTGGTTTCTTGGCCTGTCACGCGTTCCACTTTCTGGAGCGCTACGACATGCTCAAGAACCTCAAGCCGGGCGGCACCTTCCTGCTGAACAGCTCCTACCCCGCGGATGAGGTGTGGGATCACTTGCCTGCTGAGGTGCAAAAGGCATTGATCGACAAGGAAGCGAACTTCTACGTCATCGATGCTTACTCGCTGGCGAAGTCGCTCGGGCTGGGCGGACGCATCAATATAATCATGCAGACCGCTTTCTTCGAAATCTCCGGCGTACTTCCGGAAGAACAGGCGCAGGAAATGATCGAGATGGCTGTCGAGGACACCTATGGCAGCAAAGGCAAGGCGGTCGTCGATATGAACGTGAAGGCCTCCAACCTGGCACGAGAGCGGATTCACAAGGTCGATCTGCCGAAGAAAGTGACTTCTAAACTGGGTATGCTTCCACCAGTGCCTGCGGGTGCACCCGAGTTTGTGCAAAAGGTGACCGGTGAGATGATCGCTCGTCGAGGCGAGGAACTTCCCGTTTCCCTGCTGCCAAACGATGGCACCTATCCCGTCGGGACAACCCAGTATGAAAAGCGAAACGTCGGTCTAGAGATTCCGGTCTGGGATCCGGAGGCGTGCATCCAGTGCAATCAGTGCGCCTTTGTTTGTCCGCATGGCACGATCCGACCCAAGATCTACGACGCTTCCCTAGCCAACGGCGATGCGCCGGAAGGCTGGCAGGCTGTGCCGGCGAAGGGTCGCGGCTTGGAGAATATGCTGTATACCTTGCAGGTGGCGCCGGAGGATTGCACTGGCTGCGGCAACTGCGTCCATATATGCCCTGCCTTTGCAAAGGATGCGGATGGCAAGAAGACAGACCGCAAGGCGATCAATATGGCGCCCCAGCCGCCGCTCCGAGAGCAGGAAGCCGCAAAGTGGGATTACTTCCTCACAATCCCCGACCCCGATCCGGCGCTATTCAACCGCTTCACCACCAAGGGCTCGCAGTTCCTGCCCACAATGTTCGAATTCTCCGGTGCTTGCGCAGGATGCGGCGAGACGCCGTACGTCAAGCTGCTCACCCAGCTTTTTGGGGATCGCACCATCATCGCCAATGCAACCGGTTGCACATCCATCTTCGGCGGCAATCTACCGACAACACCCTATGCGCCGCGCTTCGACGGCAGGGGTCCGGCCTGGTCGAACTCACTGTTTGAAGACAACGCCGAGTTCGGTATGGGCATGCGCCTCACCGTCGACAAATTGACCCAATTTGCAAGGGAGCTGCTGGACACGGTCAAGCTGAATGGCAAAGCAGCGTTGGCTAAGGAAATCCTGGATGCCGACGTCTCGACGCAGGAGGGGATCGAAATTCAGCGCGGTCGGGTTGACGAACTCAAGGTGCTCCTCGAGAAGAAAAAGGATTCGCAGGCGGAGCGGCTGTTGAGCATCGCCGATTTCCTGGTTCCCAAATCCGTCTGGATATTGGGCGGCGACGGTTGGGGATATGATATCGGTTACGGCGGTCTGGACCACGTACTGGCATCGGGCAAGAATGTGAACGTCCTCTTGCTGGACACCGGCGTGTACTCCAACACCGGCGGTCAGGCTTCAAAAGCTACGCCGCGCGCCGCAGTGGCAAAGTTCGCGGCTGCAGGAAAGGACATGCCCAAGAAGGATCTGGGGGCCATCGCCATGACCTATGGCAACATCTATGTAGCCCAGGTCGCATACGGCGAGAATATGACCCAGCTAGTGAAGGCGATGAGTGAAGCCGAGTCCTATGATGGCCCTTCGCTGATCATCGCCTACGCTCACTGCATCGCCCACGGCATCGACATGACCACGGCCACAGATATTCACGAAGATGCTGTGAAGAGTGGCTTCTGGCCGCTCTTCCGTTACGACCCACGGCTGGGTGACCAGGGTAAAAACCCGCTGCAGCTCGACTCCAAGGTGCCGACCGAGGACATCGAGACCTTTATGTACAAGCAGAATCGCTTCCGGGCACTACGCCAGTCCGATCCGGATCGGGCAGGGAAGCTGCTGGGGGCGCTCCGCGAGGATGTCATCACCCGCTGGAAGTTCTACGAGCAGATGGCCAACCTCGATATCTAAGAAATCAGGAGCTAAAAGATGCGCCCCGCGCGAGCAGCGCGGGGCGTTT
>SOIH01000247.1 GCA_004376895.1 Anaerolineales bacterium | reverse complement strand
AACTGGCGGGTGCTGCTTGCCATGAACGAGATTCTTCGTCGCTGCGCTCCTCAGAATGACATTGGTCAGGGACCCGTCTCTGTTAGCCTTGAGCAAAGTAATCTCCTGCATTGATAGCGGGAGATTGAGATCCTCCGACTTCGCTCCCCGCTCCCTTCGGTCGGGGACATTGCCCCACATACTGCGTGGGACTTCGCAGGACAGGCGTCGCCTTGGCGGGTTCCTTTCAACGACAAGGAGGAGGAATCGTGCCCGGCTATGTCATTTCGAGCGAGCCGTGAAACGGCGATCGAGAAATCCCTAGGATGAATCTTTTGAGAGTTGCAGATGTGGAACCGATTAATATCCTTATCTATAGACCCCCAGGCTGTGGATTGAGTACCCTCGAGGAATTCTCACCCCTGCGGTGGTTCGAAATGACATGATTAGAAACGGTTCTTCTTCAACCCGCAAACAGAGCCTGCTGATCCCAAGATATCTATCTGCCGAAGCCGTAAGTTGGTTGTAAGGACGAATCACGGTTCCCGCGTGTAGACTTGGAACAAGTTGATGCACGACGATTAACGTCGGGTTATTTGATTTACCCGGATGTGCGGAGCAATGTGATAATGAGAGAAACAGAACACTCAAGATTCAAAGGGCAGACTCTTGTCGAGTTTGCGCTTGTCTTACCGATTATGCTTCTGGTTCTCTTCGCGATCATCGAGATCGCCAGATTATTACATGCCTGGGTCGCGATCGAAAACGGTGCCCGTTTTGGTGTGCGCTACGCCGTCACGGGTGAATACGACCCGTTATATTGCGCCGGGTACCCCGGCGGGATCTGCGATTCTAAAGCGGAGGAGGATGGCGCCCGAATTCCTTCGATAAAAGATAATGCCCTGTCTGGGTCCGCGGGTATTTGGCGGGATCTCACCGTCCCTTCCGGCGTACCAGGTTATTTGAAGATTACCGTCTGTTCAAATAAATCGGGAATTGTGTATTTCCCCGCGGATTCATCCACCAGCACATCGGCATCCTGTCAGTTGACTGAAGATGCGGGCGGTCCGGGCAACCGGGTTTCGGTTACGCTGGACTTTGATCATCCGATAATAAGCCCGATCATCAGCTCATGGATGCCAAAACTCCGGCTTACTGCAAGGCGTGAAGGCATCGTTGAACAGTACCGTGTCGCGCGTGTCATCGGTCTGCCGGCGACGATGGTCCAACCGACTTTCACAGCTACAAATACAGCCACCCCGACAGACACACCAACACCAACGACGACTCCTGCCCCAACGGATACACCGACGCCCACGCAAACACCCTGCAAGGTACCGCCATTGATTACGATATTGCGACCCTCGCCAGGGGTTATGATCGACGGTCCGGGCTCAAAGATCCCCGCTTATGCCCAGTCCTATGATCCGGATAATTCCGATCCGGTGACATGCGCGGGTGTTGGAATTGATGGGGACGGGATCATGCAGGTGGAATTCCAGTTCTACTGGTGGGACGGCAGTGGCTGGGCTTGGCGCTATACCTCTGTGGATTACGTCAGTGCCTACTGCGCTTTTGGCGGCAACGCTCCCTGCAATGGTCACCCTGTAGTAAGTGCTAAATGGCCGAACGGGCAACCGATAGAGTCGGGTCAGCATAAACTTTCAGCGCGGGCGCTAGACGATGAGGGGGTCTGGAGCGATTATGCGGAGGTGATATTCGCCATCGGTGTCCCACCGACACCGACGCCAACTCTAACACCTACGCCTTCCTGCGAGGGTGTGAGCTTCGGCCAGTTTCGTTTCTTCAGCAGCGCTCGCGTCGCCCAATGGATCAACAACACCAGCTATCCAGGGCTGGAAGTCGTAGGCGTGACGGTCAATTGGGGTCCTCTAGACCAGGCTTCTAACCTCTACGGTTGGAATGAATACCTCGATTGGCTATATTTGTATACCTCAAAAATCAATAATGGGAACGACTACACATCTTCAACATCGGGGAATACAGGCTTGCCGAAACCTGCCCGAACCGGGGCAAATGCGACGTACATCTATATGAATTTCAACGGCGGCTTCGAGGGCTATCTCTCCTCCCCACCGTTGAATCTCAATTCAAGCCACTTTGGCTTCACCGTGCAATTCAGCGATCCAGCCTGCAATCTTTCAAGCGGGGCAGCTCCCATCACTTTCCCAACTGTGACGAATACACCAACGATAACACCAACGGGAACGGCGACGCTTACGCCGACGGTCACACCCACGTCAACGATTACACTCACGCCGACGATCACTCTCACGCCAACCAACACACCGACGGTTACGAACACGCCAACGATCACGCCTACACCGACGCCGAACTGCCACCTGATCCAGAACATCGGCACCGAACTGAAGAACAACTTTTTCGGGATCCGACTGATCAACCATAACCCCCAGACGGCGTACCTGACGAGCTCGACTCTGGAATGGAACACGACTTATGCGCCGCCGATGAGCTTCGACTCCTTCAAGTTCCAGGGTACTTCATACGGCGGGCCTTCATCTAGTTCTCCCGTCTCAGCCGCGGCGCCTTCGATTGGCCTCTCAACTGGCGCGGATCGCTGGTGGGAGGCGTACTTCAACCTAAATGGACAGCCCTTCAACGGAATGTACAAAGGCACATTAACCTTCTTATTCCCAGGGTGGGGGACCTGCCAGATCAATGGCAGCTATTGGGCGGCCCCTCCGCCAACGCCCACGCAGACGCCTGATTGGACTGCAACTCCAACACCCACAAAAACATTTACGCCGCCTCCGTACACAAGCACCCCGACGGTGACGAATACACCAACGGTGACGAACACGCCGCCAGAATTCGATTAGGCGCAAGAATCATAAAGCAGATAGCCCAGTGCAGAACCCCGCAGTGATGCGGGGTTCTTATTTCGTATAACTATGCTTGCTTTGCTCTTCAACATGACATAAAATCCTCATAGTGCACATTGCGTGAAATCAGTCCGGTAGGTGTTTGTCGGACCAGGGAGCAACCTCGGTTATTCAAGGATGGAGGTTGGCTTGGTTTGCGTTTAAACGGATTTTCCATCTACTAAACTCGGAATTCTGGTGGAAGTAACCGCGATCGTGTGATTTATCAGCCTCGAAGGACTGCTGATTAGATGTAGGTCGGTTGCAAGGTTTTGAACCCCCTAATTCAGGTAAGATGTGGGTGAATATGAACGTTTGAGGAGCAAGAGGTTTTAGACTTTCCGATTGGATGAGCTCACACGGAGGATAAGCCTTGATTAAAGAAAGGAAGAAAGGCAGTATGCAGGTTGGAACGATATTAATCGCCGAGGATGATCCGGATTATCTGCAGCTCCTCTCTCGCCGCGCTTCCCGCATGGGTCTCGAAGTCCATCAGGCGGCGGATGGCCAACAGGCCATGGATGCCCTGAAGGAGCATGAATTCGACGCGCTGGTGCTCGATTTGTACATGCCTGAGCATACCGGCCTGGAAGTGATCGATGCAGCCCGTAAGATCGATCCGGATATTCAAGCGCTCATTCTCACTGGAAGCGCGTCCGTCGAGACCGCCGTTGAGGCGCTTCGGGCAGGCGTTTACGACTACCTCACCAAACCTCTGGAATCGATGACCAGTTTTGAACTCGCCTTATCTCGTGCGCTTGAGCGCAGATATCTGGTCAAGGAAAACAAGCACCTCTTCGAGGAAATACAGCGCCTGGCGGTGACCGATTCGCTCACTGGTTTATACAATCGCCACAAGCTGCAGGATAGTATGAACACGGAAGTAGAACGGGCGAAACGATACAGTCGTCCGCTGTCCATCATCATGATCGATATGGATGAACTCAAGGTCATCAATGACACCTTTGGCCACGCTGCTGGGGATGAAGCGCTGAAACTCGTCGCGAAATCCATCCAGCGTTCGATTCGAAAAGTTGACCTGGGTACGCGTTTTGGAGGGGATGAGTTCATCGTTCTACTCCCAGAGGCAGACTGCGAAGAAGCAGCTTCCGTCGCCAAACGCATTCGTGAGGCCATATTGGAGGTGGAGTTTGATTCAGGGAAGCTCTCTGTAAGTATGGGGGTTGTACAGTGGCACCCAGGATTTGACACTCCCAAAGACTTCGTCCATGCAGTCGATGAAGCGATGTATCTCGCCAAGCGCTCTGATGGCGAGAGGCTCTATATTCTCGCACCTGAAGCTCAGGGACCTAAGGAATGAATGGAATGTCCACCGGTGTTCGTTATTTTTACGAGGAAATCTCATTTCCGCAAGGTGAGGAATCTTACAGCCGCGAGGGCTTCACAATAAGCATTTCACCGTTGAAACGCCAAATTGAGACTCCGTTCAGCAGTCAGGAAAATAGTCGGATCTGATCGTTAGAACGCTTATGGATATTAAAGCCTGGTTTCGAGAGAAAGCCCCAAAGGACGTCCTCAAACGGATGAATATTTTCTTTGAGAGCGTTATTGCACGCGTCCCCATCTTCTCGAGCCTGCGCACCAAACTCATCGTTCCATATGCCTTGCTTACTCTTATCGTTGCAATGGTCGGCGTTTTTATTATCACTCGCCTTGTTTCGGGTTCTTTTGAAGAGCGTTTCGGCAATCAATTAGTTGAAGCCAGCCGGGTGACAGCTGATGGTGTTGTTCGTAAAGAAAGGAAGCACCTGGAGGACCTGCGGCTGCTCACTTTCATGGATGGTGTATCTGCGGCGATTGAGAATCGGGATAGCGAGAGTCTCCAAGCCACATTCGAGGGGATTGCGGTAAACAACAATATTGATGTAGTCGCCGCTATTGATACGCGAGGGAAGGGGATCATTACTTTGACCTATGACCCTGAGGCGGGAGCCACAGAATTCTTCACGGGGGATGATTACTCTTCCTTCGGGCCGGTTCAAAGCGTCCTTTCCGATCAGTATGATGAGGTTGGGGATAAGTTTGCGGGCATTCTGGACACTCAGCTAGGGAAGTTCCTCTTCACCAGTGCGCCGGTTAGGAATACCGATGAAAAACTCGTCGGTGCCCTCTTGATCGGGACAAAAATCGATACACTCTTGGAGGATTTAAAACTGCAGGCTCTCGCGGATATTCTTATCCTGAATCCAGAAGGTTCGTTGGTCACGACTACACTTGTTGAACCGGAAGAAGGATATGGCATCCTCGAGATTGAGGGGGAGTCGCTCAGAGATGCGGGTTTGACATCCTTCAATCGAGAGTTGGAACTATACGAGCGTGCGTATGAGATCCTCTACACACCTCTGATAATCCGCGACACCGAAGCTGGTTTCATCGGAGTAGTTTCATCCAGCGAGTACATCGCCACCTCACTAACAACCAACCGCAATACCTTTAGCATCATCTTCACGCTCGGTACTGGAGCCGTAATCCTGCTCGGCTATCTGCTCGCACAGCACATCGCTCGCCCGATCCTCCAGCTGCGCTCGATGTCACAAGCGGTTGCGGGGGGGGACCTGGAGCGCAGCAGCGGTTTAGAGCGGACGGATGAGATCGGTGAGCTGGCAGATGCCTTCGATATTATGACTCTGCGTCTGCGGGAGCGCACCGAGGAAGCTGCACGCCTATATAAAGAAGCTGTTCAAAGGGCGAAGGAGTTGGCGGAGATGAACGCCCGGCTGCAGGCGACACAGGCGCAGTTGGTCCAATCCGAGAAGCTCGCCTCTGTCGGACAATTGACTGCGGGCATCGTCCATGACGTCAAGAACCCGCTAGCAGTTATTAAAGGCTTAGCCGAGGAGTTGGTCGCAGAAGGCGACCTGGATGACTTCTCTATAGATGGTCTAGAGACCATCCGTGACAGCGCATCCAAAGCGAATACTATTGTCACCGACTTGCTTAAATTCGCCCGGCAATCTACGCCCGAATTGCAGATTCGTGATATGGGCGCAACGCTGGAGTCGGTGTTCCGGTTGACTGAATATCTCATACGTAAAGGAAATGTCACACTCGTCCCAGATCTGCCTCTGACATCGGTCATGGCGACTTATGACGCACAGCAAATCGAACAGGTGCTCATCAACCTCGTGACGAATGCCGTGCAGGCGATGCCGGAGGGGGGCACACTCGACGTATCGTTGAAAGAACATGATGATAACCTCGTTATAACCATGCGTGATAGCGGGGTGGGGATTCCGGAGGAGAACCTCGTTAGAATCTTCGATCCCTTCTTTACCACGAAACCTGAGGGAGAGGGTACGGGTTTGGGTCTCTCCGTGAGTTACGGCATCATTTCGCGCCACAGAGGTCTTATCGAAGTGGAGAGCGAGGTTGGCATCGGAACGACCTTTGTCGTTTCCCTACCGTTGCGGGTTGATAGCCTAGAGAAACAACCCGTGGAAGTTGAGAAGAATGTCGCGAGTTCTAGTCGTTGACGACGAGGAAGCCTATCGCTCCCTAATGGCTGGTCATCTGGAGCGAAAAGGCTTCGAAGTCGAAAAAGCAAGTGACGGGAAGCAAGCTCTTGCGCGTCTGCAGGAAAGCTCCTTCGATGTTCTCGTGACCGACTTGATGATGCCGAAAATGTCAGGGCTGGATTTGCTGCGCCAGGCGAAAAAATTGGATCCCTGGCTTGAGGTTATTGTGATCACTGCCTCAGGACAGGTAGGAAATGCCATCTCGGCGATGCGGGAAGATGGCGCCTTCGATTACCTCCTTAAGCCGCTGGAGACGATTGGAGAACTTTCGTTGGCGGTCGGTCGTGCTGCACAACATCGGAATCTGCGGTTCGATCGTGATCGCCTGAACGATCAACTGACGGCTGAGGCCTCCCGCCTGCAGGCGTTGATGACTCATACCGGTGAGGCCATTATCTCCGTCGATCAAACCGGAACGATCTCCGTTGCCAACCCATCCGCAGTGCACTTGCTCGGGAGATCAGATCTGATAGGCTCGATCGCTCATGAGGTCCTGCCGAAGGCGTTGGTGGATTTGCTGGATGGCTGGCATATGATGGGAGATTCAGAACCAACGGTTGTCGAGCTAAACTGGACAGATGATGCGCTGCAGCTTGTAAGCCTGGCTTCGATCGCTGAGGGAGGTAATGGCGGACGGGGCTGGGTCATGGTCTGCCGTGACATCACGCACTTGAAGAACCTCGATGAGTTAAAGATGCGGATGTTAACAGAAGCGGCTGGAAAAATTCGCCTGCCTTTAGCACAAGCCGTATCACGACTAGCCGAGTTAGGAGAGGCGTCGGAAATCTCAAATGAAGACCGATCGGCAACGATCTATCAGCTCGCCAAGTTACTGGGCAGGATTCAAAGTTGGATGGATGAATTACTCTCCTTGGTCCGTGTGGAAGCGGGGATTGGATACCAGACGGGCGAGGTGGCGTTTGCAGAGGTCGCGAACCAAGATCTCCAAGCACGTTTTGACGAGTTGAATAAAGAGCGCAATTTAAACTTGGTGCTCGAGATCGAAGACGATCTTCCTGAAATCCGTGTAGAGAAAGGTGTCTTCGAGAGGATCTTGCAGGGTCTCATCAGCCGTGCAGCCGCCCGCAGTTCGCGTGGTGGATCTGTAAGAGTTTCCGGCAGGAGACATCAAGATCTTGTCTGGATTGAAGTAACGGATGAAGGTTTGCAGAAGCAGAAGTCAAACACAATGGAAGATGATGAATTTGAGGGGGCGGAATACCTGCAAGAGCTCGAGGGTTTTGGATTGGAGATGGTCAAAGCAATCGTTAATCGAATGGGAGGCCAGGTCTGGGTTAAAGGGCAGGGTGCTGTGGGGAGCACAATCGCGATCTCCTTGCCCATTGCAGAGGGTGAACGCGAGTTGGCCTGACGACATGGTGAACCACTGACAGCTTTAGATAAAGGTATTAGAGAAGGAACGATGTGAAGAATGGCTAACCCAGTTGTTTTAGTCGCTGATGACGATCCAGCGATGCTGCAATTGATGGTCCGCAGACTCGAGAAACAGGGTCTTCAGATTCATCAGGCGGCAGACGGACGTGAAGCTTTTGAGAAACTTGAGAATTTAACCTTTGACCTGGTCGTGAGCGATATATATATGCCAGGGGTCACCGGGCTTGAATTGCTGCAGCAGGCAAAAGAAGGCGATCCGCAGACCCAGGTAATCATCGTCACTGCCGGGGCGACGCTTGAAAACGCGGTGGAGGCACTGAACAACGGCGCTTTCGCATACCTCGTGAAACCATTCGATCATTTCAGCGTCTTCGATAATGTCGTCGCGCGCGCGCTGCAATTCAGGCAGGCGCTCCTGGATAATGAACGTCTGGCGAAGATCCAGCAGCGGCGGGGGGACATGCTGGAAGAAGAGGTTACCGATAGAGTTCAACAACTTCAGCGAAGGCGGCGGGAATTGCTAGATCTGCTTGCAAGCCTGCCGGATGGTGTGCTGGTCGTGGAACCAGGCGGGCGGGTAGTGATAAGCAACCCAACCGCCGATATCTGGCTGGCAAAGGACCGTTCCGATCCAGCTAAACCAATCCATAAATACCTTGAATCGCTGCACGAGGAATGGGCTTCTTCCGAGTGGGAAATAGATCTAGATGGCGCTTCTCTCGAACTCAACATGCGATCTCTACCTAAGACCACAACTGCAGAGCGAAAAGTTGTGGTCATAAGAGAATTGGGAGAGAAGGAAGAGCCTCCCATCCTCGATCTCCCATGGAAGGAAATTGAGGGCAGCCTGGAATGGCTGTTGCGTCAGGCGATGGATCAGGATGTCTCTACACAGATCAAGGCGCTGCGGGACCTCTTCAGAGATCTCAAGATAAAAGTCGGCGGACCTGGGGTATATATCAGTGGATTTACGCCGCAATGGAGCGAATTGACTATTCCAGATAGCTCTGGAACCGAGGATACTGGGGTAGGGAGCAAGGCGGCAGAACCCGCTGAGGTCTCGGTTGAAGAAGATCTGAAGGACGAAAGTGCGGCAAGGGGCGAATCGCCGCTCAAGAAGGAACGATGATCGACGATATCGATCACAAAACGCTCATGGGAGCTGATCAAGAGGATGAAGGCAATCGCCGGCAGCCTCTCTTCTGGCTGCTTTGGGCGTTATTAATATTCACGGTGCTCTTCGGGTGCGGGCAGACCGCCATGTGGTTTGGCTCTGGAGGCCTTGAAGATGTGGAGGTGCGTTCAGGGCTGACGGTAGATTATGGAATCTGGACGCCGGTCGCCTTCGGCGGCATCAGTCCACTCATCATCGCCGAAGCCGCGGGTGATAATGGCGGAGAGATTTTTCTCGCGTCGAATCCATCAAACTCCTGTTTCCTTCTGGGGTGTACGCCAAACCCACCTTCTCCAACGGCTTCGCCGACGAATACCCCCACGATAACTTCCACGCCGACGAACACACCCACACCGACTAATACGCCTACGGCAACGAACACACTCATCCCAGTTTACACATTCACACCCACCGACACGCCTACGATAACGCCGACGCCAACCAATACGCCTACACCGACACCGTTGGTCTTTCCGATTAAAATCGCAAACCCAGGAAACATTCCACCTGGGCCGACAACGCTTCAATTTTCTATCATTGTCATCAATTATGGCAGTATCCCACCTGCGCATCTAACGGCTGTTATTGACCGTCTCCCACCAGGCATGAGTTATAACAGCGGTTGTGATCCTGCGTGTGGCGCAAACCCCGGTGATACGACGATCACGTGGAATGTGGATGAATGGATCCCTCAAAGCGGTTTCAGCCGTTTCCGATTCATAGCTAATGCCAATGGGGCTGCGGGAGAGGTATTCCTGAACGAGGTCGAGACACAGGGTGGTAATTTTGAAACATCTGTCAATGTGAAACGGGTTTACGTTTATACACCGACACCCACGAGTACTCCTGTGACAACGCCCGTAGCGAACGACGATCCCAATGGAGCTCCAGCAACGACATACTTTGTGGATGAGGATGACCAACTTTCCATTGGCGCACCGGGGTTGCTCGCAAACGATACGGATGCGCCCTGGGATACATTATCCGCTTTCCCACTCGGAGCTCCCTCCAACGGCACAGCAGTTATTAACGCAGACGGATCCTTTACCTATACACCGAATGCAAACTTCTTCGGCGCAGATACGTTCACGTATAGAGCGTGTGATGGTGGCGGTTCTTGCGATAGCGCGACGGTCTATATCACGGTCAATTCGGTGGAAGACACGCCCGTCGCTCTGGATGATACCTACTCTGTCAATGAGGACCAAACGCTCAATATCGCATCGCCGGGTGTGCGAGCCAACGACAGCGATGGCGATGACTTCTTCGCACCCTATTGGGATACTTTGACGGTCGATACTACCCCTGTTGTGGGTGTATCCAATGGAACGCTCTCACTCAGCGGTGATGGTTCTTTCACCTATACACCCAACAGCAATTATTTTGGCTCTGATTCGTTCACATACCAGATTTGTGATCCAACTGGTCGTTGTGACACAGCGGTTGTAACACTCAATGTACAATCCGTAAACGACCCGCCGGTAGCGCTAGATGATTCGGCGACGACGAATGAAGATGTCCCAATCGATATTGATGTACTTTCCAATGACAGCGATCCTGTGGAGGGCGATCCACTTTCGGTTTCATCTGTCACTCAAGGTCTTAATGGATCTGTAACCAATAACGGCAGCGACGTCACGTATTCTCCAAACGCAAATTACTTTGGAAATGATAGTTTTACCTACACCGTAACGGATGGCAATGGCGGTTTCCATACCGCAACTGTCTCGGTTGTGATTATTTCGGTCAACGATCCACCCGTGGCTGTGGATGACCCATTCCCAGCAACGCCGCCGATAATCACAAGTCAGGATACGCCCATCACGATTGATGTGCTTGCGAATGATAGTGACCCCATTGAGGGGGATCCGGTCGGCATCAATTCGATAGGAATACCAACCGCACCCTCAAATGGGACGATAGCGATCGATGATAATCTGACACCAGCGGATCCCACCGACGATCAAGTTGTATACACACCAAATGCCGGTTTCCATGACCCGGTGAATCCTGACACCTTCAGCTACGAGATCATTGACATCCCCGGGGGGGATACCGATATAGCAATTGTCACTGTTTTTGTGAACGACCCCCCCACGGCAGTGGATGATGCATACAGCGTCGATGAAGATAATGCCCTTATTGTGCCCGGTCTACCTTTACCCGGTCCTGAAGTGCTTGATAACGATAGTGATCCCAATGCTGATCCACTGCAAGCAGCCCTAACCAGCCCACCGTCGAATGGGGCGGTAACCGTCTTCAATCCAGATGGGTCTTTCACCTATCAACCAAATCTGAACTTTAACGGTGTGGACTCGTTCACCTATGACGCCTGTGACGACTTGCTCGTAGGTTTGTGCGATGGGGCTACCGTGACGATTACAGTCAATTCCATCAATGACGACCCAATCGCTGTTGATGACGTGGAACGCACAAATATCAACACCGCGGTCATCATCGACGTCCTCGCCAATGACACCGATGTCGATTTTGACCCGCTCTTCATTAGTGATATTCCTACACCACCGACCAACGGTATCGTTGTGAATAATGTGAACGACGTCACGTATACGCCGAATGCAGCCTTCGTTGGTGTGGATACCTTCACATATGAAGTTTCGGATGGCAACGGTGGCACGGATACTGCGACAGTCACCGTAACAGTGAGCGGCGCTCCAACCGCGAACGACGATGCCTACAGCACCGACGAGGATACGCTTCTAAACGTCGTTCTGCCGGGTGTGCTGAATAACGACACCGATCCCAACGGAGATGCCCTGACAGCTGTGTTGGACACAGATGTTTCTGACGGGACTTTATTCCTCAGCATATTCGGAGGTTTTAACTACACACCGGACCCCAATTTCGAGGGGACGGACTCCTTCACGTATCACGCTGTTGATCCTGGCGGTCTTACATCAAATATCGCCACCGTCACGATCACGGTGAACGCCGTGGAAGATGATCCAGTTGCGGTCAACGATAGTGCGGCGACACCGGAGGATGTACCCGTCTCCATTGCTGTTCTGGTGAACGATAGCGACCCTGATGGCGATGTCATCCAGATCACGACCTGGGACCCAGCATCAGCTCAAGGCGGCACTATCGTTCTTGACAATATGGGTACTCCCAATCCATTGGATGACGAACTCGTTTACACACCACCTGCTGATTATTTCTCGCCGCCAGGTGTCCCAGATACATTCACGTACACCATTACCGACGGGACGGGCCGTTTCGATTCGGCTACTGTAAGTGTCACGGTCACCTCGTTGAACGATGATCCTGTCGCAGTTGCTGACTACAGGGTCACTGACACGGACATGCCAATCAGCATTTATATCTTGGCGAATGATTACGACATCGATGGCGATCCTATTGAGCTGACGGCTGTCACCCAACCCCCGAACGGAACAGTGACGATTAACGATAACGGCACACCTGCGGATCTCACCGACGACTACGTGGAGTATGTGCCAAACGCAGGTTGGCATCACCCAGTTAATCCGGACACATTCACCTACGATATCTCGGATGGGAATGGGGGGACCGATACAGGAACGGTCAATGTACGCGTGGATACCCGCCCAGATGCGGTTAACGACTCCTACAGCGTTATCGAGGATACACTGCTAAGCGTACCTGTCCTTCTAGGTGTGCTCGCTAACGATAGCGACGCCGACGGTGATCCGCTTTCGTCTTTCGTGAACACACCTCCATCGGACGGAATTCTGATCCTCAACATCAATGGTTCCTTTACCTATAATCCCGACCCGGATTTCAACGGCTTCGATTCATTCACTTATTTGGCTTGTGATGCGCCGCTGGGTGGTTTGTGTGACGGGGCTAGTGTTACGATCACAGTCAATCCGATAAACGATGATCCTGTCGCACTGGACGACAGCGAACACACAAACTTCAATACTTCGATCGCGATCGACGTGCTCTTCAATGACTCCGACGTGGACGGCGATCCGATAACAATCACTCTCATTAATGTGCCTCCAGCAAATGGTGTTGCCGCGATCAACGATAATGGAACGCCAGGTATCCCTGGGGATGATTTCATCGACTACACCCCTGCTGCCGGGTACTTTTCCACTCCTGGGAATCCAGATTCCTTCACGTACACGATCGACGATGGTAACGGCGGCACAGCGATAGCCACGGTGCAGGTTGATGTTAATGGACCGCCAACGGCGGTTAATGATGCTTATACGACGAATGAGGACCAGGTCCTGATTGTGCCGGGTCTTCCCGGTGGTGGAGTGCTCTTCAACGACAGTGACCCGAACAACGATCCACTGAACGCGATAAAGCTGAGCGATCCAGCGGATGGAACGCTTACGCTCAACGGTGATGGTTCCTTTACGTATAACCCAGACCCTGATTTCGAAGGGACGGACTCCTTCAGCTACGAAGCTTGCGATCCCGATGGTGAATGCGATTCGGCAAATGTGACCATCAACGTCGTTGCCCAGCCGGATACGCCGATCGCAACCGATGACAACTACAGCGTGAATGAGGATGATGTTCTAAATGAACCCGCTTTGACTGGTGTTTTGGCTAACGATTCAGATGGCGATGGCGATCCACTCGTCGCCAATAAACTTAGCGATCCAACAAACGGTATCTTGAATTTCTTCAACGCCGACGGATCATTTACTTACACACCGTTCGCGGATTACAACGGTCCGGATCAGTTCCAATACGAAGCTTGTGATCCCACCCCACTATGTGATACCGCCACCGTCTACATCACCGTAAACTCGGTGAATGATCCGCCTGTTGCCAGCGATGATACAGCCATTACGGATGAAGATGTCGATGTGACTATCGATGTCCTGGTAAACGATAGCGATCCGGTGGAAGGTGACTCCTTATCGGTATTTTCTGTAACACAAGGAACGAATGGTGCAGTAACCAATAATGGCAGTGACGTCACGTACTCACCGCATGCGAATTACTTTGGAATTGACAGCTTCACCTACACCGTGACGGATGGAAACGGGGGGTTCGACACTGCAACCGTTTCTGTCACGGTCAATTCGGTCAATGATCCACCAGTGGCGAATAACGACAGCGTCTCTAGGAGCCAATTCGGCGGACCGATGAGTATAGATGTCCTGTTTAATGATAGCGACGTAGAAGGTGATCCAATAAATATCATCTCTTGGGATAATCCTTCCAATCAGGGTGGGTCTGTGACGCTCAATGGAAACATGTTGGATTATGATCCCGGTGCTTTCAGCCACCCCACGGTGCTGGATACCTTCTCGTATCTTATCGATGATGGAAACGGTGGTCAGGATAGCGCTACAGTCTCGGTTTTGGTGAACGATGCGCCAACTGCAGCTAATGATACGTATACGACGAATGAGGACCAAGATATAAATGAGCCTGGTCTTCCAGGTGGTGGAGTGCTCTCCAACGACAGTGATCCCAACGGTGATACGTTATACGCGTCGGTTACCTCCTCCACTAGCAATGGTGCGCTCAGTCTGAGCAGCGATGGTTCCTTCACCTACTCGCCGAATGCGAATTATTACGGTTCGGATCAATTCACGTATGAAGCTTGCGATGCACCCTCGGGTGGGTACTGCGACTCAACCGTAGTGGACATCACGATCAACTCGGTCAACGATCCTCCTGTAGCGGCGAACGACAGCGCTTCGACAGACCAAACCACTCCTGTTGTGATTAACGTTGTACTCAATGACACAGATCTGGAGGGGGTTGTTGATCCCACGACGGTTGTAATTCAAAATCCCCCGAGCCATGGCACGGCAGTATCTAATGGAGATGGAACGGTTACTTATACACTCACTGATGGGCATTTCATCGCCGACTCCTTTACGTACACAGTTGATGATGATCAATCACCTGCTGCCACATCCAACGCAGCAACGGTGAATATAAACATCATTCAGCCGGTGCTCAATGTTGTAAAAGAGGCGAATCCAGATCAGGCGGGGTTGGGTGACACCATCGACTTCTTTATCTACATCTGGAACGATGGTCCTGGGGTTGCTTACGATGTGCATTTGCAGGACGCTCTAGGGTCTTGTTTCCAGTGGGTTGGTGGAAGCCCAAGCGGTCCTCTTGGAGATTTCGCAGACGGTGACGCTGCCGTGCGAATAGCCAGAGCACAAGTATCCAATACGAGCAACTGTGATAATTCAAATACAGCAACGGTATCTTCGACCAACGCAGTAGGAGTATCCGATAGTGCCACGGTAACCTTTCCACCCGTTGGAGGGGGTAGCGCGATGTCACCTATTTCCACTTCAATATCTGTGGCGTCGACAGGGAGTTCAACCGAAGCTGCCATCGCCTTCCTGATCCCTGTCGCAATGCTGGTTTCTCCATTCGTGCTCTCCTGGCTGGCGAAGGCAAAGCGTGCCTCACGGCCGAGTTAAGAGAGGGGAGCGTCAATCAGGTCGTATGTAAGTCAGTTAATAAAAGGGCTGTCCTAAAAGTGACATTAGGACAGCCTCTTGTTTTATGCCCAGCCTGTCATTTCGAATTTCTTCGATGTGCTCTCAGGATAGACTCCAGCGAAGGTGATTAATCTTTATGCTCGCTGACAAGGAACCGATTCAATATTACGCGAGATTCTTCGTCGCTGCGCTCCTCAGAATGACATTATTTAATTTGATGTGTTTCAAGGAAGGAACAAATATGAGAAACGTCCTAGGGATTTTTCGGTCGCCGTTACACGGCTCGCTCGAAATGACAACCAAGAGGATCATTGGTGATAATAAAAAGAGTAGCCTTAGCTTGAAATCCCTTGAATGTGGACCAAGATCTCTCTCAAGACTTGCTCGGGCGAAAGATCATCTGTCTGAAGATAGATGTCGCAATGTTTTCGAGCGTTTGACAGTCGTTGAAGTTGCCGTTCATACTCATCCTGCCGCCAATTAAATCGCTTTCGAGTTGTGCACGTTTCATAACTCGCATCGAGGTAGATCAAAATATCCGGCTTCGTCAGTACTTGCCACATATCTTGTACGAAGGAGTGCTCCTGAGCGATCTGACGGGCATTATAATCGTGCTGTTGCAGCCCGTCGGCGAGGACGGTTTTCCCAGATCCGCAAGGACCAACAATCGCGATCAGCATTCTAAATTTTAGCCTTGGTTTTTAGAGACGAACCTGAAGAAAATCCACCTCAGAGCGGCATGCGTGCAAGCAGCCGACGAGTTTCACCATTACCATCTTGGGGTAGCGCTGCGGCGATGAGAACGCTAATATCATCTGCTGGACGTCCCTGATCGAGTTCGACTGCGCGCTTGAGCAGAGAATCCGCCCATTCCTTCGGATTTGGCGGACCTTCCTCATAGAGCATTCGTACAAACTCAAGCACGTCGAAGGCGTTACCTGAGCGCGCCCCCGCGTGGATCAAACCATCGGTGAAGATAATCGCCGTCAGACCGACTTGGAGCGGTATTTCTGTGATCGATGGACGGATTCCCCGCCGGACTCCGACCGGATCGACATCCTCATCGAGAACCCGGATCTGTTGGTCCTCGATAAGAATTGCCGGTGCATGGTTGTTTCGTGTGATCACCATCGTCTGGCTTGATAAATCGATGGAGAGGATATTTAGTGTCGCCATGACCTTCCCAGAGCGGTAAGTGTGCAAGTAGTCTGAGGCGGCGCGAGCAGCAGCGCCATCACGCACACCTTCTGCGAGAAGGCTGATTGCTTTCCGAGCGACAACGTTTGCGATCAGTTTTGCAGGCTTGCCGGAGCGTTGGCCGTCAACCAGAACGAAGGATAACCCTCCGCCAGGTCTTTCGGTCATTTCAAGTGTGTCACCGCTCTCTGAAGTTGCGTATTTGCCGACTTTTACAACAGCTACTTGAGCTTCCATGAAATGGATTCTACAATGTTGAGGCGAGAGTGTCCAATCTGATAATGTTTCGTAAGGTGCAATGGTCGAATTGTCCAGTAGAGTAGAATGATGATTCCGCATGTGAAAAAAAGTGCTCTTGAGATTCGCTGGGTTTAAATATGTCCGATTGGGTGTATGTCCAAAAAGCAATTGAAAAGGCAATAGCTTCGATCTCGGAAACGGCCGGGGGAAAACCGGTTGCGGTAATTGCGGAATACCCGGCGCACTTGCCGGCAATAATTGCGGACGAAGCCTTGCTGGTAGGCGCACTAGGTAATCTGCTATCACAAATAATCGCTGGAACTGCGCGCACGGAAGTGCGCGTGCGGGCACAGATTGCTCCTGGCGACAGCCCCTCACTCGACCATCTCTCACAGATTGAAGTATCCGGCGAGACAATGCGTACTGGTCCATGGATGCTGATCTCCATCTCAGATATAGAAGCCCCCTTTGCTGAATCTGAAGATAGCAACGATCAAGGAAGAGAGGCTGCCCTTGAGCTTGTAGAACTCATGCTCGAGGAAAGCAGGGAAGCCATTGAAGAATTTCGTGGTCATCTTTGGCAGGAGACCACGGGTGGACCGGGCATCCGACTCTGGATTGCCATGCCGCTCAGAGCAGCAATCGAGCCCAGGACTGATATCTCCGAAATTCGCCGGGCGGTTGAAACGCACATTCCGGAAGGCTCACAAACTGCGACCTCTCTTCTTATCTTCGTCGAAGATACGGGCTTGCGCGATCTTTTATCGAGTGATCTTGTTGGGGCAGGATATCGGGTGCTAGTGTCCTCTAATACAGAGGATGTTATTACATTAGCGCTTTCTGAGACTCCCGATCTGATCATCCTTGATCTTCGTGCTCGGACTCCTTCGGCATTCGATCTGGCGATGCTGTTGAAAGGGGACCGTCGCACTCAAGAGATACCTGTCCTGTTTCTAACCACCTATCCCGGACCCGAAGGTAAGGTTCAGATGGGGACGGCGAGTTTTCTCTTCCGGGAAGAGGGCACAGGTGCGCTCCTGGCGACGATTCATACTGCGCTGCACGGCGGCAGTCATCCAGCTTCTAGAGTGCTCATCGTTGAGCCGGATGATGTTCTGCGGGAGAACATGATCCTCCGCATCCAGGCTTTTGGGTATCCCGTAGTTGAGGCGCGCTCAGTGGGGGAGGCTGTTGCTTTAGCTGAACGGGTGCGGATTGGGTTGGTGCTTACCAATGCGCGGCTGGCTCAGGAGCGAGATTATTGGTTGATCAGGCAGCTGCGGCAGATACCGGAGGAGATGGAGATCTATGTCATCGCGGATGCGCTCACGGATGAAGAGGGGCAGGCAGCGATCAGTCATGGTGCAAGTGGGTATGGTGAGACGGGGAAGCTGGGAGATCTGTTCGACCGTGTGAAGGGGGAGAACGGAAAACGTTAACTTTATTACTGCAAAACCTAGCCAGTAATATCCTTGCTGGTAAGATCCTCTTTTCTTTTAGATTAAAACTTAGTCAATAGACATACACGGATGTGCCATGCCCTGTTGCTAAGATAACATCCGCTTCAATGACGGGCGTGGACCATCGGAAAAGCCATTTCGCTTCCTCAGGTCGCATGTTGACACAACCATGACTCTGAGCTCGTCCGTAATCGCAGTGCCAATATGTGCCGTGGAAGGCAATGCCGGTTTTGTGGAAGTAGGATACCCAGGGCACGCCCGGGAGTTCATAAGCCTCGAGATTTGCAGTGAGGTGCCCATTCCCCATATGACGGAGAGGCATTTTCTGGGTGATGTAAAACTGACCCTGTGGTGTCGCGGTTGGGATTCCATTGGGGCGGGGACGAGAGTCCTGGACGCCGCTTGCGATCCTTGTTCGAAATACCAGACGATCGTGCTCGTAAGCCATTAGCTCCTGATTGGCGAGGGAGACGTCGATTCGTTTTGCCCCTGCAGGCACTCTGGGGGAAAGCGGTTTGAGCTCTTCTGGCTTTATTCGGCGCAAGTGTTCAGCGCGGACGAAATAATTGACCTTGAGCAGGTCGTCGAGTAATTGGTACCAAGGGCGACCATCCGCGCCATCTACAAGTGCCTCAACCCATGCAATCGATTGGTAATAGAGGCGATACAAGGGATCTGATTCCGGATCAGCCTTGCGGTAACTGCGTGTATAGGGGACAGAGACTTCAAATAGGGCGCCTGTCTCGGGAATCTCCCTCCAGGGTGTCTGCGTATTCCATTTTACCTGCTGAATTTTCCCTGAATGAACGTAACCATCGGGGACACGATACCAGAGGGGATTATGAAGCGGACCTTCATCGGCGACTTCGCGTTTCAGCAACGTAAGTAGAGTGTCTCGATTGATGGTTGTCAGAAGAGGGGAGCGGAAGCTCGGCTCTTTATACAGTCCAATCCAGGTATCCGCGACCCGTCCGAGGCCGTAAGGTTTCGAAAGTGAAGTTGGCGGAGGGGGCTTTATGACGGAAACGCCGGCAGCGAGACCTGCCAGCTTCATGAAGTCTCTCCTCTTGAGCTTAAGCACCATAACGCCATTCTACCTATTGAGCGGGATTGGATCAATAGGAGATACCATTTATCGGGAAAAGGGTGGTTTATTCTGCACACAGGGAAACTGCGTATAGCCACAATTGGAAGGGCAATAAGGCATGGATGTTAGCAGGTTTCGACAGGTTTTTATATCTAAAAAACAGCCCAGCGATGATGCAGCTGAGCTGTTTATCAGATATTAGTCAAGTCGCTTAGATGGATGTGAGAATGAAACTACATTTGGAAAGGTGTCTACTCAAGTAGAGAGTTTCGATTCTCGAATATCGATTAGTTTCTCAATTTCCGGTTCTACTGCCTTCTGTAAATCCTTGATATCCACGCCAGACACTTTAACAGTGACGAGCCGATTCTCTGAACTCTCACCAAGCGCTTGGGTCAACGCAACGATGTTTCCGCCAAGATCCCGGATAATCATTGTGAGCTTCGCAAGCTCGCCTGGCATGTCTGGCATAAGTGCCGTGATCCGGATGCCGGCTTCACGCGCTCCCAGAAGCTCGAGAAAGATTTTAAATAGGTCAGTCTCGGTAATGATTCCGATAACTGTATGATCTTCGACAACAGGAAGCCCGCCGATTTTGTTGTCCGCCATGATACGGGCGGCTTCTTCAACAGGTAAATCTTTAGCGACTGTGATCACATCTTTGCTCATAATCTCATCAACCGTGATTTTGCTGATGAGATAGTTTAACTCCCATACACTTAAGCTTGTAGCATCCGAGGGGGAAGCGTGGAGTAGATCAAGATTTGTGACGATCCCAATTAACTGACCTCGCTGATCAACAACTGGGAGTCGACGGATTCCCTCTTTGGTCATCAATGCTATAGCCTCTTGAACGGGAACATCTGGATGTATTGTGATTACTGGTTGAGACATGCGTTCACCGATTAGCATGTTTGTCGCTCCTTTCTATCGAGAGTATTAAATCCTGCATCGATAATGTTGTACGTTTCTTCCAGGGTTCCTCAAGTGCGCGAATTACGACATACACTGGGCCTGTCTGGTTATGCAGAAGTGTTTTTAGTAATATCAAATTAATTATACTCGAACCAAATCTTGCATCGTTTTATTTTCAAAGATCAGTTTTCCTTAGCGCGTGTGCATTGATTCCGGTTGATGTAGG
>SOIH01000054.1 GCA_004376895.1 Anaerolineales bacterium | reverse complement strand
CTTCGAGGAATTTATGCAATGGCTGATGTGGGATGGGGATGGTATGGGGAGTGTATGAACCGTAGCTGTTTAACCAGGGACGATCGGGATGAGTGGGTGATCGATCGTAACCCTCCCGCCAAGAGGCGCGCTTGGCATCATCTTCGGGGGCAATGAATCGCTCGATGTCGCGATTGACGGCTTTATGGCGTTCGAGCTGAACTTTGTGTTTCGATGCTCCGATGTCGATCACCTCCGCGTGGGGAATTCCCTCGATGACACGTTCATACACGGAACTGGGAAAATATCTGTCACGCTCACCGGTGATGATCAGCGTGGGTGTTTGGATAGATTTCATGAGATCCCAGCCCTGCCATTTTTGCAGATTATTGAGCATCATGCGCTTCATCACATGGATCTCTGCATTCCACCGAGGTCGGAATCGCCAAAACGGTCGGAAAGCGGCTGTTGGAACGCGTGAGAGCAATGAAGCGCCCTTCGGCAGAGGGTACTCACCAGGGGTGGAGAGGAGAATCAGCTTTTCTAGGCGTTCGGGGTGACGGGCGGCATAAGCGATGCAGATTGAGCCGCCGAAGGAGTGGCCAATAAGGATGAATTTCTCGGGAAATGCGAGCGCCTCAGTAATTTGCTCCAGATCGGCGACAAGCTCGTCCATCGTATATTGAGTCATGGGCGCATCGCTCTGTCCATGCCCGCGCAGATCCGGCGCCACAACCCTCGTGTAGCGCATGAAGTGGTTGATCTGATATTCCCAGGTCTCGGCGACACCGGCGTAGCCGTGGACGAACAGCAGGGTCTGTTCTGCCCCTTCAGGACGGATGTCGACAACGCTCAGATTGGAGTCCGCTAGATCGGGGATTGGAACATCGACCCGGTAGAGGTTTAGGTCCAGCTGGACAGCCCTGCGTTTTAGGCCACGAATCTTTCGCTTCATTTGTCCCTCCATGCGGTTCGAATTAACAGGAAATGGAATAGGACGATATGGATAGTGGAACTTGTATTGTACATAACTCATCGGCTATGACGAGTTAATAAGAGCCGATACCGGTTGCTCAGAAAATAGTCGACTGCGTCTTGCGAACCTTAAAACTGACCGTGGAGCATCTTGTATCCACCGAACATCAGGCTGCGATGTTAGTTCTCAGTTATATATATAAACCGAATAGACAGTGTTAAGCCTCGCTGGAAAGCGTGTGAATTCCCCCGCCTATTACCGTAGATGTTGATAGTTGAATAGATAGCAACATCCTTTCACAGCACAGGGGGGTAATCATGGCGGGTGGGCGATGCGGCAAACGGATCGGCAAACATAATATGCGCTAATAGCGCGGCGACCAGGCCGCAATCTCATTCCAACAGACGGATGCTGTTATGCAGGTTCACGGTCAAGATGTCATCCGCGCGGTTACAAATTATTGGAAGAGCAATTGTCGATAAGGCTTCGAATATCGTGAGTGTGTCTCGTTGCTCATGCATAAAAAAACCGTACATGATGCCAAATCGGGGCGACTGGGCAGTTTCTCCGAATGGGAAAGGATAGATGTGAATGAGTGCGGATATGAGTTATCCAGTACTATAGGATCAGAACCCTTTCGGCATAACTCTTGCAGCTTGAAAGATGCCTCGCTGCCTGGTAAGCCGACAAGGGATGCACAATTCCGCGTCGGCTTACCTGTTCCAAGAAAAAAGCCGCTGGAATAAGTGCTGAGGCGTAGTGATTTCTCACCGAATAATAACCTGGAGGAAAAGACCGTGGCTGAGAAAAATCCAGATTCCAAAATGATCGTTCTTACACGTCGGTTGAAGACCCCCGGTGTTTTAGAGACGATGAGTGAACAAGTCCCTGAGGTTAAGGAAGCATTTGCCGAGATCCACGCCAAATTCATACAACGCATTGAGATGCTCGGCGAGGGTGATTGGCAGGTCGTCTCGCATTCCCACAGCGTCTACAATGGGATTCTTGTTGTTTCTTACCTGATTTCAGGTTGAGCCTCACGCTGCGCGCAAGTATTTTGCTGTTGGAGATTAATCCGTAGTTAACTCATCGAGCAGGTTAACCATTTCCTCCATTGTTGCGAAGGTTTCTTTGACGGGCTGAGGTTCTCGCAGATTAACGCCAGCCAGGGAGAGCGCATCCAGTGGGTAGAGTGAACTTCCCGTGCTTAAGAAATTCAGGTAATCCTCCACTGCGCCATCCTCGCCGCTCAATACCCGTGCTGCAAGAGCGTGGGCTCCTGATATCCCCGTCGCATATTGATAAACGTAATAATCTGTGTACAAATGGCCAAAGGTCGCCCAGGTGATTCCGACACGTTCGCGATCGACATAAACCTCCTCGCCGCAACCTTCTTGAAATAGGTCGGCCATGCGCTCGATGAGAAGGTCTGCGGTTAATCCCTCTCCTTTTTCGACTCGTTCATGCATTTCTAACTCAAAGCGGGCAAGCGTTGGCATGATGAAGAAGTAGCGGAAGAAGTTAGCCATCGCTTCCTCAATAACGGCGATCTTGAATGAAGGATCGCTCGCGTTCTCCAGTAAGTGTTCGCGCACCATCGCCTGGTTGAAATTCGAAGCGACTTCTGCGACAAAAAGTGAATAAGCGCTGTACACCAAAGGCTGAGAGCGCCGTGCGAGGTAGGAGTGCATGGAGTGCCCGAGCTCATGAGCCAATGTGCTCAAACTCAGAAGGGTATTGTTGAAGCTCATCACGATGAAGGGATGGGTGCCAGCCGTTCCCGAGGAAAAGGCGCCCTGGGTTTTTCCCCGGTTAGGATAGATGTCCACCCAGCGCTCTTCGAGACAACCTCTCCGCATCGCTTCGACGTATTGCTCACCCATCGGGGTCAGGCCTTCACAGATCCATTTCACCGCTTGTTCGTAGCTGACATCGGGTTTATCCGCAGACAGGGGCGCCCTCATATCATAAGGATGGAGCGTGTCAACACCCAAGATCTTTCGCCTAATCGCGAAGTAGCGATGCCAGACTGGCAGATGCTCTTGGAAGGTTCCGATAAGATTGTGGAACACCTCAACAGGGATATTGTGCTCGAACAGGGCAGCCTCGAGCGTCGAAGTATGCCCGCGGGTGCGCATTAGAAACAGATTCTGTTTGATAGATGTTTCCAGGTTAGTCGTCAGCGTGTTTTTAAAGGCGAGATGTTTATCCAGGTAGTTTTCCCAGGACGTTCGTCGGAGCTCGCGGTCGGGATCGGTTAGGATCTTCGTGAAACTTCCTTGTGTGATTTCTACTTCCTCCCCGTTCGCGTCCACACCGGGCTTGAATACGAAATCCGCATTTTTTAAGAACCCAGCCGTTGCCGAAACGCCTGCAAAGGGATCCCTCAGCATCCCCAACAATTCCTCGACTTCCTCGGAGCGGATATTCTTGGCTTTACGCAGCAGGTTATCGAAATAATGCTCGTATTTTGCCAGATCGGGCTCTGTTTCAGTCCACGATCGAAGCGTTCCCTCCTCGAGTTTGAGGATCGCGGGTTCGAGAAAGGCGATCCCGGCGCTCACCTGACCGAATAAGCTGCGCGCCTGGCTGAGCCTGCCAGCAGCGTCACCGTCCGTCATGTCTACGTAATGAGCTATTCCGGCGTATAGATGGACCTTCTCCGCGCGGTTTGCCAGTGTAAAAGCGGCGTCCAAAGTCCTTGCAAGGTCGGCGGCGCTTGTGTTGAAATTTTTATAAACTTTTCTAAATGTCTTCAACACTTCGACGATAGCCTCGTACTCCTTTTCCCATGCTTCGGTATTCGGGAATAGGCTGGTGTCATTCCAGCGATGTTTCAAGGGGATTTCTTCACGCGGAGGAACCTGGGAACTTTCCATTAATAAAATCCTTTTTGTGAGTTTCGTGAATCGGATGTAGATCTCGATAAGAATAGCGGATTGGCATCTTGAGGTCAATCATTAACGTTTCAGTGAAATTGTGGCTTGGACAAGCAGGTTGTGGGTGAGCAGATGTGCAGTCGATGACCCGCTCAACTTCTATCCAAAGTTTGCTCCCGTCCGTCGTAAGATCTATCGTCATTCGTATCCTTGATTTTAATTATTCAGATGAAGTAACATATATACTCTGACAAGGTATTTCTTGACAAGAATTGACATATAGTAAAGATATATCTTGACAAATCATATGTAGTTGACAAGATATATCTTGACAATTATACTCATATTAATTCAAAATAATTCTCCCACAGAAAGAAGAAGATGATGAAAAACAGAACAAAACTTGTAAGAAAACAACTGGATAAAACATTGCTCGAGTTTCGTCCCATTCTGGGTATCTCAATACCACAAAAAGGCTGGATCCGAGCTATTCGTGATTCCCTTGGTATGAGTGGTAGACAATTGGCTGACCGCTTAGGTGTAACTCGACAGCGTGTATCTGAGATCGAAAGAGATGAATTAACAGGTTCGGTTACATTAAAAAGCATGCGTAAAGTAGCAGATTGCCTAGACTGCGTATTTGTATACGCAGTTGTTCCTCGGACAAGTCTCGAACACACTGTTCATGATCGTGCAAAACAAGTCGCTGAAGAGCGTCAAAAACGCGCATCTCAATTAATGTTGCTTGAGGGTCAGGAGCTAAAGGAAGATGATGAATTCGATGCTTTGTCCGATATGATCGAAGAAATGATCGAAACTCTACCCTCAACCCTATGGGATGATAGTTGAATATGAATAGGTTTGAATACCCTGAGGGAGCTACTCCGATTGACCAAGACGAGGCACAGGGATTGATATTAACCCACATCACTACCCGAGGTGAACTGGATCGGTGGGAACAAGACAATATTGCTGAGGCATTGGCGTGGCTAGATAAAACAAAACCTATAGACATCCTAAACGGGACATTCATTAGGAAATTACATCATCGAATGTTTAAAAATGTCTGGAGATGGGCAGGGGAATTCCGGCTTACAAATAAAAACATTGGCGTTCCTTGGTGGAGAGTTCCAGTGGATGTAAAGACCATGTGTGACGACGTTATATGGAGGGTAGAACATCATATGGCTTCACCCGACATGCTGGCAATACAATTTCATCACCGCCTTGTGTCAATCCATCCATTCCCAAACGGGAATGGGCGGCACGCACGTTTAATGGCAGACCTTTTCCTTGAGAATATCCTGCAGGCTCCTAGATTCTCTTGGGGCGGGAAGGATCTCTCAAAAGGAAGTGATGCGCGAAAAAGGTACATCCTAGCTCTCTACTCAGCAGATAATAATGATTATGATCAGCTCGTAGAGTTTGCGAGATCATGACTGAATCCTAAGAATGCTTATGTCAGCCAATTATTTATGAGGAGGACAAGCATGTTGTGGGGGAGGAGATGTTCAGTCGATAACCCGCTCAACTTCTATCCAAAGTTTGCTCCCGTCCGTCGTAAGATCTATCGTCCCGTTGATGTCTGTCCGCAGGATAGACCTGTGTAGAAGAGGATTGGAAATGCTCTGGGGAAGTTCCACGGGTATTTCCCCTGTGCGCAGCGAGAGCAAAATGACCCCGGGGTTGAGATGCGTAAGCCATTCGTCGGGGTTGACCGCGGCGTACCCGCCAGCCGGAAGGAGAACGGCGGAGACAGATCGCAAACGGGGGTCGTCCAGTGAGTCGAGGATGAGGTCCGGGTCTGCGCCAGGGGCAAGCAAGAACCGGGCTGAATCCCATTGAACCATTATCAAAGCCCCGCTGTCGGATACGGACAAGATTTCCAGGAATGCCCCCTCGCCAAGGGTGAGACGATGACCCGGCTCATAGATCGTTTTCGGGGTCGAACTTTCGTCTAAATCCTCCAAGACACGCTGAAATGAACCCCTTCCGCTGGAACAGGGGATCAGACTGTGTCCTATTACGTAGTGGTCTGAGAGCCCCATCAGACCTCCAACTTGATCGTAGGATGTACCTCCGATGATCAGCCAATCCAGTTTTCTCTCGAAGATAGAGGTGTAACGACCGAGCATATCCGTTAGTCGAATCGGGCTCGACCCGCCATTGATCAACACGGATCCTCCATTCGGACTGCGTAGAAGGACTGCATCGCCCTCCCCCACATTAAGAATCGTCAAGTGGAGATCGCCGTCGGGTTGGTGGGCGAGCATATGCCAGGTCAACCCGCTTATTACTGCAAGACTTGCTAGACTCAAACGAAGACGCAGGTCTGTATCCGCCTGCAAGCGAATGAAAGTCGCTCTGCCCGGACGGCGGTCAGGCGGCAGAGAGAGAACCCATGTTCCACCCAGGAGTAGGATGTAATAGGCGAGGACTAAAAGATAATCGAAAGAACCAAGGGCGATGCTTGCAGCAGGCCATTCGGCGAAGAACCTCACCGCCTGGTTCGTAAAAGCTGGGAATAGCCATGCTGCCCATGCTATCGGCTGACCGAGGGGAATCCATAGAGCGCCCAACAGGGAGGCAAGCCCTCCCGTGATCATGAGTAATGGTTGGAGCGGAAGGATCACGGGATTGGCGAGAACGGAGACAAGTGATAGCCGTCGGAAATGGATTGCAGTAAGCGGCAGTGTAGTGATCTGGGCGGCGAGTGTGAAAAGGAAAAATTCGGAGATAGGGTTGGCAATCTTCTCTGATTGCTTTGGGGTCAGCCAGCGCATCATAAAGCGTATGGCACCTTCGCGCAGCGGATCGGCGTAGAGGATTAATCCGAGGGTTGCGAAGAACGAGAGCTGGAAACCAACATCCCATAACGTTCGTGGATTGATCAAGGTCATGATGATCGCCGCTGCCGACAGTGAAGCCAAGCCGTGAGTCTGGCGGCCGAGGTGGCGGGCGGTTAGAGCCAATCCGCCCATCACTGCAGCCCGTTGAACGGCGGGATCGGCCCCGACGAGAAGTGTGTAAAGGAAGATAGCGGCGGCAGCTATCCAACCTCCTCGCCTGGCTCCGAACCATCTTCCAAAAACGGATACGAATAGACCTGCCAGGAGGGTGATATT
>SOIH01000203.1 GCA_004376895.1 Anaerolineales bacterium | reverse complement strand
ACCGGATATTCAAACCAATAAATGTTCTCAGTCATAACCTGCGGGAGGGTAGGCTGAGTAGTCACCTTGCAGTTTGGTAAACTTCAAGTGATAAATGACCCTCTAATCTACTTCGCCGCGCACCTTTCTCCTGTATGCTCTCCATGTCATCGCCCACTGCGAAGGATCGTCTAATGGCGCGTGGTCGATGCTGTGAATGGTGCTATTGTGGGGAGCGGTTTTGACCAACTCAGGGTCGGTATATGCCTCATTCGAGACGTGACTGAGGATGGCTATGTATTCATCTAGTTCGGCCTTGGAATACGACTCGGTCGGCTCAAGGGTGCAAGGCTCCGGCACAACGAAGGGATGGTGGCTGGTCCAATAATGAACGCCGAAGTCGGCAGCTCGCAGACCAATTTCCTCTGAGTGGACGCCTGTGTCTTTCGATAGTTCCTCCCAGCTATAGCGAACCTGCTCAATGCGACGTTTGCCTTTGGCATAGGGCGCGCTTACACCCCGTATCTCGAGCATCTTCGTAAGCAGGTAATTGTTGTTGAGAACCGCGATTTCAGCGACCTCTCTCAGACCTTCTGCGCCAAGGCTCATGACCCAAGCGTATGCTTTTAGAACAACGGTAGCGACGCCGGAAAACGCTCTGACTTTGCCAATGCTGTCAGGCCGGTCATAGTTCAAGCGATACTTACTCCCATCGAATTCGATGACCGGCACTGGTAGGAATTTTGCCAGTTCCTTTGTGACCCCAGTAGCGCCAGCCCCCGGCCCACCGCAGCCATGCGGTGTTGAGAACGTTTTATGGAGGTTGAAATGGCAGAGATCAAAACCGGCTTCTTTGGCACGGGTGATGCCCAAAATGCCGTTAGCATTGGCCTGGTCGTAAGAGCACAGACCTCCGTACTGGTGTACGAGTTGGATAAACTCCTCAATCCTTGGATTAAAAATTCCTGTATCCTCTGGGTTGGTTATCATCAGCCCGGCCGTACGTTCTGAAACCGCTGCTTTTAACGCTTCAAAATCAGGATAGCCATCCGCATCAGGATATAGGGTTATGATCTTGTAACCAGCTGTCTTAGCGCATGCCGCATTGGAAGGATGAGAAAATATTGTGGTAACAATCTCGTCTCTCTGATCTTCTTCACCACGAGCATTATGGTAGGCTCGAATAATCGAGACATTGGTGTATATCGCTTGGGAGCCAGCCGCGGGTTGTAATGTAAACTGATCCATTCCAGAAATCTCTTTGAGAATCTGTTCAAACCTATACATCACCTCAAGTATGCCTTGAACCGTTTCCTCGTCTTGCAATGGGTGAATCTCAGCCATTTGAGGCATACTGGCTAGCTGGTCATTAATCTTTGGGCTGTATTTCATCGTGCAGGTCCCCTGCCCGACGTCAATATTTAAGTCCGTTCCTAAAGTTTCTTGCGACAGTCGTACATAATGCCTTAATACCTGTGGTTGGGATAGTTCCGGCAGCTTGGGGGGCTCTCTTCTTTGCATACCCTCAGGTATGGTCGAGAGAACATCTCCGAACTCACTCTTCACCTGGTCTTCGACCTCCGGAATAAGGATGCCCCTTTCCCCCTCGTTGCTTAATTCAAAGATTATTGGTTCATCCCATCTGGCTTGATGAAACCGTCTTAGATTTGGTTTACCGTTTGTGTATCTTGCCTCGGTGATGTCTTTCATCCTACGACCTTCCTAAGTGCTTGGGCTAGTTTATCAATGTCATCCTTGGTGTGAATATCAGTCACGCAGTATAGTGCGCAACTACCTAGCTCTGGGAATTCTTCTGTCAGATCTCTTCCGCCATAGATTCCATTCGCCAGCAGAGCTTTATTGATTTCCTTTACTGTCTTGCCAGTACCACCAAAATCAACGACGAATTCCTTAAAGTGGGTCGATTGAAAAACAGGACAGTTGACACCTTCAATCTTAGATATTTGCGACATCGCATAATGCGATCTCTGCATGATCCCTTCTCCAATTTCCCACATGCCCTGAGGGCCCATCAGCGCCAAGTAGACGCCAGCCGTTATGCCCCATAGAGCAACCGCGGTGCCCACGAACTCCACCCCCTCTTCTCTCACTGCGAAAGAAGTCCTATCATAAGCAACGTCGCCAAATCCATACTCTCCATCAACTGAAGTGGGG
>SOIH01000241.1 GCA_004376895.1 Anaerolineales bacterium | reverse complement strand
ATCCCTCACGTCGTCGATTTCATGGCGCTTTCAAGTTATGGGAATAGCGCCACATCGAGCGGCGCGGTACGGATCCTGATGGATCTTCGTGAGCCAATCGAGAACCGGGATATTCTACTCGTCGAGGATATTGTCGATACCGGTCAAACGCTTTCCTATTTGCACAAAACGTTACAAGGTCGTCGACCGGCGTCATTGAAATCCTGTGTTTTAGTGCAGAAGGAGCGGGATGTGTCATTTGAGCCGATCGACTATCTCGGGTTCACCATCCCTGACGTATGGGTTGTTGGTTACGGGTTAGACTACGCGGAATCGTATCGCACGCTTCCCTACCTCGCCGAACTCAAGCGCAGCGTTTACGCGAAGAATGGATCGTGATTTCACCTTACATAACCGACGAGCACGTCATTGATTACTTCCGACCACTCGGGCAGAGTATATTGGGTATATACTGAAGGACAGGTGAAACTTCAGGAAAGTGTAGGGGTGACGAATGATCACATTTCCACAAGTTCTTGACAACCTTGAGCGCGTTGCCGACCAGCTTAAATCCACAGAAGAACTGGAAGCAACGATAAGTGCTATGAGGGAGGATCTGAAGGGGTTTATAGCACTGTTGGAATACTCCCATCAGAAGGACTTTCAAGATGTGACGCAAGCGTTGAGCTACGCCGACAATGTTCTAATTCCACAGCTGCATGGTATTCGCGACTCGCTGGAAGCGGGTGTGACTGAGCCATTGAAACGATTAAAACTCGCAACGGATCAAGCAGATCGATTGGTGTTACAGATGCGCATGGTGATTAACGGGGATGCGGAGGATTTCTTAATTTAGGTTTCTATCGGCATCATTTGAAACGATTAATGCAGCGACCCCGGAACCTTATATGCAAGGTTTCCCGGGGTCAGCTTTTTCAATGAGAAGGCTAAGAAAACAAATCTGCAGCGCACGCGAATAGCAATCCGTTCGTGTGTGCCGCAAAATGAATGACCTGTACTTATAGGT
The DNA here is from genome assembly GCA_004376895.1 of Anaerolineales bacterium. GTDB lineage: Bacteria > Chloroflexota > Anaerolineae > Anaerolineales > E44-bin32 > E44-bin32. The sequence goes on along the minus strand of SOIH01000241.1, from coordinate 1,150 downwards.
CGAGTTTGACATTAAAGCCGCGTTTCGCCGCTTCCCCGACGAAATCACTACCCGACATAGCCTTCTCTAAGGGGATAACACCATGGGTGACGCGCCCACTTGCTATCGCGATCGTCAGAATCGCGGCATGCCAACCGGTGCCTTGTTCCATGGCGGTGAAGCCAGTGGCTTCATCGAAGTAGAGAAAGAGATCGACATGCGCATCCGCATCTTTCCCATCCTTCTTTCCTTTTGCTAGGATGCGGATAATCGCCAGATCGCGCATATCCGCTTCGGCCCGGATCTGCGGTTCCCAGAGCGTGTGCAGGACTTGACGGGGAATCACGGACTCACCGGCAACCTCGATCGGCTCCTCTTCGAGAAAACCCAGTTCCTGTATCACTTTTAGCATTGTGAAGTGACCGGGATAGCGCATCGTCTTATTCTGGAGTGTCCTTAACTTACCCGCGAACGTCTGAGCGGCAGTTGTCAACCCGCCGGACGTTGTAAAGGCTTCCAGCTTCCCTATGGGCTCTGGAAACTCGAGAATTTCCAATTCATCCAGGGCGGGGATACGTACGGTTTTGCCCCCACGGATGAACAGGCAGTCCCCAAAATACTCATTTGTAAGACCACCGATGCTGAAAGTCAGTTTGTAATTCCAAGGAGGCTGCGGGTCTTGAGGAAGTCCGCAATCCCAAATGTAGACATCCTCTGGTTCATCAAGTTGCTCCATGGCGTAAAGGGCGAGTGTGGTGGTCATACCCGGACCAAGGCCGCAATCGGGAACGATGGCGATTTTGGCTTTCTCGGCTTCACTGGAGAGCAGCAATTGTTTCTGCACGACGTCACTGTTCCCGCCCAAGTCGGTCATGCCGGATGATGCCTCGATTGCCGCCTTCGTGAGTGACAGGTTGAGATGATACGGCGTTGCGCCGATGAAAGCATCAATCTTGTGGGTTTTTAACGCGGTGATAACCGCTTCAGTATCGCTTGCGTCGAGGATAAGAGGCTGTGCGATCTCTGCGTCGAGCAATTCATTGATCCGTGTGGAAGATTCCTCCGCTTGCGCGCGGTCTGTGTCAGCCATCAACAGAAGTTCAGCCGATCCGAATTTGCCCAGGTCGAAAGCGGCTGCTGTTCCCTGCCGACCTGAACCAATTACTGCATA
>SOIH01000135.1 GCA_004376895.1 Anaerolineales bacterium | reverse complement strand
CCTGAAGCGGGTCATACATCAAACATGGAAAATCCAGATGTATTCAATATTTTGCTCCAAGAATTCTTAGATCGCTCCGCATAACCATTTTCTCCCCCAGTAAATCACTGGGCTCTTCGTCAGCCGACCCCGCGGAGCAGCTGTCCCTCTGGATAGATACTTCGCTGCGCTTCGGGAAACTCAAGACCTTCATCACGCGCTGGCGCCTGGAATCTTCAAGGGAATCAATGAGGATGCCGCAAGGAACGGCGAAGGAGTAAACATGGGAACAAAGGAGACCATCAAATCCCAATACCGCGCATCTCTTGAGATGCTGAAGCATGCAATAGTGGAATGCCCTGAAGCTCTCTGGCACAGTCCTGAGTACAAGAACCCGTTCTGGCACATCGCCTTTCACGTGCTTTTCTACACTCACTTCTACTTGCAGCCCTCCGAAGAGGACTTCGTCCCATGGGAGAAGCATAGGAAGAGCTGCGTATCGCTTGGGTCATCTGAAGGGGAGTCAACAACAGAGGAGCCATATAGTAAAGAGGAAATCCTTGCATATCATGAGCTATGCTGGGAGCATGTGGAAGAACGAGTGACTTTCTTGGATTTGGATGCTGAGTCGGGATTCCATTGGCTGCCATTCGACAAACTGGAGCTTCAGATTTACAACATACGGCATATACAACAGCACACGGGAGAGCTGTGTGAGCGGTTGGGCGCAATGGGAGAAATTGAGGTGGACTGGGTTGGGACGAAACCTGCCAGATCCAGCGCGTGCTAACCTGCGCATGGTGCTGACCATGCTGTCTTGAGTAGCGGCTTGCAAATCAATCGTATCGGTTTAATAATCTTGATAAGAAAGAGAAGTATCGAATGGGGCGGCTGTCCGTCCAAGACAGCCTACTACGTTTCCCGAAGACCCATATTTGAGATGAGTGAAATAGCCTGTGGATTGCAGGGGTGGCTGAAAGCCTGGCACTCGCTTCTTATCAGCGGGTGAGGATCAACCGAATCAACTTCCACTTACCTTATTCTGTCTTGCCCGCGTAAACCTGGCATGTATAATCGCCTACAATGCCCGAACTGCCAGAAGTCGAAACGATTGCGAGAAACCTTCGTGAGGGGAATGGCTCGCCGCCGATCCCGGGTCAGCGCATTGTCAGCTTCTCCACCGACTGGCCGCGGCACGTCGCACACCCCTCCTTACACACCTTCAACAGGCGGATTCAAAACCGCGAAATCGTTGACGTCAAGCGACGCGGCAAGTACCTCGTCTTCCCACTCGATCACGAGACTCTCCTGATCCACCTGCGCATGAGCGGCGACCTGCGCCTGGCTCCCAGCCAGGACCCGAAAGATCGTTTCGATCATACGATATTCAGCCTGGATAATGGCTGGGACCTGCGTTTCAGCGACGCCAGAAAATTCGGCCGGGTGAGCCTGTACGAGGATCCCGAAGTGGTCCTGGGGCGGTTAGGACCCGAGCCTCTCGCTCCAGACTTTACACATGATCGACTCGCGAATATGCTCCATGCACGAAAGCGAAACCTGAAGCCTCTCCTTCTGGATCAATCCTTCCTTGCTGGATTGGGAAATATCTACACGGATGAAGCTCTGCATCAAGCCGGTCTCCACCCGCTTAGGAGAAGTGACAGCCTTACAAAGGTCGAGGTCAAACGACTCTGGAGGAGCATTCGTGAGTCACTCAATATGGGCATACGCCACAACGGCGCCAGCATCGACTGGGTCTTTCGTGGGGGTGACTTCCAACGCCACTTTCGTGTATATAAACGGGAAGGGGAACCCTGTTTCAAATGCGGCACGCAGATCCAGCGCACAGTCGTCGGAGGACGTGGCACGCACTTCTGTCCACGCTGCCAGTCGGAGGATCAACTATGAGCAGCCAATTGATGATCGGAGTCTTATTAATCGCCGCCGGCATTCTTTTAGCGGTGGTGGCCTATTGGGTAATCTCAGGCGGTAGATCGGCCAAGGAGCTAGAATCCACGGCTGAGGCAAATGGTGGAGAGGAGCCCGAAGCAACGGGGATCATAACTGGCGATCCGGATCCTTTGGCGTCGGATGACGAAGATATCTCCAGCGAGATCCCTAAACTGCCGGCTGATGTACTAATCTCAACCGAGCAGGATGATCTCGAGACAACAGATGAGATCACTCCTGAGCAGCCCCCTATGGGGGATCTTCACTCCGGATCGGAGGTTATGTCCTCCGACATGGGAGAAGACGAAGTGGAGAAAACCGGCGAACCAGACTTGCGGCCGCAAGCTGGTCCCCAGATATCCATCGCAACGCTCCTCCGCGATGAAGTGACCGGGCAGTTGATCGTGAAGGTCGGGGACACAGAGTATCACAACGCCGACGACCTCAGAGCATCCAGCGATTGGACCCGTGTTGAATATGCCGCCTCAGATCTCCAAACCTGGGTCGCAAAAGATGCACCGGGGCAGCTAAAAATCGAACGCGAGCCGGAAGCTGTTGAACCGAAACCCGCAAGTATGATCGAACAAATAAATGCCATCCTCCAGGAGAAGATCGATTCGTCAGGTCGTTCTCATCTTGGTGTACGCTTACTGGAGAGTCCCAGCGGAGCTGCACGCGTCTTAATCGGTGTGCAGAGTTATGATCTCGCCGACGTTCCGGACGAGGATGTCCGACAGCTCATCCAGGAGGCGGTTGCGATATGGGAGGCGGATCAGTAAAACATCAATCCAGATAAATCGGCGTGAGTCGCTTTCGCCCGTCTTCTTCGACAAGACGGGCGATTGTTATATGGGGATCATGCTGAAAGAAAATCCAGGCTTCCTTTTCCAATACCCAACGCTGCCAGCGCTGTTTGGTGCGAATATTCTCCAAAGGGTAGACATCGTAGGCGGTGAGCCACGAAGTGCGCGCCATTTGAATGCCGTAGGAGGCCATATCTGCTACAAAGAGACCACGCCAATCACCATCCTGCAAGAGGACGGATTGATGGCCGCGAGTATGCCCGGGAGTCACAACACAGTGAACACCATCGGTTACCTTGGTGTCGCCATGAAGAAGTTTAAGCCGCCCCTGTGCGAGAAGCGGTGAAAAATTTTGCTCAAAGTAAGTCCCCCGAGTCCGAGCATCAGGATGGCTTGCCTCCGCCCATTCCATCCGCTGCACCCAATACTCCGCCCGTGGGAACGCCGGCTGTGCTTCTTCATCGATCAGCCTGGTATTCCCGGCGCAGTGGTCTGCATGCAGATGAGTATTAATCACGATATCAACATCATCTGGGGCTACACCTAAAGAAGCGAGATTCTCGATGAGCCCACCCGCCTCTCTCTCTAATCTCCATTGCAGGGCTGCATCTTCCGAGAGCTTATTCCCAAGCCCGGTGTCTATCAGAATGGTCTTTCCCTGCGAGCGTACCAACAAGCAGTTCAAGACCATCGGAATCAAGTTCTCAGATGTTGGCATTATATGGCGTTCATAGAGCTTGCGAGGGACTAACCCAAAAGGGCCGCCGGCATCCACCCAAACAGTACCATCGTGAAGGACTGCGATTTCAAGCTCACCGATCCTGTGCATAGATCCTAATGCCTCCAGAAAATGCCGACGAATTCCGTCTCTAATTGACTAATCCTGCGGGGGTCGAGAAAGGCTGCTTGAGCCGCAGTTAATGAGAACCCCTTTAACGACTCTAAAGACAAACCTAGATGATCGATGGCGTGTTGATACTCGAGTGACAATGTAGTGCAAAAGATTGAGGGGTCATCCGTAGTCAGAACAGTTCGCAATCCCGCCTGTATCATTTGTGGGAGCGGGTGTGCATCAAGCGAGGGGATGACACCGGTGAGATAATTGCTATCTATGCTCACCTCAAACGGAATTCCTCGCTCACGTGCCAGAGACGTAACTTGCGGGTCGTCCAGGACACGAATTCCATGCCCGATACGATCTGCCCCCAGCTCAAGAATTGCGTGGCGCACGTTTTCCGCACCGGTCCACTCTCCAGCATGGATGGTCAGCCCAAGTCCAGCCTGCTTCGCGCTCGCCAAAATCGACTGAAATGGCTGGGCGGAAAACTCGACCTCATTACCAGCAAGATCCAGCCCTACGACACCATCATGGATATGGTCCACTGCAATTCGGGCTGCCTCATCGGCGATTTCGAGCGATTCATGGCGGTTGACGCTGACAATCAACCCAACTTCAATCCTGTGAGCTGATGCAGCTTCTGCTGCTGCGTCTATCACCCACCGCGTCACATCTTCCAGATCGAAAACACCGGATTGAGCCAGCGCGGCTGGGGTAAAACGCAATTCGAGATAGCGAATTTGATCTCGTGCAGCGTCCTCGACAGCTTCAATGGTGATCCGGTGAATGATTTCTGGTGAGCGGAAGATTTGACGGATATTCGTAAATTTTGAGAGGAAATGCTTATGGTCCTTCGGATCCCCCTCGACGACCTGTACGACCCGTCGCAAGGATTCAATGTCCTGCGGCAGCGGAAGGGAGAACTCCCGCACAATCTCGGCTATCGTTTCGAGGCGCATTGAACCCTCGAGATGACGATGGAGGTCAACCTTCGGCAGTTCCTGTACCCGCTGTTCTATCATTGCGGAATAATCCTTCACCTGGCTTTCCTGCCCACCCTAGTTAAGAGCGGGCGTAGACGTCGCCTAGAGATAGCTTATCCGCAGCGACCGGCAAGGCGATTGTTCCAGCGCCAGGCTCGGTAATTCGGCTTGAGGACAACTAGCGTTTACGCTTGCGTTTACGCCGCTTGCCTGACTTCTTGGCAGTGCTATCGGGCTTGTCCTTATCGGCCGCCGGCTGCCTGGGAGAAGGCGCCTGCTTTGCAGCTGTTGAAGAACTCGGTGTAGTTCGCAGCCGGAACATATGGGCGACAACACCCGCCCGAATGGAATCCAGGAGGACATTAAAGAGGTCGAATGCCCGGCTTTTATACTGCACGAGTGGATCGCGTTGACCATATGCCTCTAAACCAATCGAGGTCCTTAGCGCCTCCATCTGCGTGAGGTAATCCACCCACTCTCGATCGCCAACAGAAAGGAAAAGCTCTCTTTGGGCACGAGCTAAAGCCTGGCTCCCCAAGATGTTGGAGACCGACTCGCGCACATCATCTGGTAATGAGGAAAGTGGACCTTGCCCAGCATACTGATCGAAGGCTTCCTGCCCCAATGCGGTTCGTAATTGATTCTGGGTGCGCGATTCCAATTGATCCAACTTCGAGCCGGCAAGCCGCGAGAATGCTGCGTTCCCAAGCAGTTTTTTCAAGGACTCCTGAGCGCCGTCAAGGTGCCGCACAACCTGGTCCGTTAGCTCGTCTGGATCTCTGTCGGAGATGAGATTAGCTGCATAGAATGGATAGGACAGGCGCGCGACTTTTACCGACTGGCGCTGGTGTGTTTTCCGATCAAAAAAGCTGCGTTGACCGTAGCTCATCTGCACCAGAAAACGTATTCGATCCTGCGCTTCGAGCGTCGAATTTTCCCGTACGGCATTCTGCAGATCTGTCTCGATTTCACCCAAGATCCGCTCTGTGCGAGCGTCCCAGACATTCCCCAGCGCGTTTTGCAAGTCTTCTGAGGCTTGATCCCAATCGATTGAGGCGGAGAAGCTTGGCTTTAGATTCAAGCTTTCCCCAATCCTGCGTTCAACAGCCTGAACCAACCCCACCCAGATACGTAAGCCGAAACTGGCCTCAACCATTTCGCGGATTCGCTGTTGGAAACTTTGCGGATCCTCGCGCACCTGCTGCAAAGCTTTATCGTCCATCTGGATGCGCAAACCTGCCGCTTGCTCAACCGCCCCCAGCAAGCCGCGTGGGTCGATGTCTCTCCCTTCTTCTTCGGCTTCAAAGATCGCAGCATCGACAGCGATCTCTGCGATATCGACACGCTGCTCGACCTGGTCATCCAGGCGCTCAAGAGCACGAGTCAATTGCTCATCAATAGCTTGCTGCAAGTGAGCTTTATTCGCATCCAACGATCCTCGAGCGATTTCAAGGAAGCTCTTTTTCAATTCACCCGGTTGGGAGATGCCCTCTAATGGATCGAGGAGCTCACTCAACATAAAGGATGGATATGGTTCATTGCTCTCAAGCCCGATTGTTGGCTGGGTCTCCTCCAACCACGCAAGCAGCTTCCAGGGTCCCTCGGGATCGGCAAGAGCCATGTGAACATGGTCTTCAACCACTGTCCGGAGCATCGAGGCGATATCATCGCTTAGACTGTCCTTTGTGAAGACCCGGTTGCGTTGATTGTAAAAAACTTCACGCTGTTGATTGAGCACATCGTCATAATCAAGAAGGTGTTTTCGGGTGTCAAAATTCGCTCCCTCAACCCTAGTTTGAGCTTGTTCGATCGTGCGATTCACAATATTGTGCGCAATCGGAACAGCATCATCGATATTGAACCGCTGCATGAGACTCGCCACTTGAGCGCCGCCGAAAAGCCGCATTAGCTCGTCTCCCAAAGAGAGGAAGAACTGCGAAGAGCCTGGGTCGCCCTGACGGGCTGCACGACCGCGCAGCTGATTGTCGATGCGCCGTGATTCATGCCGCTCTGAACCGAGCACATGCAGACCACCCACGTCCCACACACGCTTGCTATCCTCTATGAAGCGTTTCAGCTGCTCAATTTCTGCTTCGTAGATGCCGATTGCATCCCTATCCGCGTTCGCCAGTGCGTCGAGTCGCTCATCCATACTCATGTTCGCGGGATTCGGAATCCCGATCCGCCGCAAGACACGATTCACCGCGGCGAGGATTTCCTCTGCGATCTCACCGCCGAGTTTGATGTCTACACCTCTCCCGGCCATATTTGTGGCGATGGTCACCGCGCCCAAGGACCCTGCCCAAGCGATGATGGCTGACTCCTCATCATGCTTCTTCGCGTTCAAAACATTATGCGGGACCCCCCCCTTTAGCGCTTCAGTTAGCCTCTCGAGATCCGATGGTTCAAGTTCCAAGATCATCAATAACCGTTTGAGGTTCTCCTCGCGGGTGGGATTGAGTGAGATGTCCAATTCACGCGCGAACGGCCGCAGAATAGGGGCTTTAACCTCGGGAAGCGGTTGGTAGAGAGGTTTCAAAGCATCGACCCGCATACCATCATCGGGTATATCGTGCGCCTCTAAATAAGCATCACGAACGATTTGGATATTGGCCAGGGTTTGAAGCGCATCTGCCCGCAGGCGTGATGAGAGCCGTTCTGAAAGTTCCACAGAAGTCGTTCCAACGAGGAGCGGTTGGCCCTGGGTGTGCCGCCTCAAGATCTCCAGGGTAACCGCCCGGAGCTTCGCTTCCTCGGTTCGGAAAACGACATCCGGGTAATCTTTGCGGCGCCAAAAGACCGGTTTCTGATCCTGATCATCCACTCGAGTGTAGTAGCTGAAATTGCTGCCGTTTTCAGAATAGGCAACTTCTTTCAGATCCGTACCTGGCTGCATTGCGATGAATTCCAAATTGGTTGGAAGCGGGATCACATCAACATCGTATATCTTGCTGAACTCCTCGGCTTCCGTCACGGCAGTTCCCGTCATGCCCGCCAGCTTCTTGTACATACGGAAGTAGTTCTGCAAGGTGACCGTGGCATAGGTCACATTTTCTTGTCGGACACGAACTCCCTCTTTGGCCTCAACTGCCTGGTGCAATCCATCAGACCAGCGCCTGCCAGCCATCATGCGGCCGGTGAATTCATCCACAATGATGACACGGCCAGCTTGAACGACATAGTCCTTATTCCGCTTGAAGAGATGCTCTGCACGGAGTGCCTGCTCCAGATGCCCAAGTAAGCGCGCCTGCTCCGGAGTGATGTCCTCAGGGCGATCCGGATCGCGAATTGGTGTCTTGAGCAGCTGCTCGACGTGGTTCTCGCCAATCTCCGAGAGCGCCACTGTCCGGTCCTTCTCGCTAGCTTCAAAATCTTCCGCGTTGAGCTTTTTAACCACCTGGGCCATCTGGACGTAGAGCCCGGGATCGTCATGTGAAGGTCCGGAGATGATCAGCGGTGTTCTGGCTTCATCGATGAGGATGTTGTCCACCTCGTCGAGGATGGCGAAATGATGCCCGCGCTGCGACCGTGCTTCCAGCGTGCGGGCCATGTTATCCCGCAGGTAATCGAAGCCAAATTCGTTGTTGGTGCCATAAGTCACATCAGCCGTGTATGCTAATTTCCGATCGACCAAACGCAGTTGATGAACATCCTCCTGGGCGGATTCCAGGGCAGGATCATAGAGAAACGCCTTCCGGCCATGTTCGGTTCGGGAAGCTTCTTGCAGTATCCCGACGCTCAATCCTAGAAAGTGAAAAACTGGACCCATCCAACGTGCATCGCGCCGCGCAAGGTAATCATTAACAGTGACCAGATGAACGCCCTGTTCTTCCAGGGCGTTGAGGTACATCGGCATCGTGGCAGCCAGGGTTTTCCCTTCCCCCGTCTTCATCTCAGCGATCTGGCCTCGATGGAGGACGATCCCGCCGACTAGCTGTACATCGAAATGCCGCAATCCGACCGTGCGAACTGCAGCTTCACGCACAACCGCAAAAGCTTCAACGAGCAAGTCGTCGACCGTCTCACCCTGCCGCAGGCGCCCCTTGAATTCATCGGTCTTTGCTATTAACGTCTCGTCTGAAAGCGCCTGCAATCCTGGTTCAAGAGCGTTGATCTCTTCTACCATCTCGCGGTAATGATCCAGTATCTTTTTGACGGGATCGCCGCTGATGGCCTTCGCTATATTCTTAAACATGCATTTAACCTCTCCGGGCGAGATTATAGCATAGCGGTTACCAGCGCTAAGTCTTAGTGGTGGTATTGGGTTGTCACTCTGATGCGAAGACCTGGAAGCACATCCCTTGACGCCTGAATGCTTGAGAATACAATATGCTTAAGGGGCGGTGGCGGAATTGGCAGACGCCGGGGACTTAAAATCCTCTGAGGGAAACCTCGTGTGGGTTCGACTCCCACTCGCCCCACCAAATCGAGTCTTGAAGTGCAGCACTCCTGATCGGATTCTGTGTATAGATCTTGGGTAAAACTTGTGTAACCCTTGAGCGGAGGTTGATCATGGCAAAGGGAATCCGAACCATTGTATTCAGTACTGTGCTGCTCTTGCTGGTTGGCTGCACACTGCCCGGCGTATCTGCTCCCACACCCTTCACATTTCCCACACCTAACCTTACCCACACCTCCATCTTCGCCGAGATCCCTACAGCTACCACTACACCGCCGATCCTACCACCGCTAATTCTAACGGGGACCGCCACACCAAGCGGTCCATCCCCCACAACCGATCCGGCGTTAACGGCTACTCCCGACCTCACTCCAATCTCAACAAATATTCGTCCGAACGGCTCTCCCGTGACTGCGGTTTACCTGAGCGCAGCCCCGGTGATCGATGGGGTGCTCAACGAGTGGTCATCCACTGCCTATCGCGCAGAAAAAACCGTTCCGGGCGCCGGCTTGAATTGGACAGGTCCAAGCGATCTTTCCGCCACGTACTACATCGGCTGGGATGCGAATTCCCTCTACATCGGCGTCAGCCGGACCGACGATACAATCGTGCAGATTTCAACCAGCTACAACATGTATAAGGGAGATGATGTCGAAATTCACCTCGATGTTGATCTACCCGGCGACTACTCCTCTGTAACCATGAGCGCCGATGACTACCAGATGGGTCTCTCGGCTGGCAACTTCGGAACACTCAATGAAGAAGCTTACCTCTGGTTCCCGCGAAGCCTGCAAACGAGCTTATCCACCGTTGAAATGAAAGCACGGCGTACAACCGCGGGCTACGACCTGGAAGCGAAAATACCATGGTCCGTGTTTGGGATCACTCCTGTTGAAGGCGACCACTACGGATTTGCGCTCTCGCTTTCGGACAACGACTTGCCGGGAGTAGCAGCTTGGCAGTCCATGGTCTCGAGCGTATCGACGCGCAGGGTTGTCAATCCAACAACCTGGGGGACCTTAATCCTCGCCAGCCCAACAGCTAAATAAACCCCCTATTAAAGCTGTCTGGGGCGCTATCTCAAACGGGGCTCCTTCGTTTTGTAGAGTCAGGAAGCTATACTTCCGGTCAAATGCGCAGCCTGCATCACCCAATCCGCGCAGAACGCCTTCGGGCTGACATCGAGGATGTTTCTACATTCTTAAGCACGTAGCCCGGAGGTTCAGTTCCGGGCTGAGCAGGGCAGCATAATCCGTTTGGTCACCCACATAGTTTGGATGAGAGTTTAGAAAAGTACGGAAGCCAACTCGTTCCTATACTGCTGCGTTAACGTATCTTGATCGCCGATGATGGCGAACAGCGCCAGCAGCACTTTCTTAGGTAAGCCATCGCGGAAATCCTTTTGCTCACGCAAGATGTCTAGCATTCCATCCATCGCCGCCGGCAGATTGCCGAGACCGATTAAGCGTGCAGCCTGGTATAACTCGGCCGCGAGCGGGTCGTCCAGGTCTCTCGGTCCATTCTCTTCAACCTCAGCAAGCAGGGCGGCCAGCGGTTTGTGCCGCTCTGCTGTCGCCCATTCATTACCCGGGGGAAATATATCAATAATGCGCAGAGCCTCTTCGCCTTTTCCCTGCATGAGCAAGCTCTCCAGCAAGCCCAGTGCAGCCGGCGCATTGGTCTCATCCATTTCGTAAATCTCTTGGAAACTAGCTTCAGCCTGCTCCCAGTGATGAGTCACGAGTAAGCTGCGTGCGTTTTCAACCGCAACTTCCGCGTCGCTTGGCGCCAGGTTGCCGATGAAACTCCGCACAACCGGTTCAGGTTGCGCACCTACAAACTCGGTTTCGACCTGACCTTGCTTGAACGCCTTGACCGCCGGGATACCCTGGACGCCATAGCGCACAGAGAGCCCTGGGTTATCGTCGACATTAACCTTCGCCAGAAGGAAACTTCCTCCTGCTTCAATCGCCAGCCGCTCGAGCAGCGGTCCCAGAATCCGACAAGGGCCGCACCAGGGCGCCCAAAAATCTACAACGACGGGAATTTCGTGAGATCGAAGGATCACTTCGCTCTCAAAAGTCGCTTCATCAACGTCCAGAATGTACTCGCTATAACTCAAAAAGTGCTCCCTTTTCAGTTCACAAAAATTCTACTACACACTCGTTAGCGCTTTATTAGCGCCTTTATCTCTTTCTCGTTTTTCCTCACTAATAATAACATGCGACCTGGCTAATATTCTTCGCCTGGGTCGAGCCCTGCTCCAGGCTGCTCTATGCGCAGGACATCACCATGCACGTTTATCACAACCCGGAAACCCATCATCCCCAGATACGTACGCATGTCCTCGGGTAAACCACTCTGGAGCAGAGCATCAAATTGGGCATCCATGTTTTGAAGTGATGTTTCGATCGCAGCCTTCGTGAAGATGTCCTCCTGACCGATCATCTTCATCGTTCCCTCACTGATTATGTCCTCGTGCCCCTTTACCATCTCCTGCAAATGATCGAGAACCTGCCGATCGACATGCTCGCTTTCAATATGGCGGAGGAAACCGTCGTCATCGACGACATAAAATGACTCGCCGCCGACAAGAGCGACGTCCACCGCCTGGTCATATTCATCAACAATCAAGCCTGCAAATAATGAATGTTGTGCCATCATCAGTATTCATCCCTGACAGCTAAGTGATCAACGACAATCGGAAATTATGTTAACGCTTAACTCAATGCTGCTTCTGATCTCTTTGAGAGATCAATTATGAAGAATCTTACCAAATCAATGAGATATTGGGGAAGCGAGTTCCAGGTGTTGATGAATCAACCAACCCATGGACTCTTCCACCTTGTATGGTAGATGTAGGAGATTCAGATTAGACAGCGCAATGTAAGGCAAAGAACCGTTTAGGGGTGAACGTATACGAGCGTTCCGATCGAGGCGAAATTAAAAAGCCATTCCGCATCTGGAGTCCACATGTTTATGCAGCCATGGCTCATCGGGACACCGAAGTTGCTATGCCAATAAGTCCCATGAAGTGCATAACCCTTGTAGAAATACATCGTATATGGGACGCCGGGCAGGTAATACCCGGGCCCCGCCATGGCGGTGGAGTAGAGCTTTGTGTACACGCGGAACTGGCCGGCTACTGTCGGATGAACTGCAGTCCCAGTTGAAACAATGAAGCTCCTTACAAGATTATCGCCGTCGAAAGCAGTCACCCTCTGCTCGCTCAGATCCACGTCGATCCACCGGCCTTCATCCGCCAATTGATCTAGAGAGACATTGAAGGTTGAGAAGTATGAAAGGGCGTGAGTAGGTGTTACCGTGGGTGTAGGCGTTGCAGTCGGCGTCGCCGTTGCGGTAGGTGTTGCCGTGGGCGTATTCGTGGGCGTCGGTGTCATCGTCGCTTTCGCCAACGGCTGCTGGTAGATTTGCGGCTGCAGAGCGGAGGCGGGTGCACCTCCCAACCAGACCCCTACTCCCACGGTTAATACCACCGAGGATATGAAGACGCGTCTGGGTAAGATCCGCCGTTGTGCCAGAACCTCAAGAGGTGTAATTTTCGGAAGGAGATCCTCCGGAATCCGCGCTTCCCGCAGCGCAGCTTTTCGTTCTCCTGAAGGTAGGCGCCGAACTAGCCAGCGGATCGCTTTTTTCGCCGGTTTACTTTTTGGGTTGATTTCCAATGCGCGCGCCGCGTATGCCAACCCTGCGCGTGGCTCCGAAACTGCAGCTAAAGTAAGCCATCCTTTTTCAGAATGCGGATCGTGCTTGACCGCAAGGCGCGCATATCTCCTCGCCTCGGAGATGTCACCCCGGCGGAGTGATGCATGCGCTCGAGCGGATGGACCCGGAGATGGATCATGTCGGCCTAAATCTGCCGAACTCATGGCGTAGTCTCCCACGGGAGGCTGGCTGGCTCATTATTCACATAGCACAGTATGCCGTCCGCGATCCCGCGTGCCGCTTTCTCTGGCTGAGAAGTGAGGAAATCCCGATCGAGATAGAGAAATCCAACCTCTATGATCACGGCGGGTGTCTGGCTGTGAATCTCTCGGAATGTGTGATATTCAGTCATATCGCGTGTGATGCTGCCTGCGTGGAAATTTAAATCGGTTGCCCGATGGTACCGATCGACAATACAATCGACAAGCCGTTGTGATTTATCTGGAACGACGGTGTCCAGCGCACTGACAACTTTATATCCGGTCGCATATTCATTAATTGGGACGCAAGAATCGGCGTGTATGGAAACTAACGCCACCGCCCGATATTCAAAGAGCCGCGAGTCGAACTCCTCCAGGATATCTACGTGCAGCCCTGCCGCCTCAAGCGCTCGGGCGGCAAGATTTCCCACGGTGGTGTTAACTTCCAACTCCGTCAGGCCATCCTCGCATACTGACCCAGGATCATCGCTGCCTGTATTCGGGTTAATCCCTGAATGCCCGATGACTAATCCGATTCGTAGTTCGGTCTGATCCGGGGCAGAGGGTACGAAAGCTGAAGGACCGTTCTCCTGTGATCCGCCTTCCAGAGCAGCCGCGAATTGATTCGCCAGCTCCCCAGGGTTCAGACTGGCTGGTGTCCATGCCGTGAAAAGCGTCGCCAGGATCCCGGCGGTGATAAACGCCACCGAAAGATGGCGTAGAATTTGACGTGTTATCGGCTGCTCGTTGGCATCCGTACTGCGGAAGCTGATAGGGCTGCGCATGCCTCAGTTCTCTCAAATGGGTGGTTTGTCATTATATCAGCGGAAGTTACATCTATACTACGTGACTCAAGTACCCAGACGCATGGATGTTGTTTTGGCCCAGAAAACTCAGATTAATCAACTTAACATAAAACAACGTGGGGGCTATTTACTGCTGGCTTTTAAACAAAGACTTCCCTCTTCCACTTGAACGGCGTACGAATTGACCACATACCCAATCACGCATCATCCAAGCCACAAACTAATCGACGCGTTCAAGGGTAGAATGGGAGAAGCTATCGAATCGAATCTGGGATCATTTAAAAAAGGAATATGATGAAGGACACATCCACCAAACGAATCGGACTTACCCATTCAGAGTTTCAGCGCTATTCACGCCAGCTTCTACTGCCCGAGGTTGGATTGCAGGGTCAGGAGAGGCTTAAAGCCTCTTCGATCCTCATCGTAGGTGCCGGCGGCTTGGGTTCGCCTGTCTCCATATATCTCGCTGCAGCGGGTGTAGGCCGAATCGGGCTCGTCGATCACGACGTTGTCGAATTCAATAACTTGCAGCGTCAGATTATCCACGGCACTTCTCGGGTCGGTGATCGGAAGGTTCTCTCCGCCCGGGACCGCTTACTCGACATCAATCCGGAAGTCGACGTCATCGTGTATGACGAGCCATTCACTTCAGAGAACGCTGAGCAGATTTCCAAACCCTATGATTTGCTTATCGACGCTTCAGACAATTTCCCCACTCGCTATCTGATTAATGATCTCTGCGTCCTGACCGGGAAACCGAATGTTTCCGGCTCGGTCTTGCGTTTTGACGGGCAAGTCAGCGTATTCTGGGGGGAGAAAGGTCCATGCTACCGATGTCTCTTTCCCGATCCCCCGCCGGCGGATCTAATCCCATCTTGCGCCGAGGGTGGTGTGCTCGGCCTGCTGCCGGGAACGATCGGGACTCTTCAAGCGACGGAGGCTATTAAGCTGCTGCTCGAAATCGGGACGCCTCTCATCGGTACGCTGCTCATCTATGATGCCCTGGACATGCGCTTTGAGATGGTCAAATTGAAGAAGAACCCTGAATGCAAAGTATGTTCGGAAAACCCTTCAATTACACAACTGATCGACTATGAGGCTTTCTGTGGTGTTCCCGGGCAAGACAATGACAGGAGCGGCCGCATACTCGATTGGGAAATCGAACCTTCCGAGCTTGCTAAAAGGCTGGCAGCCGATGAACCCATCCATCTGATCGACGTGCGCGAACCACACGAACTGCAGATCTCCGCCCTCCCCGACGCCGATTCAATTCCCCTTGGCTCAATGGCGACCAGAATGCCAAATCTGGATGACACTGAGAAGATCGTTCTTTTATGTAGAACAGGGACGCGCTCTACGCGAGCGCTGCACCTCTTAACCGGCGCAGGTTTCCAGAAAGTTATGAATTTAAAGGGTGGAATCAACGCGTGGGCGCGGCAGGTGGATCCGACCCTTCCAATTTATTGACCAGGGCTTCCAAGGATTTAAAGGTCCGCGTTCTCCTCCGAACCTTGCTGAAAGGTGACACAATCGCATTTACCTCCAGTTGCCAAAGCGCATGATCGTCGAATTCAATCCAGCACACGCGATAATGGCTTTTCTCAGCCCACATGCAACAACTACATACAGACCTTTCAGCGCAACCGCCCTGTCCCTTCGATTCGTAATGCATAATGATCCAACTCATGGTTTAATTCCCTCATTCTGACTGGGAAAACCTGGATGGCAAATAAAAGGTTTTATGTGCAATTCCGCCCCCAAACCGTAAAAAAGAATAGACCAGGTCCTTGGCTGCTCGTTCCCATGCTTTTCGCTGCCCTCACCCTCGGATCCTGCGCTGCCTTTCCAGGAATGATTCAGAATCCCGATCCACAACAAACCCTAAGCCCTACAACCCCGACCGATATCCCTTCCAGCCCCACACCTGCTCCTGAAATCGAACTCATATCTCTTCATTTGATCCCAGGTCAGGGCCCGGATTCGTGGCAGGCGATTGGAAGGTTGATCAACAAAGCTGAGTTCCCTCTTGGCGGAATTTCAGTCACCGTTACTTTACTCGGTCCAGATGGAAGTGGATTGGATCAAGCGACAGCCCAGGCGATCCCCGCCAGCCTTTTGCCAGATGAGGAGGCGCTGTTCGTATTAGATTTTAAGGGGACCTTAGCCGTGGCTGACACGACCACAGAGATCTATGCTGAGCGAATCCCACGCATTCGACGTGTCCAGGGAGAAATCCAGGACACATTCTGGAAGAAAAACCTTGGGGGTGATACAGTGATCCTCGGGCAGATCACGAACCCCGGCTTCTCCCAGGCGAAGTTGTTTGACCTCGCGGTTCTCATGCTTGATTCAGATCAAGAACCGATTGGTTATGCTACTCTTGTGGCTTCTGCCACACACATATCCCCGCGCGAATCGTCGCCCTTTATCGCTTTAGCCGATGGGGACTTTGAGCCTGATGACCTTGTCTTCTTCCTGGATATGGTCGTCGACACATCACCCCCAGAGCCGGACCTTCAATTTCTAGAGCTGCCAACGCTCCAATTCACAGACCAGGGTGTGCCGTTCTTTTTAGGCTCCATCCATAATCCCTCCTCCGATTGGGTATGGGCTTCTGGCATGCTCATTTTAGAGAGCGAGGATGAATTGGTTGGGATAGCACCAATCAGCCCCCCGCTCCCCATACAACCCGATGGAATCCACCCATTCAGCATCCAGCATTTTTGGGGGATCCCTCCGGAAATCCTCACCTCCGAGGATGCGATGCGCACGTTGAATGTCTCCTCATCGGTGGAAGGGATTGCCACCTTGTCTCCTTATGAAACGGTCTCGCAGCTTGAGTTGAGCATTTCGCAATATGAGATCCTCGGCTCATTAGTGTTCTTGCGCGGCGTGATAATTAACCCTGACGATACGCTCATCCGAGAACCTTCCATCTATGCGACAGTGCGAAATGGTGAGGGACTTATACTTTCGGCTGGCTGGGAAACCCCCGCCGAATTGCTTGAAGCCGGAGAGGCGAGCGAGTTCGAACTGTCACTTTTATTGCCCCGTGGTGCGGATCCAGCGATGCTCGAGTTTGATGTGATCGCCTTCGGGTTGGATGTGGATGAGGACGGCAGCCCTTAGGAACTATACAGGTTTACCGACATTCGTCCCGAGCATGAACCACAGACAGCGCCTAAGCTGCTCGGTTTATCGCGGCATGGATTTGGCGGGTTACCTTTCGCAGGTTACAATTGGGGCGATACTTCCACAGGATTGAGCGCAGAAAGCAATGAAGAATCAGGCAAGAATACTCATTGTTGATGATGAACCCGATACCGTCGGGCTCATCGAATTAACGCTACGTCCTGCCGGGTATGAGCTCTCACTTGCATACAGCGGCGAAGATGCGCTCAACAAGCTTCGCAATGGGACGTTTGACCTTCTTCTCCTCGACGTAATGATGCCCGAGATCACGGGCTTCGATGTTATCCGTTTGCTCTCGGAAGAGAATAAAACTATTCCCCCGATCATATTTCTGTCGGCCAAAGGGCAGCAAAAAGACATCGACGAGGGAAACGCGCTCGGCGCTGCAGGATATCTTGTCAAGCCTGCCACCCGAGGCCAGCTCCTCGACGCGATCGGTGCCGCCCTATACGAAGCAAAGAGATAAAGTGCAATCCGTTGATTACACCCTCGATCTTTTCGAAGCGATGCTAGATGAAATCGAAGAGTTTCTCCTCTCAGCGGATATTTTTTGGCCGCTAGCCAAACGCTCCAAACCTGATCTGCCCCCCTACCCCCGCCTCAGCACCGGGGGGTTATTAATGACTCGGGACGAATCCCTGGCACAAGAAGCTGAGATGAACCCCAGCCAGAAAGTGCGGCATGCGAATCTGCAGCACCAATGGGATTTGATTCTCCATAAATGGCGCAGCGCACTCGGGCGTAAATCAGAACGAGAAATGGGGATGCGATTGAATCTGTGGAGAGCGTATCTCTCCGACCTGGAAGAAGGAAGTGCTTCACATTTTGATTACCATCGAGAGGCACGAAACCGAGTCCAATTTACACGTCTTCAAACTATCGCGACCGGGAGCAGTAAGACTCTCAAGATGGTGAAAACGATTCGCTCCCTGGATGCTCGGCTGATCAACCTAACCACATCCAGCAAATTCATCTGGGATGATCGCTTGCGTGAGATCTACCCGGAAGGGAATTTCGGGTTTCTCTACCGTCAACCGCGGGAGAACGGCAAATAAATAGCATGATGTTATTAAACTCAAAGGCGCCGGATTTACCGGCGCCTGTTTTCTTCATGTCAATGATTAGTTGAACGCGATCGTAATCAGCAGGCCCCACATGGGGATCGTTACTTCGCGTAATCGACTGCGCGCGTCTCCCGGATGACTGTGACTTTAATCTGCCCGGGGTACTGCATCCCCTCTTCTATCTTCTTGGCGACGGTACGTGCTAGACGCGTCGACTCAAGATCGTCGATATCCTCGGGGCGGACGATCACACGGATCTCTCGCCCTGCTTGAAGCGCATAACTCTGTGAAACGCCTTCGAATGAATTTGCGATCTCCTCCAACGACTTGATGCGCTTAACGTACTGTTCAAGACTCTCGCGCCTGGCTCCTGGCCGAGCGCCGCTAATCGCATCCGCCGCCTCGACAATCACCGCCTCTACAGATTCTTGATCAATATCACGGTGGTGGGCTTCGATGGCATTAACCACGAGTGGATTGACGCCATAGCGGCGGCAGAAATCCGCTCCGATTGAAGCGTGAGTCCCCTCCACTTCGTGGTCCATCGCCTTACCGATGTCGTGAAGCAGCCCTCCAGCCTTGGCGATTTCTACATCTGCGCCCAACTCCGCGGCGATCACTGCTGCGAGTTGTGACGACTCTATCGCGTGAGCGAGCTGGTTCTGGCCATACGAAGTGCGGAACTTCAAGCGGCCGAGCTTCTTAATGATCTCCGGATGGAGTCCGGGAACACCGGCTTCGAAAGAGGCGCTTTCGCCCTCCTCCACGATGAGACGATCAACTTCCTTTCTTTGTTCGCTCACGATCTTTTCAATCTGGGCAGGATGGATACGTCCATCCAATACAAGCGCCTGCATGGAGCGCCGGGCGACCTCCCGCCGAACAGAGTCGAAACATGAGATCGTGACTGCCTCAGGCGTATCATCGACGACCACATCCACACCGGCGGTTTGCTCGAACGCCCGGATGTTCCGTCCGTTCCGACCTATGATGCGGCCTTTCATATCGTCCGAAGGCAATGAGACCCTGGATACTGTAACCTCGGAAACGTGGTCCGAAGCCACCCTCTGTATTGCATCGGCGATCAATTGACGGGCGCGTTTATCCCCTTCCGCTTGTGCCTCTTCTTCGATCTGACGAATAATCCGGACCATATCCGCCCGGGATTCCCGTTCGATTTCCTCGAGAAGCTGGGCTTTCGCTTCTTTCCGGGTCATGCTGGAGACACGTTCGAGTTCGACGAGAATTTCTGCATAGCGTTTTTCCAGCTCATTAGATCGGCGGTCTATATTACTCTGGCGCTTATTTAACGTTTGTTCTCGCTTCTCCAACTCATCGAGTCGATGATCATTTTCCGCTCTTCGCTGTTGAAGACGTGCATCTTCCTTCGAGAGCTCCCCCCTCTTGCGACTGATCTCCGCTTCGGCCTCATCGCGCACACGCAACGCTTGATCGCGCGCTTTCAACTCAATTTCCTTCGTCTGCGCTTGGGCTTCGTCAACCATCCGCTCGGCTTCCACCATACGGCCACGCACAGCACGCTCAAGCTGCAATTGACGCAGCAAGTAACCAATAACCGTGCCTGCAACCAGCGATATTACGATACCGATTATCAGTGGACCATTCACGTTTCTACCTCACTTTCTTCATCAGAACCGCTTTCCTCGTGCATCAAAATCGATAATGTGGAGGATATGAGTTCATAGGAAAAGCCGCGACGGGCGAGGAACTGTCTCAGCCGACGATTGGAAGCTTCTTCCGAAAGATCACCGTAACGTTTACATGCTTTCCTAGCAACGGTGAGAGCTGCTTCAGCCTCGTCGAACCCTTCAAGGGCAGTTTCTATCGCCTCTTTTGATACTCCCTTACCGCGCAGCTCACTTCTCAGCATCCGCCCGCTTCTTGGACGAAATATTTGCCGGTTCTCAACCCAAACTCGAGCGAACTCAAGATCATCGACAAGGGATGCTTCTCGCAGCCTACTTAGAACCCGGTCCTGCACTTTGATCTCGATCCGGTTCCGAGAGAGCTTGTTAGCGATTTCCTTCTCAGAATGAGGGCGCCTTGATAAATAGCGTAGCGAGCGTTCATAAGCGCGCTGCTCCTCATCCTCGTCCTTCAACTGCTCAATATCTGCTTCAGATAATTCCTGTCCTACCTTCAACCCGGCGGCGATGATTCTTTGAACTCCAAATCGATATTGATCATCAATGAATACGCTTACCCTATTCTTCTTTCTTCGCTGCAATTTCAAGGCGGTAATCACTCCCGCCACGCCACTCACCTCCCGAGAACACAAAAACCGCTAACCTTATCGGCTGCGGCTCAAAGCAATGCTCAGGGGATTTCCCAATCCCTGAATGACGATCTGACTCCGAATCACTCCACGCGTGCAAACCGCATCATGGAGTGGGCAGGTTAGCTTTTGCTACACCCTCTCACAGGGCAACATCCTACCTTTTCTCACCTACCATCCTAACGTTGTTCTTCTCTATCGGTGCCAAATCTCATTTCAGAGATCTTTCGCAATGCTTTGACCGCGCTTTTCATAAATTGGATATCGCAGCACTATAATGATAACACGAGCGTCAATCGCTCGTTTCCCTTTCTCCTTCGCTGCCGTCCTGTTCAAGACCGGCATCTTTCCTAATCCCCGCTTCGATCTCGGAAGCCATATCCGGATTCTCGCGCAGGTAGTTTTTGG
>SOIH01000008.1 GCA_004376895.1 Anaerolineales bacterium | reverse complement strand
CGTTGTAGCCTGTCCTGAACGGGCAGGTCAGGGAATGTTCTGGGTAGTTTAACTGTCCGTATAGGAGCCTCCGAGTTGTCATCTCCAGACTCAAGGATGGCTCCTATTGCTATTCTTCGCTGCTGTATCACATCTATCTGAACTTGTTCAGAGCCTACTCTTCACATTTCACTGCGGTGGATTTACGGTTGGATTACGTTTTGATTACCCCCTTTTGTTTAGATTTGTCGAGATTTGCCAATGCTCATCGACGAACAATAAAAATTTAACGAGGGAAGAGGGTATCGATCTTTCCTCCTGCGCTTATGGTCTGTGGATCTAGATGGGAAACGTGCCTGGCGATTCTCGCTTGAGAATCCAGTAACAGGGGAGCGCAGAGGGTTTGCCAATTTGGGTGAGCTGTTGGTATTCTTGCTCGACGAGGTCTGCGATGGACAGGATGATAACTAGGTTCGAACACTCGTTATGGAAATGGAATTGGGGAATTATCGATAGGTCTAAATAAAAGACGTATGCAGAGGATTGATTTATTTCATACGAGAAAGGAAACCTCCCATGCTTTGCCGCTCGATAGCGAATATCGACAGCAAGCTCACCTTCTATCTCACTAGAATCACCGGCGAGCCACTCGTCTCCCACCCTGTATCCCCGAAACTGATGAGAAAATGAAAAATAGATACCGTCTGTTCTCAGAAGTTATCCCTTTCTACCAAGACTTGTTGGATGCAATCGCTCAGGCAGAAGAATCCATAAGCATGATGTATTTGATCTACGACAAAGGGTCTTGGACCGAAAAAATAAACGATGTTTTAGTTGCCAAGAGCGAAGCTGGTGTAAGAGTACGGGTCATGGTGGATTTACTGGGCACCATGACCGACCACCCCACAAACATCTTTCAAAATTTTCGTATGCTTAAGAGATTAGAAAATGCCGGAATCGAGATCAATATTTTCCAACCATCCGGCTCGCGGATGTCGTTTTCCGATCGGTTACATATCAAGCTTCTTGCTATTGACCAAACTACACTCTTCATCGGTGGATCAAATTTGGGGGATTACTACACGGATTGGCAAGACTCCAATCTGAGGATCGATGGAGATTTCGGACAAGCAGGGCATGACCTTTATGAATTCGTTGCTGCAAACTCCGCGAAGGGGATGGAGCAATACAAGAAGAAGCGATCAGAGATTAACCTATCTGACTTCTGGTTCGGTGACGCCCAGGTTTTGCTCACCGTGCCTGGCTCAAGAAAAGATATCTGCCGGCGGATGTTGGATCTGGTGCTCAATACCAATGACTCGATCTATTTCCGGCACTGGTATTTCCTTCCTAATAAAGAATTCCTCAACGCCATGCTCTCCCAAATGGAACACGGGGTTACCCTCCGGGTATTACTTTCGCACCGCACCCGGATTCCGATCATTGACATCGCCAACCATGTCGCCATAAAAAAGCTCGTACAAGCCGGGGCGCACATCTTCCGTTACCACACCCGCTACATGCACTCCAAGATAACCTGGAATGAAAGTGGCGACATCATCTTCGGTTCCGCGAACATCGAAGAGAAGGGTTTGAACAGTAATTTCGAGCTTTGTTTGAAAATCAACAGTCCAACATTGTCGGATGAATTGACCCAACACTTCAACCGCGACTGCGCCATCAGCTTAAACCAGACGCCAACCGTTCTCAAGAACCAGCCTCTCCTCAAGTTAATGCTAGCCTACATGCTTTATCTGGTAAGCCCATTGTTGTAGTGAGAACATTTGAGACGGGGACAACTTGCAAAGAATTAATAACAACAATAATGTTAGGAAAGGCAGAGTAACGAAGCCACTGGGATTGTTACGGTTTTCGTCAGAATATAACATTCAGCTTTTATATACACTGGGTCATGATGTACTCAGCTCTTGTAGCTGAGATACCCGCAACCTGAGTAGCCAATCGTTCGTACCAAGAAAAAGGAGGAATGGAATGGCACAAGCAGGAATACACGGCATAGTAGCTATGGCAGTGTGCAAATGGACTCCAAGTCGGAAATGGCTGATGCTCGGCATTGTCCTCGGAAACTTGCTGCCAGATGCCGACAATCTCGCCGTAGCCATCGCTACATTATCCGGGAAATCTACAGAAGGATTACATCGAACCTTCACCCACAGCCTGTTCTTCGTCGCTGCGATCATCCTTCTGGGCTACATCGTGGCTGCGATCACCAAGCGCTCCACATTGAAAAACCTGGGTATTGGATTGGGTGTAGGCGTTTTAATGCATATCCTGCTTGACCTGTTGATCTGGTTCAATGGAGTAGAAATCTTATGGCCGATTTCTTCTTGGATCAACTTCTGGGGTGGTATCACCCCTCCGGAGTGGTGGAGCAAGTTGATGATGCCTACCGAGTTTCTATTTTTCGCTCTGTTGTTCCTCTTGTTCGCTAGGTTAGCTCGTAAACAGAACACGGATACTGACTACTTACGTACGCTTTCCATATGGACCTATATCCAGCTTTTCCTGTTTGTCGTCTTCACCGTCTTAGTCTACACAATGCAGAAAGGGTTCATGACTCCCTACGGCGCAATCTACCTTCTGTCACTTGGGCTCGCCTTTGCAGTGATCCTAAGAATGCGTGAGACGATCGAGACGGCCACAATGTAAGTTCCGGTTGATCTTCGACTGGGCCCGTCCACCCGCGCAGATTAGCGGAGATGCTCGTGCACATCCCGAAGGAGACACCTGAAGTGCGCGAACGGAGTTCGAGTTCAAAAGAGGCGGATCATCGTCGACCCGCCTCTTTAATAAAGATCAGCATTTATCCGCAGAGAGACTAACTCAATTCCTTGAGTAAGCTGCGCATTTCAGACGGGTCCGAGAGGAAGAATCGAGCCTTCGACCGCTCGGGGACTCCGATCTTCACAGTCCAACCCGATTCAGGGATTACTTCGAAGAGCGCCTCATCGGTAACATCATCGCCAACCGCCAGGATGAAATCGTACGGTGGTTTCGCGGACAGCCATGGATGTGCAGCCCGCCCCTTGCTTACGGTGCTCGGTTTTACCTCCACCACTTTATGCCCCTGCAGAATGTGCAGGGATGTGTTGGCGATATACCCTTCAATGGTGTCGATCAATTCAACGGCACGCTGAGAACCCAGGCCGGGGTCAGCCCGACGGTAGTGCCACACCAACGCCGCACCCTTTTCCTCCAGGAGAGCGCCTGGAGTGCGATCGACGAACATTTCAAATACCGGCTTTAACTGCTCCTTCCATTCATCAGAGATGTCATCATCAACCTGTTCCCACTTTTTCTGGTCGGCATGGCGGATCATCAACCCGTGTTCGGCAACGAGATCCATTCCCACCTCACCCAGCCAGGCATCGAGAGTCTCCGCATCCCGGCCGCTGATGATGACCATCGTGTTTTTTTGATCACGTGCGAGCGGCGTGAGCACTGCGATGAGTTCCTCGTCAGGTTTCGCTTTATTAGGCGTGGGGGCGAATGGAACAAGCGTCCCATCGTAGTCAAGTAGGAGCAAACGGCGTTCCGAGTCCTCATACGCCTGAACCAACTCCTGTTTTAGGTCCCCATGCAGGCGCTTTGGAAGGTGGAGTCTGCGCACCTCCTGCACCTTTGCAAGCTGACTCAGGAAATCATCTGCCCAACGCTCTGTATCATAGCGGCGAAGCCGGGCACGCATGGTCGTGTTGCGCGCCTCTTGTTCCTCGATGGGCATTTCCAGAGCCTGATGCAGAGCGTCCACGAGCATTTCTTCATCATGCGGGTTGACTATAATCGCTTCACCCAATTCCGCCGCTGCACCAGCCGTCTCACTCAGCACGAGAACGCCCGTCCCATCCGGTCGAGAGATGAGATACTCCTTAGCCACGAGATTCATCCCATCCCTCAAGGGCGTAACCAGAGTGACATCCGCCAAGAGATACAGCGCGATAAGCTGCTCAAAGGGAAGTGATCGATAAAGGTAGGTGATCGGCGCCCATCCAGGTTGGCTGAGCTGCCCGTTGATACGTCCGATTAACTCATCAACCTGGCTTTTTAGGTTCTGATACTCTGGCACACGCGTCCGCGAGGGAACCAACAATGACAGCAAGGTCACGCGCCCCAACCATTCCGGATGGCGAGAGAGAAATTTTTCAAAGGCTTTTAGACGCTGGATGATGCCCTTCGAGAAGTCCAGCCGATCTACGGTGAGGATAACCTTGCGCTCCCCAACTTGCTGGCGTAATGCTTCAAGTTCATGTTTGACTTCCGGCCTTTCGTAGGCGGTGCTATAGCGGTTAATGTCCACGCCAAGCGGGAAGGTATCAACTTTAATGGAGCGATCGCCGACTGTCACTCGCCCAAAGTCTTGTTCCAATCCCTGGATGCGCAGCAAACTACTAAGGAAATGGCGTGCGTAATCGTAAGTATGAAAACCGATGAGATCAGCCCCGGTTAAGCCCTTGAGAATCTCTTCTCTCCAGGGAAGCATTCGGAAGATCTCATACGATGGAAACGGTATATGCAGGAAAAATCCAATTGCCGCATCCGGAAGTGATTCGCGCAACATGGCAGGCAGCAGCAGCAAATGGTAATCATGAACCCAGATTGTGTCGCCGGGGAGGGCAACCTCGAGGACTTTCTCACAAAAGCGTGCGTTCACCTCCTGGTATGCCTGCCACTCTATATGATCATAATGTGTATATTGTGGAAAATAGTGAAAGAGCGGCCAAATTGTCCCGTTCGAGAAGCCGTTATAGTAGAGGTCGAACTGCTTCCTAGGCAAGAAGATCGGAACGCTGCCAAACTCCTCGGACAGTCTCGCGGAGATTATCGCCTGCTGCTTGGGCTTATCCTCATGAATTCCTGGCGCCCCCAACCAGAGCATATCCGTCTCCTCCCGCACTGCGTTCAGAGTCGTCGCCAGGCCGCCAACACTGGGATTATAGATGTATCCACCGTCATCTCGCTCCAGGCTTACGGGAAGCCGGTTGGAAACCACGATCAACCGCTGCAACCGATTTTCGGTTTTGGTATGCATGGAGCACCTACGTTCTGACGTGAGCTGTCAATATCCGGACCAGATTGTATTGGGCGCATCGAGCGGGAGATTGCATCTCAATCAAGGCATGAGTTCATTTTCTACACTCGATAAGGAGTCTGCTCTTTCGGGAAGCATGCCCCGAGGGCTACTCTTCCGGACCTTCCCACCAAGGTTGATAGCGGCGGATCTTCTCAATCAGTTTCTTCTTCGTCTTGGTGTCTGTCGCTTCCGCCAATTCCTTCTTCAGCAACTTCACTTTCTTTTGGCGGCGTTGTCGGCGTCGTCGTTTACGATCTTTTTCAGTCAATGGCATTCGTTCCACACCTCCGTTAATGATTTTCCGTTGCTTGCTCCAAGCCAACGTTATTTAGACATATGATAATGCATCTACGATGATAGCACCGGATCCTTAAAGCTCATCACTAAAGAAGCCCGCCCTTACTCACTCATGCTCAGCAGTTATCCATTGGGCATGCACAGGCCGGCGATGGGTGGGCAATCATGTCTAGTTTTCAAAAACATCTTGTTTCATTCGTGTGACAGTCCCCGATTATTAACGATTTATTAATCCTTTTGTTGTATGATATTCATGGTGGGGAACGGTTTCTCAGGCATGGTTCGAAGTAACTCCTTTATGAATATCCAACTTCGCCACAAGTAATTATCCCTTCCATTGGTTTAGCGTACAAAATCCTGATCCATTCCTTATGGACATGGATCATCTTAAGGGCGTGACCTGCGTATGATTAATGAGTTCGAGTTACTCGCAAACAAAGTGATCGAAGCGACAAAAGAAGTATCGCTCTCGGAAGAAGAGCAAGCCTCAATCCAGCAGTTATTCAAACTCGGGGGAGAACAGGGGTTCATCACGCTGGATGACATTGCCTCTCAATTTCCCGAATCCGAAGCTTCCCTCCCGGTGATCGAACGCGTCTACGATATGCTGCTTAACGCAGGTATTGAAATCATTGATGACGAAGAAGTTTCGGAGAAGAAACCTGCTGTTCCGCTCAAGGAAGCCGAGGCAGAAAAGGAAAATGAAAACAAGCTCGCCGAAGTCAGCGCGATCGACGCAATTGATTCAGGCGATTCGGTAGGTTTATACCTCAGCCAGGTGGGCAGAGTGCCTCTGCTCACACGCGATGAAGAGGTTGAACTTGCCAAGCGCATTGAGCGCGGCCGTCGTGTACGCAACAATCTTGCGCGGGGCCCGGTCTCTCCGAAACAGCGTGCGAAATTCCAAAGGTTTATTCAAGACGGCATGGCTGCTCGTGAACACCTGATCATGGCCAACTCCCGTCTTGTAATCAGCGTTGCTAAGAAATACGTCGGCCGCGGTGTACCATTGCTCGACATGATCCAGGAAGGTCACGTCGGGTTAATGCGCGCCGTGAAGAAATTCGATTACCGACGCGGGCACAAATTCTCCACCTATGCCACCTGGTGGATCCGCCAGGCTGTGACAAGGCTGGTCGCAGACCACGGCCGCACCATCCGCATTCCTGTTCATATGGGCGATCGTATTAACCGCATGCTGCGCAGCCGGCACAAACTGACGCAGGAATTGGGACGTGAACCCGTCCGGGAGGAGCTTGCAGAATGCCTGGAGGTCTCCCCTCAGGATGTTGACTACATGCTTCGCGTTGCGCAGCGTCCTCTCTCCTTGGAAAAACCAACGGAGCAGGAAGGGGACGCCGTAATCGGGGATTTCATCGAGGATCAGGACGCCCCTGCTCCGGAAGAAATCACCTTACAGGAGATCTTGGAGGAACGAGTGCAGGAGCTGTTAGAAACCCTGCCTCATCGTGAAGCGCTCGTGCTGCGCTTGCGTTACGGTCTTGAATCCGGGGAAGTCCACACACTAAAAGAGATCGGTGAGAAGATGGGGATAACGCGTGAGCGTGTGCGACAGATTGAAGCCCAGGCTCTGCGCCGCCTTCGCAATCCAGGCCTGCGCAGGGAGCTCGTGGATTTCGTGCGCACCTGATATTTCCCCGATCACCTACGCTGATAAATTCGCACCTCTGGA
>SOIH01000223.1 GCA_004376895.1 Anaerolineales bacterium | reverse complement strand
CCGCATGCGGTGCGCATCTGTCAACTTATGGATGGTTCACCTCTGGGCATCGAACTGGCAGCGGCCTGGGTGGCTACGCTGCCCTGCAGTGAAATCGTCCGCGAGATCGAGAAGAACCTGGATTTCCTGGCGACTTCGATGAGAGACCAACCTCAACGACATCGCAGTTTGCGAGCAGTTTTTGAGCATTCTTGGCAGTTGCTAAGTGAAGACCAGCGCGATGGCTATAAGCGACTTTCTGTCTTCCGTGGAGGCTTCTCGCGGCAGGCCGCGGAACAGGTTGCAGGTGTGAACTTGACAATGCTGGCGGAGTTCATGAGCAAATCACTCATACGGCAGAGCGTTGAAGGTCGCTACGATATACATGGACTACTACGGCAGTACGCCCAAGAGCAGCTAAGCCTTGATAGCGAAGAACAACAGGCTGTCAAAGAAAAACATAGTCGTTACTTCGCCTACTTTCTGCATGAACGCAGAGATGCACTCGACCGAGAGCAAATGCCTCAACTCCGGGATGAGATACGACCGGACATCAGCAATCTCAAAGAGGCAATCAACCATGCTTTTAGGAATTGGGAGGAAGCCGAGGCGCTTGGATTCATGCGAGATTTCTGCGCTTTCTACCGGGCCACAAATTACCACGAAGGTCTAGACGTTCTTCGAAAGATCTCGCGCGGCTTGAGGGATGATGGCATAAAGATGGAACTCGGCTCTCCCCTGGCAAATGTGCTGCTCGCAATCACTGCCTTCGAGTGCGCGTTTGAGAGTTCTCTGGGTTCATCTGAACATGAGGAGATTGCGCTGGATATTCTCCCAATTCTGCGCGAATCAGAATTAACCTATGAGTTGGCGAATTGCCTGCTTGCCCTTGGTTGTTATCGCGTTTTATTCAGTGACTATTCCGAAGCGATCGATTACCTTACTGAATCAACCTCCTTAATGGAGACCTTTGACGACCTCTTTGGGTTGGCGACAAGTATGTCCTGGTTGGGTTGGACATTCTATGAGATGGGCGACAACGATCGAGCCGGGAAGATCTTCCAAGAAGCGTATGCGCTTTGCAAGCGTGAACACTCCAGCTTGGGTCAGGCTTACACCCTGAGCAAACTTGGCACATGGGCTGATGCACGCCATGAGTATGAAGAGGCGTTGGGATATCACCAAGAAGCTCAGGCCATATTCATCGAGTTCAATGATGTCGCCGGCCAGGGTTATGCTTTGAGCCGCATGAGCCTCAGCGCATGGGGAATGGGGGAATTCGAAGATGCGTTGCAATATGCAAAAGCGGGATTAGACAATTTTGAATCGATCGGACACCGTTGGGGTATCAATACTTCCTACTGCCGCATCGGATTTGCTGAAGTGGACCTGGGGAGATTTGAAAGCGCCGATTCACATTTCAGACGCGGTCTTGCGCTGGCAATCGAGAATCAATTCCCAGCAATCGCCAGCTACGCCTTAATCGGCATTGCTGCGGTGTGGAACCACCAGAAACACCATGCGCGTGCCGCGGAGTTGCTCGGTTTTGCGAAGTCCCAGAAGACGACGCCCGCACTCTATAAGTATCTGGCAGATCTTGAGATCTCGAAGCTCGAAGCGCATCTATCCCCTGAACAGCTCCAAGATGGATTATCTGCGGGATCGAAGAACGATCTCGGACAACTTGTCCATGCTCTCCAGCTCGAAAAACCATGAATACCAAGAGATACCTATCTGTCTCACATTGCTGCCAAAGGGTTTAGCGAATCCTAAAGCGATGAAGGAGAAGGATCCATAGATTCGAACCCCTCTTCCATGCCATAATAAGACATCAGGTAGGGGCAATCTGATGACTGATGCGGGTGCCAAACCCTCGACTAGATATGCGAGCCAAACCTTGGGGGGCTGACACAAACGCTGCTCTTTCGTGAAGGCGAGAAGGAGGGGCTTTTTTATATTGCATTATTTGAATTGTTATTGTGAACCTAATCATGTACTATGAGTTCTGGGGGAAGCAGGAACGTCATCTTGATATCTGAGTGGAATCACCTTGTTCCGTAATATATTAATTAAATTGAAGTAGGATCGATACACATCGTTTTGATATGCAGTAGGGTTCAAAGACGCTTGTCACCGATCGGGTAGACTGGCAGCCTTCACATCCCTCCAACCTCCCCACTAAGCCGCACTATCCGACATTTGAAATT
>SOIH01000073.1 GCA_004376895.1 Anaerolineales bacterium | reverse complement strand
TAAGACATACTGCAGACATTATGGGTCTGTTCATTTGTATCCTCTTTCTTAATATAAAATGTTTGGGGAATTTTGGATCAACACACGTCTGAAAACCTTTTTTCGGGTCCTGGTTCTTTCGCCATTCAAATACACAATGACGTTTACTGGATACGAGCTTTAAACCCCCGGATGACCCGTAATTCGTTTCCTAGTCATGAATCAAAAATGTCGAGCAGCTCGATGTCTAAAGAACGCCAATTTCTTTTCCCACTTGCTCAAAAATATCCAAAGCTCTCTCGATCTCGTCCGGTTCATGGCCAGCAGTTACAGTCGTTCGTAAGCGCGCCAACCCCACTGGTACCGCCGGCGAGATGACTGGAAGGACAAATAAATCTCGTTTATGAGATTCACGCGTCATTTCAAACGCCTTCTCATCCGTTCCACATAACAACGGCACGATCGCGGTCTCAGTTTTCATCGTATCAAAACCCCGCTCTTTGAGACCATTGATGAAGAGTTTTGTGTTTTCACGCAGTTTGCTCACCCGCCACGGTTCTTCAAGAATGACGCGAAAAGCCTCCATAGCGGCTGCAGCCTGCGCCGGAGGCAGCGCGGCGGAGAAAATATAGGCTCGTGATTGATGTCGCAGGTATTTGATCAAATCGGCGCTTCCCGCGATGTACCCGCCGACGCTGGGGATAGTCTTGCTTAACGTCCCCATCTTAATATCTATGGCCCCCTCCATATTGAAATGCTCCTCAATACCCCGTCCGGTCTTGCCCAGCACTCCAATCGAATGTGCCTCATCGATCATCAACCACGCATCGTATTTTCTGCAAAGCTCTACTACTCTCGGCAGATCGATGATATCTCCATCCATGCTGAATACCGCGTCGCAGATCACCAGCTTGGCCGCTTTGAATGGCGCCTCTTTCAGCTGCGCCTCCAAGTCATCCATGTCATTATGGCGAAAGCGTACAAATTTTGATCCTGACATCAAACATCCATCTACGATGCTGGCGTGGTTCAATTTATCGCTGAAGACACAATCATGCCTGCCCACCAACGATGAAATAGCGGTCAGGTTAGTGACATAGCCGGACGTGAAAGTGACCGCGTCATCCGTGCCCTTGAATTCCGCGATGGTCTCCTCCATCTCACAATGAAGCTTCAATGTGCCCGCCAGGGTCCTGACACCATGGGTTCCCGTGCCGAAGTCATCAATCGCCTTCCGAGCGGCTGCATTGATCCTTGGATGCCCAATAAGCCCAAGGTAACTATACGAAGCGAACATACTCATCTCACGCCCATCAACCAAAACCGTCGCCCCACCATGCAGTTCATTGATGGGTATGTTGTAATAATAGAAATCCGCTTGCTGAGCACCATTAACGCGCTCGCACATGGCTCGTATT
Source organism: Anaerolineales bacterium (assembly GCA_004376895.1). Taxonomy (GTDB): domain Bacteria; phylum Chloroflexota; class Anaerolineae; order Anaerolineales; family E44-bin32; genus E44-bin32. The sequence continues at coordinate 5,691 of SOIH01000073.1, read as the reverse complement.
CGCCCTTCTATTGGATCCGTGTCTCGTTTTAGATCCATGTTTTTTCACCTTTCGCCAAGAATGTTACCCCCGCGCAATGAAGCGCTTCAAGCTGGGTTCTGTGAATGTCATTGACAGAGTTTACCCCACTTCTTCATGTTCAATACATTCTTCAAGCTCGAATAATTCGCAGATCGATGCCACTCATCAGGTGGAATTCTTTCCGTAGTCCGCCGTTGACCACCTCGCTGGTCTCATCCTAATCAAGAGCTCTTTTTCTCCCGATGTCTTATTCACATACTCATCGCCTTTTCCTTTACCAAAATAGCGACGGGCAATAGGCGTTAAGTCTCGTTCGTGATCAGCATCCTCAATAGAGATTATTGGACCTTCAACACTGACATAGCAATAAGGAGGAGATTCATCTTGGACACATAGGGTAAATCTCCCCTCTCGCTCTAGATGTTTTACTTTCTTTGCGTCCTTGTTCGTGATGAATTGAATATCGCCCCCGGGTTCATACGAATACCATACGGGCAGCAACACCGGGCCACGATTTGGAGCAGATATTCCGATAATCCCTACATGAAGAGCTGCGAGGAAGGTATCCCTTTCCGTATCCGTCATTGTGAATGTCATAATTTCCCGTCCGATACGTTTTGTGCGATCCCTCGAGCATGGCGATCAACATCCATGATGGAGGGCGTCCACATCCAGTCGTTAGGCAGATTAGTTTCTAGGCATCAACAAATAAACGGCCACAGCCATCACAAATAAACCCCCGACACGCTGGATCGTCAATGGAATAGGCTCAACATTACCGATCCCTCGTGAATCGACGATAATGGAGACGATAAGCTGGCCAAGGATGATCGTTGCAAGTCCAGCAGCGACTCCTGCACGTTGAAGTGAAAACGAGATCCCTGTGATGATCAATATCCCCAACATGCCTGATACGGCGACCATCCCCACCGCAGTGGTCGGGATCTTCCAATTGCCTGAACCTTGTTGCAAGAACAGAATTAGAATAACAACACCAGCGACTGCTCCGCCAAGAAAATTGGTAAGCAAGCCAGTTCGAATGTTACCGATTATGCCACCTGCTCGACTGGTTAGCGTAGCCTGAATACCAATCGCTACACCTGTTGCCAAAGCACCTATAGCCCCCACGACGATTGCAGTCCTCAATGCAACACCTCCCATATCTCAATGATTTGAATAATTGCTGAATTAAACCTCAAAGCAATGGAATCAATGTCTCGATTAACTTTCTTTTCGCTCTGCGGAGTGCAAATCAGTATTCAGACACGAAGCCCTCCTGATCGGCCATGGACTTCCTTTTCAAGATTCCATGTACAGAATTCTTAGAGACAAATCTCGCTGCTCACGGGAACCTGTGCTCGGATTGCACCCCTCGTGGTAGTTATATCGCGGGGTGTCCCCCTATGCGGTGAAGTATCCGCCGACATAGGCTCCGCTGACTAGAAACAGAACATCACTGTACTCTAACGGAGTAAATAGTTTGATTTCCAGTTCATTTCTGGTTAGATACTCATATCGAAAAAATCAAGCTACAGCAAGTAAGTGCACCTTCAGCTTTCTGCAACTCATCCACATCAGTAACCCTTACAGAATACCCTTTATCCTCTAAACGCTGACATGTCTTAGGAAAATTCGCCGGATATACCAAACCATCACCAACCAACAAAGCATTGGCTGCATAAGGTTCACTCGGATCGATGTCAATGAATTCCCTTGCCTCAAATGAGTTCGCGTCAACCCAGGACCTATTAATAAGCAGAGTCTCTTCTCCCACCAGGGTTACTGCTGACTTTAAGTGCAAACAGCCTTCTACTTTAACAACTTCAACCTCATAACCGTAGGGAGCAACGATCTCCATCAACTGTTTGATCCCAGGAATATTTGAACGAATTGAATTACCTACAAACAAGGTCCTGCCAATCTGCAAGACATCTCCACCATCTAAAGTGCCTGGATCGATTATCTGAAACATCGTCCGGTACTCCTTCAAAACTTCAGCAACACTTTGTGTTTCGTTTCTACGCAGGATCGCACCAGGTCGGGTAATAACCGCCAGGTTATCCAACACAATTGCGGTGTCTTCCACAAAGACTGAATCGGGCAGGTTGGGCTCTTCTGGTAACCTTCTAACTTTGCAACCCAAGTCTATCAACATCTTCTCATACTGCGCGTGCTGATCTCGTGCGAGGTCAACATCAATGTCCTGCCGAGAAAGATGAGTTAGTTTACACTGCCCTATACTCGGGCTTACTTCACGCGTAATTGCAATTCGCAAAGTTCTACCTACCTGGTTGCTGGAAACCCACACCTCGAGATGTGGAGTCCCTGGTTCGTGGGATAGCCCCCGGTCCTTACACACACATTGCGCTTGCCGGAGCTTGGCGCTGCGAGAAGCACTGTAGCGTGGCGTTGGAGGCTATCCCAGGATCCCGGTGGGGACAGGACAGAGATTCGTTAGCCAATCTCGGTCCTCGGTTTCTTCCTTGTTTGCCACCCATAATAGATGAACAATAGACTTGGAGCCGCGAAGATTAGGAAGAAGGGCCCTCGCGGGAGAGTGCCTGACAATAGATAATCCAGCAGGTAAAAGGCTGCCACCCCACAGATCGTTAGCAATCCGCCATACAACTCCCACTTCCAGCCCAACAGCAGTCCCAACCATACAGCAAAGAATGCAGCCATCATTGCTGTTTCACGGATTGTCATGTGGAGAATAGGTTCAAATCCCTCCGCAAGAGCCTCGCCGACGAAGATAAGCAGAATCAATGCGGCCATAACCCCTGCAGAGATTCTCGCGATCCAGCGAACGACTCGCAATCCTTTGTTTCCGTTCGTGTATGTCATGTCCCCTCCTGAGAGCGGTTATTCGCCCACTACTTATTACTCATCGATCTCTACCTTCACTTGCAGACGCCCCGAGTTATCATATAGATCAACATCATTAATTCCGAGGTAGAGAATTCCGCTCTCGCCGATGGAATGATGGTATCGTTCACCGACCAAAAAGGGTTCATAATCACCGATACGACCAATTAATGCCGCATGGGAAACCCCCTCCATAACATTACACCTGCAGCGAGGATCTCCCCCTGATCCGATAGCATCGAATTCTTCACCTGGCCATGGCGACCATCTACCAGACACGTAAGTAATCATTAGAAGATCTCCAGCCTCGACTTTGATATGCGTGTTCTTCCATCCCTCCATCGCTTCGACATCAATTATTTCAGCGTCCCGTGAGTCACCAAGATCGTATGAAATCGAACAAGCTAAAGTCATCAGAAAGAGCAACAATATTGGGGAGATAAATGCGAAGTTTCTTTTCATGATTCCTTACTTTCTGTATGAATATAGGCTTCTCATCTTTGAGCTTCACGAAGCGAAGCGGAGTATCCAGGCGGACATCTACCCCCAAACGAAGTGGAGTGGGTCACGAAGCATCCTGTAGGACAGAGCCGCTATAACGTAAGCCCATCCTAAATCCACTTTCTTACTTTCGATTTATACTGCCGCCACTCTTCTTGAAATGTCTCATTAAGCATCTCTTCTTCAACTCTTATGAAGACAATCTCCATTAGGATAGCAAAAATTATGACAATAACATTTGGCGAGATAGAGCCAAGAAAAAGAGAAATCCCCAAAAGGATCAACACAAAACCCAAATACATTGGGTGTCTACTATATCGATAAACTCCCTCTGTTAATAATGTTCCTGACTCCTCATAGGGTTTAACGGTTGTTTGATTTCGTTTGAAATCGCGATCAGCAATGAGGTTGAGCGCCACCCCAACCATAAGAGGGAATAATCCAATCAGATTCAAAGGATTCTGAACGATAGTGGCAACCGGAAAGGTGAAATGAAGTAGAAGGCTGAGGATAATTGCCACCAGCAAGTAAGTCGGAGGTAATACTTTCTTCAGCATGGTTTTTGCCCTCGAATTGACAGAGATCGGCATAGTGGTTTTGAGTTCATCTGCCCCCGAACAAAGTGGAGTGGCCGCGAAGTGCAGCGGAGTATCCGGAAGGACAGCCCCCTGCTAGAACCTTCGATAGCTCTTCAAGATTCCCTTTCCAGGTCCATCGCTTCCAAATCACGCCGCCCAGTTTGTCCCACATGACAGGATCCCTCGCGAAGCACACTGCAGCGAACCGCCTTGGAAGGGTATGCGCAGTCGCGTCCATACAGGGGTTAGCTACCGCTGATTCTTTCTTGGGAAACTATAAGGGCGTACCCTCAACTGCTTTTAATTGAGAAGCGGCTGAGAAGCATCTCCACGCTAGAACAGCCCAGATTAAAAATACAACAACTGTCCAGTAATAAGCCTGAAAATTGTAAAGTACGTCCGTTGACCATAAAAAGGGAATATTGACCAAAGCAATTAAGATTCCGCCCAAGAGTCGGTTTGATTGAAAAAGAGGGATCATCCCGATGGCTAGCACACTCAACACGCTGTTTCCAGCCGCATATGGGGCTATTAGAAGTGAACCCGCAATGAGCATTCCCGCTTTCTCACGAGACAGAGTCGTCCGGCTCTTCCAGGCCACAAAAAGAGTGATCCCTAAAATCGCTATCCAGAACAGTGTTATGACGAAAGAGGGTATAAAACCGAGACGCCTTAAAGCGGCGGAAACACTAATATCAATAATGCTATTGGTGTACTTTTGATAATTAAGCCCAAAAAGGGCGACAAACCAGCTTTGTCCACGCCACACTAGAGATAAAGCTATCGCTCCAGTTAACCACAAACCCATTTTCAACCAATTGCGGGGAGTCCAAGTCATAAGCACGTATAGTGCCACGACCACCAGAAGCAAGGTTACTTCTTGTAACTTAATGGTAGCCAGAAGTATCCCGATCACTACAGCGTAAAGATGTTTTGAAGAGTATCCATAGAGAATTAATAATACGCCTCCAACCACAAGATTTTCCATATTGCCATCTGCGATGTTTCGGATCGATGGAAAGGAAATCACCAGTAAAAGAATACTTATCCAGTAAACTGGTTTTGATCCGATTCGAGGCACACTTGCTACTAGTATAAAAACGCCAACACCCGCTAGAATTCCCCACGCCGTTTGCATAGGTAATAAGCCTAGGGGTAAGAGTGGTACAAGAGACCAGGGTGGAAACCGTAAACCGTCAATAGGCCAGTACTGAAGATCGCCACCACGGATTGAGGCCCAGGAGGTTTTCCAGTCCATAGCCAATGTATTATTTTGGGTTGGAATCTGTTCAAAGAAAACAGCAAAAAGAATTAATACCGTCATTAAGCTGATAGCTAAAAACGCCAAATCCAAGAATTTATATCTCATATTTTATGCTCGACTTCTAACCATTGCATATATCAGTAATGGCGCCTGTAGAGCTGGGCGCAAAACGGTTTTGAGCTGCATGTGCCACGTTCCGCCAAGCGCCCCTGAGGCGAAGCGGAGTGGGGTTTGTGCTAAGCGGCCGGGGAATACCCGACCGCTACCTGTTCTCCCTACCCTCATCATACAACTTTGTTGCTAAATCGCGCTGCATCCCTCGCGAAGCATACTGCGGCGAAGCGCCCTGTAAGGGTACGGGCGGTCCGCTCTCCCTTGACCCCGCTCGGGACGAGGCAGCGAATGGTTAGGCACCGTTCTAATAAGTTGGCATCCTTCTCGATCGCCTCCAACACACCAAAA
>SOIH01000259.1 GCA_004376895.1 Anaerolineales bacterium | reverse complement strand
TTACAGAGAATCATAGGGACCAGATGGCAGACTTCGATATTGCATATGCCCACGAGGGGATGGCAAGAGCGCTAAGTTTCAATGGCAAACTAGAAGAAGCAAAGGGATATTATTAAATGCCAAAAGCAACCGGGGATGAGATCTCGGATATTGAAAGTAAAGAGATTATTTTGAAGATTATTGAAGCGGAGATTGGTCCGGAGTTTGATAACCATAACACTACTTGACCATTCGCTGCCCCACAAAGATCGCGGGCGCCGTTAAAAACAAGCGGCACCTTCGGCTTCGGAGCTCAAAGCCGTTATGTGCCGTTTTTTATCTAAGGACTAATCACATGCTGATCGATGCCCATGCGCATATAGATAGATTCGAAATGGTAGGCGAAGGAGCTTTAGGTCGAGCTTTGGCTGAAATTAAAGAACGGAATATATTCACGATAAGCAACTCAATGGACCTGCCATCATATGAGAGGAATAGGCAGATAGCTGAAGACTGTGATTATATCCTTCCGATCTTCGGGGTTCACCCTTGGAATGCTAGCCATTATGTGGATCGTTTAGGTGAGTTGGATGGTGCCATCGAGAGTAGCCCAATGATAGGCGAAGTTGGTCTCGATTTCTATTTCGTCGAGGATAAAGCGGAATACCCTAATCAAAAGAAGGTTCTCGAGTATTTCTTAGCTGCGTGCAAGAAACAGAATAAAATTGCGATTCTCCATACCAAAGGAGCAGAGGAATTAATACTGAAACTACTGAAGGAGTTCGAGCTTCCACGGGTGATTATTCATTGGTATTCAGGGACAATCGATATCTTTAAGAAACTGGTAGATATGGGGATCTATTTTACGATTGGTGTAGAGTCTATATATTCAACGCATATCCAAGAGATTGCTCTATCCGTGCCCGTTGATCAGATGTTGACAGAAACAGATAATCCGGGAGGGGCCAAGGCTTTCATTGGTGGACCAGGTACTCCGAAATTGATCGAGGAGGTTGTAGATAAAATAGCGGAACTAAGGAATTCCAGGCGAGAGGAAATCATCTCATTAGTTCAGAGAAATTTACTGCGCCTCTTACGTGACGATCCATGGTTTGAGGATACCGTTTTGCCCTTAATAAAACTTGGGATTTAACGAGGTCTAACTATTCGCTGGAGCCCTTTCCGCGGAGCTGAGGGTCCTGAGCCCCTCGACACAGCTTGGGCCCTTCGGCAAAGCCGAAGGGCTCATGACCTCTACCCACGGCTTCGCTCGGGACTTCGCAGTACAAAACCATTAGGCTATACCGCAGCCGCGTGACTGCGCTACAGGTTCAGTGACCTCTGGTGAATACTGGCAATAATACTTGACGAGAACCTACACGCCTGGGTACAGCAGGCAATATGACGCCCGATTGGGGAGATCTTGGATTACAATGCACGCGTGAGCCGTGAGGAAGGGATGATCTCTATGGCCGCGGATATTCTGATAGACCGGATACGATCTATAATTATGAGAAGCTTCTATCCAAGAATGTAATGAAGGATTCCACTGAAAAAAGGTCAACCGCGAGAAGGGAACCGGTATATGTGGGGGTGCGGGCTGTGCTCGCACCCCCACATATACCCCTCCCCGCTACTCGAGGGTAGTTTTTTCAGTGCCCTCAATGAAGGATTCCACTGGAGCGGCTGGCGAGTATGTTGCGTATAATTAGATGAAAGGAGATTATCATGGGAGAGAGTGTATACAAGGTCATTGAACTGGTCGGTACCAGCACAGAATCTTGGGAGAAAGCAGCCTCTGCAGCTGTGGATATGGCCTCACAGTCCCTGCGGGACCTGCGCATCGCTGAGATTGTTGAGTTGGACATGCAGCTCGAGGACGGAAAGGTCCGTGCTTATCGGGCAAAAGTAAAGTTGTCCTTCAAGTACAGCGGTCGCGATTGACCCGAGCAGAGAAACAAACAGTTTTATAGACAATTCTACCACTGCGGATAAGTAGCCAATTGATGCGATAAATCAGCCAGGCACTGGAAGAAGGTGTCGCTCAGGGTCGATGCGTGCTGTGCATTTATCTTTGGAACGAGAGTGGCTTTGCATTCCTCTTGAACAATGGCTATTATGAGCTGCTTGAAGAGCCATATAGTTGACCCTTTCGCTTCTCAATTTGCAGGTGAGTAGTATCGGGGATATAAACTAAGGTCGCTTTTAACGCTTTGATACCCCCGGACCCGAGAGTGCTATGCCACTCGAACTTGGTACCCTCCTATATAACCGCTACCGCATCGTAGAAGAACTTGGACGTGGTGGTATGGGCGCGGTTTATCGTGGTCATGATGAGAGCCTTGGTGTAGAAGTTGCCATCAAGGAGAATCACTTTGTATCACCAGAGGCCGAACGGCAATTCTTTCGTGAGGCGACTTTACTTGCCTCACTTCGTCATCTTAACCTGCCGCGTGTTACTGATCACTTCGTTATTCCCGAAGAGGGACAATATCTGGTTATGGACTATGTCCCTGGCGACGATGCCCGTCAACTTCTTGAACGACAAGGTGGACCGTTGCCCGAGGCTGATGTTCTTAGGTGGATGGGTGAAATCCTCGACGCGGTGAATTACCTGCACACGCGACCGCAATCTATAATCCACCGCGATATTAAACCAGGAAATATAAAAATCACACCTGAAGGACAGGCTGTCCTGGTGGATTTTGGACTGGCAAAAGTCCATGATGCCCTAAAAAGCACAACTATTGGAGCAAAAGCATTCACACCTGGTTTTTCGCCGCCAGAGCAGTATGGCCGAGGTCGCACCGATGTCCGTACTGATATCTATTCTCTCGGTGCTACGATTTACAATCTGCTCACCAATATTGTTCCTGCTGATAGCCTTGGGCGGGCGATGGGGCAGCAACGCCTGGTGCCGATTCTTGAACTAAATCCTTCCATTTCACTTAATGTTGCTGATGCTGTCGAGCGGGCTATCGCGATCAAACCGGGAGATCGTTTTGCCACCGTTCAAGAGTTATTGAAGGCGCTTGCTCCAGAACCTGAGATCGCGACCGGTGACGTGGCGACCCCATTAGTGGATTATGCCCCAACGACAGAACGTGCAAAAACCTCCGTACAACCTGGACCTACATTGCTGAAGCCAGCAGCACCTACTGAACGTAAAAGGAACTTCCGTTTCATCACGATTATTATCGGAGTTGTGTTTGTGGTTACGTTTGGGGCATGGGGTTTATTGACCATCGCGGGAGTGCTTGATGGTTCTGAGCCAACAATCACGCCTGTACCCCCCACGTATCCCGTAGAGGATGTAATTGCTCTGGTACCATCAGAATCCCCAACAGAGGTTCCGTCGGTGGTTCTCACCAATACCCCGCCACCTGATTACACGCAAACACCTGAGATATCGCCGACAGCAGACGCTACACCGCGTGGCGGCGGACAAGGACAGATAGCCTTCGTGAGTGAACGGGCTGGGTTGCCGCAGATCTTCCTGATCTATGTAGAGGGCTCAAATGTGATCCAGTTGACAACCATGCCCGATGGCGCCTGTCAACCTGCTTGGTCCCCTAACGGGGAGTATTTACTTTTCGTGTCTCCTTGTCGGAAGAAAGCTGATCATTACCCGAATGCGGCGATACATATCATGAACTCGGATGGCAATAACGTCCAGTCGCTGATTACGTTATTGGGCGGCGTGTTTGACGCCGACTGGTCAGACACGGGCATCATTTTTACCTATTTGGAAAATAACAAACCGGGTATCTGGATAACTGACCAACAGGGCCGTGGGGCTCAACAAATAAGCCGATCCAATGCCTATGATCGTCAGCCGAACTGGTCGCCGGGAGGAGATAAGCTAGTCTTGATGAATACCTCGCGCACTGGTTCCCCAACCATCTACTGGGTATTTGATGATGGTTCGTTCTCGGGTTCAAATCCAAAGCAAGTGACGAGAGATCAACAGGCTAGTTCACCGGATTGGTCGCCAACTGGAAACCTTATCGCCTATGTGGTTGATGATACCCATATCTGGGTGGTCAAGTGGGATGCGGTTGGATATGGCGCAATTAAGCTCACCACAAAGGGACCAAATGCGGACCCTAACTGGTCGCCTGATGGACAATGGATTACATATGAGTCGTGGCGCGATGCGGCCAATCACGACATTTACATCATGACCGCCAACGGCGGAATACAGACCCGCCTCACCGATAACGCGGCTTGGGATTATCAGCCCGCGTGGCGACCCTGAACCTATAATACACTTCATTTCTTGCCCATGTCCCTCGAAAGCGGTAGGTTAATAAACGATCGCTATTGCATCGAGGGTTTTCTGGGTTAAGGGGGCATGGGTGCGGTCTACCTGCAACCGACGAACATCTAGGTATTCAATGTGCGGTTAAGAAAATCTAAGTAGAGTTTGGGATTTTAGGTAGGGCTTTTTCCACCCTGTAATTTAGCCTTCATTGAAAGCCGTAGGGCATGGCGAAAAATTTTACGCACCCGTTCGGCGTCCGAACTCTCTTCCGTTTCCTCCAGGCGTTCAGCGGTAGCTATTAGGGCGCCAAGAAATTGATCGTCGATCCGATCAGGAGAAGCCTCGAGCAAGGATATAGCATGATCTTCGTCTTCGATCGCTAGGATTTCCTGGACAAATTGAATTCCCTGAGGTAGAGATTTGCGAATTAATTCTTTTATTCGAAGGTCGATGGTTTCAAGCTTTGAGAGTCTCTCTTTGTCTTCATTCTCTTTCACCGCTTGAATGTTGGCTTGTAAAATAGCTATGAATAGGTCATCGATAAGTGGCATAGCGCCCGGTAAAGCTTGATCGAGGTCCTTGGCTTCTATCAATGATTTGAGAAGAGAAGCTGCCTGTGCGGCCCTCGCCTCCTGAAGCTTGTCGATTTGCTGGGTAAGATTCAAGATCCGATCCCGCAACGCCATTAACCTTTCTTGCTCGTCTCCCTCTGAAGCATCGATTTGATTGGTAAGTTTCATGAAGAAGGAGTAGTCGAGCGCCGGTCGTGTCAGGTTTACCAGGGCTACCACTCGATCATCGTTAGGGGCTTCGATTAATAATTTAAGAATATCCTCTCGCGACAGATCTGCGTCTGATTTGCCCAGGCTTTCTACAGCCGCTCGCAGCTCTGCTTCTTGAGCTTGAATTCTATGGCCATAAGAGCTGAGTTTTAACGCTTGCAGGATGCGATGATTGACGGCCTCCCGTGCTTGAGGATCTTTGGTGGCCTGAAGAGTAAAGCTGGCGAGTTGGAAGAACGCCGCGTCTAGCTCTTCATCATGCTCAGAAATGAAGGTTTCAAGGTTATCTTCAGTCATGTTTACCAGATCCTCGAACAGCCGCATTCGAGCACGCTGAGCTTCGATTTCATCTTTTGATATACCGTCGGCCTCCAAAATACGCTCAATCAAGCTCTGCATGGTAAGCACAATTTGGGGTTGGAATAGGTATCCCTTCCTTTTTTCTGGGGGAAGACGATTGACTGCTTGGTTTATTATTTTACCGATTATGCGCTCTTGCTCGTCTTTAGGGGTGTTTAATTCGATGGGGAAATAAGTGAGGAGGAGCTTGTGTTCCAGGTCGTGGTATACAAGTGGTGCGCTTAGTTGACCTTCGAATCCACAGACAGGGCAATGAATTCGATTAAGGCTTCCGGATAGCAGTCGAGCTTTAGCGCTGGCGTCCGCTCCTACATCGATCAATTGCTCGATGGGAGCATGGATCGGTGATTTACATTTCGGACATTGTATTTGGGTCACGGTTTTGGTCATAGAGCAAGGCTCAAGTTATTGCCAATGTATTTTTAAGATCTTGGGAGGGAGAAGCAGACGCGAGCGCCATCGGTGAGGCGATCGTCGACCCAGATTCGCCCATTATGCGCCTCAATGACAGCTTTGGCGAGAAAGAGGCCCAGACCGGAACCTTTAGTATTGCGAGCTGCCTCGTTCGAGCGGTAGAAAAGATCGAATATGCGCGGTACATCTTCAAGTGCAATTCCGGGCCCTTCATCACTCACACAAACAATAACCTCCTCTGGACGGACTTGCCCATGAATGCTAACCTGGCCCCCATCAGGGGAGAATTTGACCGCGTTTGAAAGTAGGTTGGAGAGCACTTGCATTAGTCGTTGCTCGTCCCCAATAATCAATGGGAAGTCAGGTGGGAAGTCGACCTCGAAGGTATGATTAGTTGACTGCGTCTCAAAGCGTTGTGCCAACCTTTGAGCAAGATAATCTAGTATAACTTCAGACAGATTCAAAGCCAGGGCTCCAGCTGCCAGTTTGGAGGCGTCCAACAGGTCATCGATCAAAGTTGCCAGTCGGTCTGATTCCTCTTCGATTACTGCCAAGCTGTCGCGCACGGTTTTTGAATCCCAGTTAGCGTCTTCCCGTCGCAGGGTTCCGACATATCCTTTTATTAATGCCACTGGTGTGCGTAGCTCATGGCTGATGATCGAAATGAAAGTGTTCTTTATCTCTTCCGCTTCGCGAAACTTGGTGATATCTCGCATATTGGCAACAATACTGAGCAGATGTCCTTCAGGAGATATGGTTGGCGCATAGCGAATTCCAACGCTGATCGCCCCTTCGTACTTAGTGATCAGGTCGCCTTCAACATAAAGCGTCGTCTGAGAGGTAAGCGGCCAGCCACCTGCCTCAGCCTGCTCAAGCGATAAGCCGGGTTCACGTTGAAGCCAACGGATGATCTCAGCGTGTTCGCGGCTGAGGACCTCTTCAGATGAGTAGCCTGTCATGCGCGAACAAGCGAGGTTGAACTTAGTGAAGCGCAAACTGGGATCGAGGATGAATATACCATCGGCTGACGATTCTAGGATTGCATCCAGGTGTTGTTTCTGCTTGGCCACCTCGGTGTAGAGGCGGGCGTTGTGGGTGGCGATGGCTGCTTGAGAGGCAAATGCTTGAAGCAGTCTGCGATCCTCAGCGGAATAGTGTCCCCGGTATGAACGGAAGATGAAAATCACACCGACGACTTCTCCGCGAGCAATCATGGGAAGACCAACACCGGTCAACAACCCGACAGAAGCAGCTTTGGTGATTCTTTGCAGGCGACGATTGATCTCAGGAAGGGCGAAT